>NZ_JALJAZ010000001.1:1737500-1890000 GCF_022899245.1 Falsirhodobacter halotolerans
ATCGGCCCGAACAGCGCGCACAGCACCACGATCAGCAGGAAGATCATGGCGACAAAGGCGAACTTGTCGGCCCAGAGAAGGGACAGGAAGGTGGCGAACGGCCCCCGCGGGCGCGCATCGGTCTTGGTCATCGTTTCGCTTGCACTCATGGATCAATACCGGATGCGCGGATCAAGCAGGGCATAGGCCATGTCGATCAGCAGGTTCATGATGAAGATGGCCAGCGCCGACACCATGATCGCCGCCAGAACCACCGCGAAATCGCGCTGAAGAATGCTGTCGATCATCAGCTTGCCGATGCCCGGAAAGCCGAAGATCGTCTCCACCACCACGGCGCCGTTCAGGATGGCCGCCGCCTGATCGCCGATGACCGTGATCACCGGCAGCAGGCCGTTGCGCAGGCCGTGCACGAAGATGATGGGCCGAGATTTGACGCCCTTGGCCTTGGCCGTCTTGATATAGGGGGCCGAAAGGGCGGTGATCATCGACCCGCGCACCACCTGAAGGATCAGGCCGAAGGGGCGGATGAACAGCACGCCGACCGGCAGGATCCAGTGCCAGACGGTCCCCGTGCCCGATGTGGGAAGCCAGTGCAGGTTCACGGCAAAGATCACGATGGCCACGATGGCGATCCAAAAATCCGGCGCCGACGCCCCGACAAGCGAGAAGAAGGTGGCGATCCGGTCGAACACCCCGCCCACGTTGAACGCGGCAAGCGAGCCGATCACGATGGCCGCGACCGTCACCAGCGTCATCGTCACCACGGCCAGGCTGAGCGTCCAGGTGAACCCCTGAAGCACCACGTCGATGGCCGGACGCGATTGCCGGATGGACTGGCCGAAATCCAGATGCAGCAGATCCCAGACATAGCGTCCGAACTGCACGATCAGCGGATCGTTGAACCCGTTAAGCTCGCGGAACTGGTCCCGCATTTCCTGATTGGCGTCGATGGGCAGATAAAGATCCGTGGGATCCCCCGTCAGACGCGACAGAAAGAATACCAGAACGACAAGCCCCACCAGCGAAATCGCGCTGGCAATGGCCCGTTTGCCTAAGAATGGTCCCATGCCGACCCTCTCCTCCCTCGGGTGCGCCGTGCCGTGCGACCGGGCCTCCATTCCCGATTCGCACCGCACTGATATATTAGTATTACAGTATTGAAAGGTGCCCGACCAGAGATTCGTTGCGGCCCCCTGCCAGCGATCCACAGGTGGGGGGGGCCGGAGGGCGACGCTCTGTCAATTCGCCCCTCGACCGGGCCTCACCCTCCGGCCCCCGAACGCGGACCATCACCCCATCTCCAGCATCAAATCCTTGGCGTCGATCTGGGTGCCGGGCGTCACGTGCAGCGCGGTGACCACCCCGTCGCGGTCGGCATGAAGCGCGGTTTCCATCTTCATCGCCTCGATCGTCAGCAGCAGATCGCCCGCGCGGACCGACTGGCCCTGGGTCACGGCCACGCTGGCAACGACCCCCGGCATCGGGGCGGCCACATGGGCGGGATTGCCCTCCTGCGCCTTGGGACGGGCGGTGGCCTTGGTGCTGGCACGGTTGGGCACGCGGATGATGCGCGGCTGGCCATTCAGTTCGAAGAACACCCGCACGTCGCCATCTTCCCCCTCCTCGCCGATGGCCTGCAGGCGCAGTTCCAGCGTCTTGCCCGGCTCCAGCTCCACCGATGTCTCCTCCCCCGCCGCCATGCCATAGAAGAACACCGGCGTCGGCAGCGCCGAGACGGGGCCATACACCCGCAGCCGTTTGGCGTAATCGACGAAGACCTTGGAATACATGAGATAGGCTGCCAGATCCTCGTCCGTCGGATCGGCGGGGTCGTCCTCGGTCCCCACCGCCTCGGCCAGGGCGGCGCGGGCGGCCTCCAGATCGGCGGGGGGCAGATGCGCGCCGGGGCGGTCGGTGGAGGCCACCTCGCCCTTCAGCACCTTGGCCTGCAAGGCGGGGGGCCAGCCGCCGGGGGGCTGGCCCAGATTGCCGCGCATCATGTCGATCACGCTGTCGGGAAAGCTGACCTCGACCTTCCGATCCTCCACCTGCGCACGGGTCAGGCCTTGGGCCACCATCATCAACGCCATGTCGCCCACGACCTTGGAACTGGGCGTGACCTTGACGATATCGCCGAACATGGCGTTCACGTCGGCATAGGCCTGGGCCACTTCGTGCCACCGCTCCTCCAGCCCCATCGACCGCGCCTGCGCCTTGAGATTGGTGAACTGCCCCCCCGGCATCTCGTGCAGCCAGACTTCGGATGCCGGGGCCTCCAGCCCCGCCTCGAACGCGGTGTATTGATGGCGCACCGCCTCCCAGTAGTTGGAGACCGCCCGCACCGCGCCAATGTCCAGCCCCGTGTCGCGGTCGGTATGGCGCAGAACCTCCACGATGGACCCGAGCGCGGGCTGCGACGTGCCGCCCGAAAAGGCGTCCATCGCCGCGTCCACCGCGTCCACCCCCGCCTCGGCCGCAGCCAGGATCGTGGCCCCGCCCAGACCGCCGGTGTCATGGGTGTGGAAATGGATGGGCAGGCCCACCTCCTCCTTCAACGTGCGGATCAGGTGGCGGGCGGCGGCGGGCTTTAGCACCCCCGCCATGTCCTTCACCCCCAGCACATGCGCCCCCGCATCCCGCAGATCGCGGGCCAGACCGACGTAATACTTCAGGTCGTATTTCGCCCGGTCGGGGTCCAGCAGATCGCCGGTATAGCACAGCGTGCCTTCGCAGATCTTGCCCGCCTCCTGCACGGCATCCATCGCGACGCGCATGTTCTCCACCCAGTTCAGGCTGTCGAACACCCGGAACAGATCGACCCCCGACGTGGCGGCCTGGCGCACGAAGCGTTCCACCACATTGTCGGGATAGTTGGTATAGCCGACCCCGTTCGCCCCGCGCAGCAGCATCTGCGTCAGGATATTGGGCATGGCGGCGCGCAGCCGGTGCAACCGGTCCCACGGATCCTCCTGCAGGAAGCGATAGGCCACGTCGAACGTCGCCCCGCCCCAGCATTCGACGCTGAACAGCCCGCCAAGATTTGCGGCATAGGCGGGGGCGACGCGGACCATGTCGTCGGTCCGCATCCGCGTGGCCAGAAGCGACTGATGCCCGTCGCGCATGGTGGTGTCGGTGATCAGCAGCCGCGTCTGGTCCCGCATCCAGTCGGCCACGCCCTGCGGGCCGTGCATCTCCAGCACTTGCCGCGTGCCGGGGGGCGGATCGCCCGCAAGGTCGGGCACGCGCGGGCGCCGCGCTTCCGCCGCAGGCTTGGGACGGCCCGCCGTTTCGGGATGCCCGTTCACAGTGATGTCGGCCACATAGGTCAGAAGCTTCGTCGCGCTGTCGCGGCGGCGGGGGAAATCGAACAGATCCGGCGTCGTGTCGATGAACTTGGTCGTATAGGCGTCCGACAGAAAGGTCGGATGCTTCAGTAGGTTGATGACAAAGTCGATATTCGTGCTGACCCCTCGGATGCGGAACTCGCGCAGCGCGCGGTCCATCCGGGCAATCGCGGCCTCTGGCGTCTGCGCCCAGGCCGTCACCTTCACCAGCAGCGAGTCGTAATGCCGCGTCACTACCGACCCGGAATAGGCGGTGCCCCCGTCCAGCCGGATCCCCATGCCCGTCGCGCTGCGATAGGCGGTGATGCGGCCGTAATCGGGGATGAAATTGTTCTGCGGATCCTCGGTCGTCACGCGGCACTGGATCGCGTGCCCGGACAGGTGGATATCGGATTGGGCCGCCGCCCCCGTCGCCTCGGCCAGCGTGGCCCCTTCGGCGATGCGGATCTGCGCCTGCACGATGTCGATGCCGGTCACCTCCTCGGTCACCGTGTGCTCCACCTGAACGCGGGGGTTCACTTCGATGAAGTAGAATTTGCCCTCGTCCATATCCATCAGGAACTCGACCGTTCCGGCGCAGGTATAGCCCACATGCGCGCAGATGCGGCGGCCCAGATCGCAGACCTCGGCCCGCTGCGCGTCGGTCAGATAGGGGGCGGGCGCGCGTTCCACCACCTTCTGGTTGCGCCGCTGCACCGTGCAATCCCGTTCATACAGATGATAGATGCCACCCTGCGCATCGCCCAGGATTTGCACCTCCACATGGCGCGCGCGCTGGATCATCTTCTCCAGATACCCCTCGCCGTTGCCGAAGGCGGCTTCGGCCTCGCGCCGCCCCTCGCGCACCTTCTGCTCCAGTTCGGCGGGGGTCAGGATCGGGCGCATCCCGCGCCCGCCCCCGCCCCAGCTGGCCTTGAGCATGAGGGGATAGCCGATCGTCTCCGCCTCGGCGCGGATCGCGGCGAAATCCTCGCCCAGAACGCCGGTGGCGGGAATGACCGGCACGCCCGCCGCCACCGCCACCTGCCGCGCGCTGGCCTTGTCGCCCAAAGCGCGCATCGTCGCAGCGGACGGGCCGATGAACACGATCCCCGCCGCATCGCAGGCATCGACGAAATCGGGGTTCTCCGACAGCAGGCCATAGCCGGGATGGATCGCGTCCGCGCCCGACATCTTCGCCACACGGATGATCTCGGGGATCGACAGATAGGCCCCCACCGGCGACAGCCCCTCACCGATCCGATACGCCTCGTCCGCCTTGAAGCGGTGGAGCGAGAGCTTGTCCTCCTCGGCATAGACGGCGACCGTGGCCTTCCCCATCTCGTTCGCCGCCCGCATCACGCGGATCGCAATCTCGCCCCGGTTCGCAATCAGGATCTTGGAGAATGTCTGCCGCATGGTCGTCATTACCTCGGATTGTGTGGATGAATCTTTGGGCGATAAGGAAAATGTCACCGACACGGGGCCAATCCGCAACCGCGAAGATCGGGGGGACGTCATTTCGTGGCCGCCCTGCCCATCCCGCCCCCGCGGACGGGTCATCTATTGGGGTTGTCAGTCCCGGGACAAAGCGGTCACATTGGCGTCATCTGATTTGCAGGAGGGACGGATGAAACTCTTTTCGATGAAATCGCTGGTCGGGGCCGCCTTTGCCGCCGGACTTCTGGCGCCGGGCGCCATGGCGCAGGACATGCAATTCTTCCGCATCGGCACGGGGGGCACGGCGGGCACCTATTATCCCATCGGCGGGCTGATCGCGAACGCGATCTCCAACCCGCCCGGATCCCGCGCCTGCGAAGACGGCGGCTCCTGCGGCGTGCCGGGCCTGATCGCGACGGCGGTCGCCTCGAACGGATCGGTGGGCAACGTCAACTCGATCAACGGCGGCACGCTCGAGGCGGGGTTCAGCCAGTCCGACGTGGCCTATTGGGCGCAGACCGGCACCGGGCTTTGGGAAGGGCAGCCGGCGGTGGAAAAGCTGCGCCTTCTGGCCAACCTCTATCCCGAAAGCATCCATCTCGTGGCCCGCGCCGATGCGGGCATCACCTCGGTCGCGGACCTGAAGGGCAAGCGCGTGTCGCTGGACGAACCCGGCTCGGGCACGCTGGTCGATGCCAAGATCATCCTTGAGGCATTCGGGCTGAGCGAGGCCGACATCTCGCCCGAATACCTCAAGCCCGACCAGGCCTCGGACCGGATGCGCGACGGGGCGATGGACGCGTTTTTCTTCGTGGGCGGCTATCCCGCCGGGGCGATCGCGGAACTGGCCAGCCAGAACGACGTGACGATCGTGCCGATCACCGGCCCCGAAGTGGACGCCCTGCGCGACCAATACACCTTCTTCGCCGCCGACACCGTTCCCGCGAACACCTATGACGGGCAGGATGCGGACGTGCCGACGATTTCGGTCGGGGCGCAGATGGTCACCTCGTCCGACCTGTCCGACGATCTGGCCTATGGCATCACCAAGGCGCTGTATAACGAGAACACGCAAAAGCTGTTCGCGGCCGGGCACGCCAAGGGCCGTCTGATCACGCTGGAATCGGCCACCCAAGGCGCGGGCATCCCGTTCCATCCGGGTGCGGAACGCTTCTATCGCGAAGTGGGCGCGCTGGAATAATCCCGCGTCGCATCGGCCAACGGGGCGCGGGCGGACGCATCGTCCGCGCCCCTATCCATGACATCCGCACGGGGACACGGGGATGAACCAAGACGAACGCCACCTGACGGACGCGGAACTGCGGGCGCTGGAAGAAGATTACGACCCCGAAGCGCGTTACCGCACCGTCCTTCGACCGGTCGCCATCCTGTCCGGCGTCATCCTGTTCCTGTTGTCGGTCTATCACTTCTATACCGCGGGCTTCGGCATTCCGCGCGCAACGACCCATCGCGGCCTGCACATGGGCGTGTCGCTGTTCGTGATCTTCCTCAGCTTTGCCGCCTTCTCCAGCGGGCGGGAAAAGACCACGGGCTTCGTGCTTCTGGGCGTGCCGGTGCTGGACTGGGTGTTCGCCATCGCGGCCGCCGTCAGTTCGTTCTACGTGCCCTGGATCTATGACCAGCTGGCCTTCCGCATCGGCAACCCGCTGCAGATCGACATCGTCATGGGCACGGTGCTTCTGGTCACCCTGCTGGAGGCGGTGCGCCGGTCGATGGGCTGGCCGCTGCCGGTGATCGCCCTCCTGTTCATCGGTTACGCCTATTTCGGGCAGTCGATGCCCGGCATCTTCGTGCATCCGGGGGCGGACTGGTCGGGGATCATCAACCACCTCTATCTGTCGTCGCAGGGCATCTATGGCACGGCCCTCGGGGTCATCGCGACCTATGTGTTTCACTTCGTGCTGTTCGGCGTCATGGCGCAGCGCATCGGCCTGGGGCAGTTGTTCATCGACCTCGCCACCGCGCTGACGGGGCGATATTCGGGGGGGCCGGCCAAGGTGTCGGTCGTCTCCTCGGCGCTTCTGGGCTCCATCTCCGGGTCGTCGATCGCCAACACGGTTACCACCGGCGCGCTGACGATCCCGGCGATGATCCGCATCGGGTTCAAACGCCATTTCGCCGCGGCGGTAGAGGCGGCCTCCTCCACCGGCGGGCAGATCACCCCACCCGTCATGGGGGCCGTGGCCTTCCTGATGGTCGAATATCTGGGCATCCCCCTGCGCACGATCCTGATCGCGGCCATCGTCCCCGCCTTCATGCATTTCTTCGGCGTGCTGGTGCAGGTGCATCTGGAGGCGAAACGTCTGGGCATTCGCGGCCTGCGCAAGGAAGAGTTGCCCAACGCCATCAAGGTCCTGCGCGAAGGCTGGCTGTCCATGCTGCCGCTGATCCTGCTGGTCTGGATGCTGATGTCGGGGCGGACGCCGTTCCTTGCGGCCTTCTGGGCGATCACCGCCTGCATCGTGGTTTTCGCGGTCCAGCGCGTCATGGCCTCCGGCCTTGCCACGGGGGCGCAGGAATTCGCGGTCGGCATCTATGACGGGTTCGTCGCGGGGGCCAGAAGCTCGCTTGCCGTGACGGCGGCGGCGGCGCTGGTGGGCGTGGTCATCGGCGTTGTCACCCTGACCGGGGTCGGCTTCAAGATCGCCTTCATGGTCACGTCGGTCGCGCAGGATTGGGCGCAGTCGGCCCATGCCTTCCTCGGCTTCCTGCCGTTCGAGCTGTTCACCGTCCAGACGCTGGCGCTGCTGTTCACGCTGCTGATGACCGCCGTGGTCTGCATCCTGATGGGCTGCGGCATTCCCACGACCGCCAACTACATCATCATGGTCGCGGTGGCCGCGCCCGTGCTGGGGATGATGAATGTCGAACCCCTGGTCGCGCATTTCTTCGTCTTTTACTATGGCGTTCTGGCGGATGTGACGCCGCCGGTGGCGCTGGCCGCCTATGCCGCGTCGGGAATTGCGGGGGCGAACGCGTTCAAGGCGGGCAACACCGCGTTCCGCCTGTCGATGGGCAAGGCGCTGGTGCCGATCATGTTCGTCTTCTCCCCCTCGCTGCTGCTGGTGACCCAAGGGTTCACTTGGGGCGCCTTCGCGTTGGCCTTCACGGGGGCCGTTCTGGGGATCGTGTCGCTCTCGGCGGCCATCACCGGCTGGCTGATGGGGCCGCTCCTGAAGATCGAGCGGGCGCTTCTGCCCATCGCCGCCCTCTTGATGATCGCGCCCGAGATCGTGTCCACCCTGATCGGGGTCGCCATCCTTGGGGGCGTTGCGCTTCGCCAGGGGCTGTCGCGCAAGTCCCTCCCCGCCTGAGGGCACTGCCCGTGCCGCACTTTGCGGCGGCACGGGCCACGGGGCGCCTCAGTCGCGCAACCGCCAGCCGGTGGCGAATATCCAGCGGATGATCGCGGCACAGATCACGACCATGATCCCCACCGCCACAAGCGACACGCCCACCGGCACATCCGCGAACCCAAAGAACGACCACCGGAACCCGGAAATGAGGTAGAGGACGGGGTTCAGCTTCGCGACCCCCTCCCAGAACGGCGGAAGCATGTCCGAGGAATAGAAGGCCCCGCCCAGAAACACCAAGGGCGTGATCACCATCATCGGCACGATCTGCAACTGCTCGAACGATTTCGCCCACAGGCCGATGATGAAGCCCAGAAGGCTGAAGGCCAACGCGGTCAGGAACAGGAAGGTCAGCATCCAGAACGGGTGCATCACATGCATTCCGACAAAGAAGAAGCTGGTCCCAAGGATGATCATCGCGATCAGGATCGCCTTCGCCGCCGCCGCGCCGACAAAGCCCACCGTCACCTCGATCCACCCGACCGGTGAGACGAGGTATTCATAGATCGTGCCGCTGAACTTCGGGAAATAGATGCCGAAACTGGCATTGCTGACCGATTGCTGCAGCACGGTCAGCATCATCAGCCCCGGCACGATGAACGCGCCATAGGGCACCCCCTCCACCGACTGGATGCGCCCGCCGATCGCCGCCCCGAACACGACGAAATACAGCACCGTGGACACCACGGGCGAAGCGAGCGATTGCCAGATGGTGCGGAAGAACCGCGCCATCTCATGGTTGAAGATCGCAAGGGACGCGGTCCAGTTCATGCCGCCACCTCCTTGGGTGTGGACACGAGGGTCATGAAGATCTCCTCCAGCGTGGATTGATGGGTGGAGATGTCGCGGACCGACAGGCCGCTGGTCGCGAGATCGCCCAGAAGGCGGGCGATGCCGGTGCGTTCGGCGCGGGTGTCGTAATCATAGGACAGGGTCCGACCGTCATCGTGCAGCGTCAGGCCGGGGCGGGCCAGATCGGCGGGCAAGGCGGGCAGCGCGACGTTCAACTCGATCTTCAGCGTCTTGCGCCCCAATTCGCCCATCATGTCGGCCGTGGGCTGGACGACCGCCAGCCGCCCCTTGTCGATGACGCCGATACGATCGGCCATGTCCTCGGCCTCCTCCAGATAATGGGTGGTCAGGATGATGGTCACGCCGCTTTGGCGCAGATCGCGGACCACGTCCCACATCTCGCGCCGAAGGGTGACATCGACCCCGGCCGTCGGTTCGTCCAGAAACAGGACGCGCGGGCGGTGGGACAGCGCCTTGGCGATCAGCACGCGCCGCTTCATCCCGCCGGACAATTCGCGAATGGCCGCGTCCCGCTTGGACCACAGCGCCAGCGACCGCAGGACCGCCTCGATATGCGCCTCGTCCGGGGCGGCGCCATACAGGCGGCGGGTATATCGGACGGCGTCGATCACCTTCTCGAACGGCTCCAGAGCGATTTCCTGGGGGACGAGCCCGATCATCCGGCGCGCCGCGCGCCAATCGTTGCGGATGTCGTGCCCCCCCACCCGCACCGTTCCGCCGGTGGGCATCACCAGACCGCAGATGATGGAGATCAGCGTCGTCTTTCCCGCGCCGTTCGGACCCAGGAGGGCGATGATCTCCCCCTCCTCGATCGAGAGGGAGAGGTTGTCGAGCGCCTTCGTGCCGCTGTCATACTGCTTTGACAGGTTCTCGATCTCGATGATGGCTGGCATGGGTCGTCCTTTTGGAAGCGTCGCGTGATACATAGCGACGGGGGCGCGCAAGGCGAAGGGGGCCGCGACGGTATCTTGCCCCCCGCATTCCGTGACGGGCCGTCGGAACATATTCCGCGCACACCTGTTGGTTGAACAGGCCCACGTCGCGGCGTGCAGAAAGTGGTCATGTCTTATCGTATCCTGATCGTCGAGGACGACACCATCATTGCCCTGGATCTGGCCCTCACGCTGGAGGAGGCGGGATTCGAGACCGTGGGCATCGCCATGGACATGCAGTCGGCGCTGCGGCTGGCTGAACGGTACCCGGTCGATCTGGCGACGATGGACGTGCAACTGGCGCGTGGCACGAACGGTGTGGACACGGCGATGCGGCTTCGGCACGCCTTCGATATCCCCTCGGTCTTCCTCAGCGCCAATCTGGACCGAACCACGCGCGCGCAGGCCGCCAAGGCCCGTCCCGTGGGGTTCATTGACAAGCCCGCCGGGGCAGATGCGGTCGTCACCTTCGTGGAAACGCATTTCGCTGCGCAGACGATGCCGCAGTGACCCCAAAGGCATCGCCAACGACGGCCCGACCCGATAGAAGATGCGGACGCCCCACGATCCCGGACCGTCCATGCCCCCGTTTCTGATCTTTGCCAGTCTTGTCGGCGGCTCTGCCGGATTTCTGCTGTTGGGACCTGACTTCGCCGCCAGCCATTCGATGAAAGAGCAGATCGCCCTTGGCCTTCTTGCCGTCGTGATGATCGGCACGTTGTTCGGGATGCGCATCCAGACCATGATCGGCTTTGTGCTGCGGATGGTGGTGCTGGCGCTGGTGTGGCGGTTCGCGGCGCAGCTTCTGCGCCTTGTGCGGCTGCGGTAAGCTATGGCCAAGGCGCTGAACACCAAGAATCTGGTGCCCCTTGGGGCGGCGCGTCTGGCGGACCTGCTGATGGAGGTGACGAAGGGCCGTGCTGATCTGCAGCGCCGCCTGCGGCTGGAACTCAGCGCGCATCAGGGGCCGGAGGATGTCGCGCGCGACCTGCGCAAACGCTATGCCGCGATCCGACAGGCCAAGGGCTATATCCCGCGCAAGACCCATCGCACTCTGGCCAAGGAGTTGCGCAGTTTCCTCGCCCTAATCGACGGCACCATCGCCCCCGCCAACCCGGACCTGGCCTTCGATCTCTTATGGGAACTGCTGTATCTCGCGCCCGGCGTTCTGGCCCGCGGCCGCGACGCGGCCGGAATTCTGGCGCAGCCGTTCGAGGAGGTGATGCCCCTTGTCGCCCGGCTGGCCCCTGCCCTGTCCCACCCCGCCGAGGGGCTGGCAGATCTTGTCTTCGACGCGGTTCGCCAAGACACCGGGGGGCGGTTCGACGGAAGCGTCGCCGCGCTTGCCCCGGCCTTGGGTGCGGCGGGTCTGGCGCGGCTGGATCGGCTGGCGAGTGACGCGACGTCGGCCTCCAAAATCGGTCGCGCCCGCCTGCTGGTCCTGCGGCGCGCCATCGCGGCGGCGCGCGGGGATGTCGATGCCTATATCGCGCTGTTCACAACGGCCCAGCGCGCCGATCCGGCGACGGCCCTTGATATCGCCGCCCGCCTGATGGACGCCGAGCGGCCCGAAGAGGCGCTTGCCCATCTGGACCACGCCCCCCGCACCCCCGTGGTGGAGGACGGGATCATCGCCGCGCTTGCCGCGCTGAAGCGCAAGGAGGCGCTGGCGGCGTTCCTGCGGGACAGTTTCGCCGCCCGGCCCGATGCGGATCGCCTGCGCGCCCATCTTCGCCTGCTGCCGGATTTCGAGGATATCGAGGCCGAGGACGCGGCGCGCCGTCTGGCCCAGGACCATCCCGACCGCAACGCCGCCCTGGCCTTCTTCATGGACTGGCCCGACCACGATGCGGCGGCCCGCCTGATCCTGACGCATCCCGATGCGCTGAATGGCCACGCCTCCGCCCTTCCCACCTATGCCGACGCGCTGGTCACCCGTGCGCCGCTGGCGGCGGTGATCCTGTGGCGAAAGGCGATCCGCGCCGGCTTGGGTCGCGGCACCGCAGCCGAGGACCGGCAGGCCGCCGCCCGGCTTCTGGCCTGCGCAGAGGCCGATGCGCGGATCGTGGAGTATGACCCGGTGCCGGATCACCTGAGTTTCGTGGCCTCGCTGCGCAGGACCTATGGGCGGCGAAAGGCCTTCTGGGCGCGGGTGCAATAGATCGCCGCGGGGCGCCGTCACACAGATCGGCGGGCGATGACCCAGCGAAGGATGTCGATCAGCAGGAAGGCCGCAAGGCTGATGCCCAGCACGGGCAGCGCCCAGCCAAGCGCCACGGCCCCCACCGCCCAAAACATGCGGGCAGGCACGGACAGGCGCATCCACGCGGCGGTCAACGGCAGGCCCCCGGCAGCGGGGCGGCGGGTCCACCACATCGCATAGCCATAGGCGATGGAGATCATCAGGCCCACGGCCACCAGCCCCATGACGATCTGGTTCGCAACCCCGAACAGGATGCCCATATGCGCGTCGATGCCCCAGCGGATCAGCTTCGGCACCAAGGTGAACTCCGCAAAGTCGGCGCGGCTGGTGACGGCCATGGTCGCAGGGTCCAGCGCGATGGTGTCGACCTGCGTGGGCCAGCTGCGGTCGTATTCCCGCACCGACCAGGCCTGGCCGGGTTTGGGCAGGCGGATTTCCAGGAACGGGCTGTCGATGCCGGCCTTGCGGGATGCAGCCTCCACCGCGTCCAGCTGATCCAGACGATCCTCGCGCGCCGACAGGTCCATGTGATGGTGCGCATGGGCGTCCATCGGCATGGTGGCCCCGTCCAATGCGGTGCTGGCCGAGGGCGTGACCCAGCCGATGGCGTTGCGCAGGTCGGTGATCCGCTGCCCGCCCGCCTGCGACCACGTGAGGCCGGTGATCGAGATGAACACCAGCACCACCGACAGCACCACCCCCAGCGTGGCATGAATCCAGCGGCGACGCTGCGGCGGGGGCATGTCGGCCACCGCGCGGCGGCGCTTCGGGCCGGTCGCCCACAGCGCCACGCCCCCCAGAACGGCCACCCACAGCCACGAGGCCGCAAGCTCGCTGTAATATCGCCCCCAGTCGCCCAGCAGCAGGTTGCGGTGCAGGTAATCCAGCGTGATGCGGAAGGGCAGGATGCCGCTGGTGCCATAGGTGGTCATGTCGCCCCGGATTGCCAGCGTGACCGGATCGACGAAGATCGTCCGGTTCTCGGACGGGCCCAATGCGGGATCGGAGAACATGATCCGCGTCGTGCGCCCCTCGCCCGTGGCGGGGCGGACGGCGGACACGTCCAGATCCGGCACCACGGCCCGCGCCGCCAGCGCCTGATCGGTCAGGCTGCGGGCCGCACCCGCGCTGTCGGTGTAAAGGGCGTCGGCGTAAAGCCGATCTTCGATCTGCGGGGTCAGGACGTAAAGCAACCCCGTCAGGGCGGCGATGAAGATGAAGGGGCCGACAAACAGCCCGATGTAGAAATGGAGGCGCAGCAGAAACGGCCGCAGCGCGGTGGCGCCGCGCGGCTGATCGGGGATATGGGACATGAAAAGGGCCTGAGAATGGGAACCGGAAGGGTGGAACGGTCGGTCTCAGGCCTGCGGGGGGCCGCGTGTGGGGGTGGCGGGGTCGTGCGGGCGCGCCGCCGCCCGCCGGATCTGCGGCAGGATGATGGCCGCCACCCGCGCCCGTTCGGCCCGGATCAGCGGCAGGTTCACATCCGGCAGATTGGACGCCGCCACCAGATGACACAAGGAACAGCCCGCCTCATGCGCATGGTCGGGGGTATCGTGGCACAGGTCGGACAGAAGCCCGCCCTGAAGCTGATACGCGCTCAGATACATATCGGTCACCGAAGGGGCCGCACGCCCCACCGTGCCCGTCGCGAAGGCGACGGTCAGCAGGGTTACCGCCACCAGACCCAGGATACGGAAGGCTGCAAAAGCACGCATATCCCCTGCATGACGCATTCCGGCGCGAAGACAACGGGCAAATTGTCCCAACAGGCGTTGCCCCGGCCCTGCGCCTTTCCCCGTGGACCGCCCCCCTTTTCGGGTGATCGCCGTCTGGACATCCGTGCGGGGGCCGGTGACATTGACGGCCGGGGCGCCAGTCCGCGCCTGCCACCCCGCCGCGGCACGCGTCACACGTTCAGGAGGAGGACACGATGGCACATGATCTCGACACGGCCCTGACGGGCATTTCCGGCATTCTGGTGACACCCTATGACGACCAAGGCGATCTGGCGCCTGCGAAACTGCAGCCCGTGATCGACCACGCCGTCCGGGCCGGGGTGCATATGCCGGTGGTGAACGGAAACACCGGCGAATTCTATGCCCTGACCACGGACGAGGCCGTGACGATGGTGCACGAGGTCGTGGCAATGGTGGGGGGGCGCGCCCCGGTTCTGGCTGGCGTGGGGCGCGGGCTGCGCGATGCCTGTCGGCTGGCCGGGGACTCCGCGAAAGCCGGGGCCACCGCGCTGATGATCCATCAGCCGCCGGATCCCTTCGTCTCGCCGCGCGGGACAGTGGATTACATCCGGGCCATCGCCGACGCGTCCGGTGGCCTGCCGATGATGCTTTATCTGCGCAACGACGCGATCGGCACCGACAATATTCGCGCCCTGTGCGAGGTCGAGGGGGTGAAGGGCGTGAAATGGGCCACCCCGAACCCGTTGCGGCTGGCCGAAGCGAAGGCCGCCTGCGATCCGTCGATCGTCTGGGTCGGCGGGCTGGCCGAGGTATGGGCGCCGGCCTTTTATGCCGTGGGGGCGCGCGGCTTCACCTCGGGGTTGATCAACATCTGGCCCGAACATTCGATGGCGATCCATGCCGCGCTGGAGGGGGGCGATTATGCGCAGGCCAACCGCCTGATCCGCCGGATGAAGCCGTTCGAGGATGTCCGCGCCGAGGAGATGAACGGCACGAACGTGACCGGCGTCAAGGCCGCGCTTCAGGCGATCGGACGGGACTGCGGGCCCACGCGCGCCCCATCGGCCTGGCCGCTGACGGCGGCCCAGACGCGGACGATGAACGATTTCCTGGCGGCGAACGATCTGACCTGAACGTCCCGCCGGTCCTTCCGGTGCGGCCCACGGGGCGCCGGATGGACCGGGCCGGTCGGTTCAGAAAATCGGTCGAATTTCGGAACCGGATCTGGGATCGCCCGTTATCTCCCCGATCGGCAGGAGCCGAGAAACCTAAGGAGACCAAGATGATCAAGCTGCTTTCCTCCACCGCCGTCGTTGCCATGCTGGCCGCCCCCGTCGTCGCACAGACGGCCACCACGACCGCGCCGGAAGCCACCACGACCGCACCGGCAGCCGCCACGACCGGGACGTCGGACATGGGCTTCAACTACACCGTCGAAGCCGGTGACAAGTCGGCAGAAACCTTCATCGGCAAGCGTCTGTACGTGTCCGAGGTCGAGGTCGACATGAACGCCGACATGACCGAAGTCGACCAGGACTGGGACGATGTGGGTGAGATCAGCGATCTGGTCATCGGCGAAGACGGCATGGTCAAGGCCGTTCTGACCGACTTCGGCGGCTTCCTCGGTATGGGCGAGAAGACCGTGGCCGTGTCCATGGACGACCTCGCGGTGATCCGTGACGGCGACTCGCAGAACGACTACTTCATCGTGCTGCAGTCGGACCGCGCCTCGCTGGAGAACGCGCCTGAATTCAAGTGGCCGGAAATGTAATCGACCCCACATGGTCGGATCGGAAAGCGCGGCTTCGGCCGCGCTTTTTGATTCCCGCATCATGGCCGGCGTGGCTCAGCCCTGCTTCTGCCCTGCCTCGCGCGCAGACATGGGCGGATGGCCCTTTTCGCCCCGCGGCCATCCTTCGCGCTGATCGCCGCGCGTGCCGTCGGTCGCCTCCGTCTGATCATGAAACAGCATCACCTGCGTCGGATAGGCCATGTCGATGCCCGCCTTGTCCAAGGCGTATTTGATCCGCTCCAGCAGCACCGCCTTCACATGCACCACATCGGTGCGCCGTGAATTCGTCCACCACCGCACCCGCAGATTGACGGTCGAGGATGCCAAATCCCAGACCAGAACCTCGGGGGCCGGTTTCGCCTCCACCGTATCCAGCCCTTCGAAACAGGCCAGAATGACCTTGCGGGCCTGTTCGATGTCATCCCCGTATCCGATGCCGACATCGTAATCGCTGCGCCGGGTTTCATGGGCGGTGTTCACCGTCACCGCCGTCGAATACACGTCGGCGTTCGGAATGATCGCATCCCGCCCATCATAGGTGGTCAAAATCGTCGCCCGCGTCTCGATCCGTTTGACGGTGCCCTCATAGCCGTTGACGACGATCTGGTCCCCCGGACGGAACGGCTGCCCCAGAAGCAGCAGAAGCCCCGCAAGCCAGTTCTGCAGAATATCCTTGAACGCAAAGCCGATCGCCACCGACCCGATGCCAAGGCCCGCGATCAGATCGCCCGGACGCAAGGACGGGATCACGATGGTCAACCCCAGCAGGATGCCCATCAAGATGATGACCCATTTCAGGAACGATCCGAGGACGTCGCCCAGATTGCCCCTTTGGCTGTGATTGGCCCATGTCCGTACCGCGCGCGCCACGATCAGGCCAAGGATGACGAATATCCCGATCAGCACCGCCGCGACGACGATATTCGGCAACAGCTTCTGAAAGCCGATGACCCATGTGGAAATCTTGGAGAATACGAAGACCGGATCCAGTTGGACCGCCTCTTCCATCGTCTCCGGTGCTGTCGTCTCGTCCATCGTCCGCCGCCCCCTGCCCATCAAGAGGGGCAGTATGCGGCATTTCAGGGCGTGGCGCCATATTCACGGGCCCGGGGAATGCGCCCGATCCCGCATCAACCGCCGTGCAAGGGGGCCAAGCGTCAGGCCCTGCACCAGAATGGAGAAGACCACCACCGCATAGGTCGCAGCCAGGATCGGATCCTTCCAGTCGGAGGCGGGCAGCGACAGGGCGAGCGCGACGGAAATGCCGCCCTTCAGCCCGCCCCAGGTCATCAGCGGCACCACGTCCCGCCCCTCCCGCCGGATGGGATAAAGCAGGAGGATCGGCAGCGCCACGGAGGCCAGACGGGCCGCAAGCGCAAGGCCGATTGCCGCCCCCATGAACAAAAGCGTGGTGCGTGTGACGTCAAGCTGGAAGATCTCCATCCCGATCATCAGGAAAAGGGCGGCGTTCAGGATCTCGTCGATCAGTTGCCAGAAGCCATCGACATAGCGGCGCGTCTCGTCCGACATCGCGTCCCGCCGGCCGACATTGCCAATCATCAGGCCCGCCACCACCGCCATGATCGGGGCCGACACGCCCAACGCCAACGCAAGTTCATATCCGCCCAAGGCCAGCGCCAAGGTCAGCATCACCTCCAGCGCGTAATCGTCGATCCGCCGCATCAGCCGAAAGACGCCCCAGCCCAGTGCAAGGCCCAGAACGCCGCCGCCCACCGCCTCGCGCAGGAACAGCGTCACGGCGGATGCCAGATCGAAGGCCCCCGCCCCATGCGCATCGGCGGCGGGAAACGCCAGCCCGATCAGCAGCAGGAAGACGACATATCCCACGCCGTCGTTGAACAGCGATTCCCCGGCGATCTTGATCTCAAGGCTGTTGCGTATCTTCGCCTCGCGCAGGATACCCAGCACCGCCACCGGGTCCGTCGGGGAAATCAGCGCGCCGAACACAAGGGCGATCAGAAGCGGCATCCCCGTGACCCAGGAAAAGCCCAGCCCGACGATGACGGTCGACAGGGCAACGCCCAGTGTCGCCATCAGAAACACCGCCAGCGCCTCGCGCCGCAGATCGCTCAAGGACACGTGCAGCGCCCCGGCGAACAGCAAAAGGCCCAGCATTCCGTCCAGAAGCGATCCCGACAACTCCATCGCAGACACAAGATCGCGCGTCTGTTCGGCCAGATGCAGGCCGGGATGAAGATGGTCGATGCCCAGAACGATCATCGACCCCACAAGCGCGATCACCATGATCCCGATCGAGGATGGCAAGCGAAGGAAGAAATAGTTCACGCAGCCCGACGCGGCCGCCAGCACAAGGATAATCGACGCGATCTGAAGCGGGGTCATGCGGGCTTCCTGCGAATGCGGGCAAAGTGCCGCCGTGAAGCGCGTTACATGGCGCGCCGGTCCGCAATGACAAACGTCCATGCCTCAGGACAGTCGCCAACGCCCGCGAACCATGCGAAACGGCCTGTTTTTTGTTCAACAAAAAAACAAGTCTTGTTGGTGGGGCGGTTGCCAGCGACCCGTCAATATTGCATAGCTGCCATGTGCCAAATGGCGAGAGCCATGGGGCGAAGCGAACCATGTCGAGGGGCCGATGCCAGACTCCATTTCCCCCCCCATCCTGACCGTCGAGGGGCTGAGCGTCGCGTTCGGGACGTCCCAGGTGATCGACGGGCTGGATTTCACCGTGCAGGCGGGACGCACCCTGGCCATCGTGGGCGAAAGCGGATCGGGCAAATCGGTCACCTCGATGTCGATCATGCGGCTGGCCGACATGGTCGGCGCCTCCTATCCCGAAGGGCGCATCCTGTTTCGCAATGCGGCGGGGGACTCCGATCTTCTGAAAATGTCCCAGTCGGACATGCGGGGCATTCGCGGCAACGAAATCGCGATGATCTTCCAGGAGCCGATGACATCGCTCAACCCCGTCTATTCCATCGGCGACCAGATCGCCGAAGTGCTGATGCTTCATGCGCGCCTGACGCGGGCGCAGGCGATGGCGGAAGGGATCCGCCTTCTGGAACTGGTGCGGTTGCCGGACGCCAAGGGGATGATCCGGCGTTATCCCCACCAGCTTTCGGGGGGAATGCGCCAGCGCGTGATGATCGCCATGGCGCTGGCCTGCCGTCCGAAGCTGCTGATCGCCGATGAACCGACGACGGCGCTGGACGTCACCATTCAGGCGCAGATCCTGTCGATCCTGCGCGATCTTCAGGCCGAGTTGGGCATGGCGATCATCTTCATCACCCATGACATGGGCGTCGTGGCCGAAATGGCCGACGATGTGGTCGTGATGTGGAGGGGCAGAAAGGTGGAGGACGGGCCGGTGGCCGACATCTTCGCCAATCCGCAGCACCCCTACACCCGCACCCTTCTGTCGGCCGTGCCGAAGCTGGGTGAGATGGCGGGCGAACCGCATCCCCTGCGCACCCCCCTGACCGTGCTGGAGGACGGGCAGCCGAAGCTGGTCGGCACCCGCCGCGTGCAGGACACGGCCAAAACCGGCGCGGCCCCGCTTTTGTCGGTGCGCGATCTGTCGGTCTCGTTCGATCTGACGAAGAACTGGTATGGCAAGGTCACACATTACTGTCCCGCCGTCACGCAGGTCAGCTTCGACATCCACCCCGGCGAGACGCTGGCCCTTGTCGGCGAAAGCGGATCGGGAAAATCGACCATCGGGCGCACGATCCAGCAACTGACCGACCCCGCCTCGGGCGAGGTGTTCTTCGACGGGCGGCCCATGTCGCAGATGGGTCTGGCCGAACGCCAGCGGTTGCGGCGCGAGGTGCAGTATATCTTCCAGGACCCCTTCGCCTCGCTCGATCCCCGCAGAACGGTCGGCTATTCGATTGCCGAACCGATCCGCACCCATGGACTTCTGGACAACGACCGCGCCATCCAGACGCGTGTGGGGGAGCTTCTGGAACGCGTGGGCCTGTCCGCCGCCGTCGCGGGCCGCTATCCGCATGAATTTTCCGGCGGGCAGCGGCAGCGGGTCTGCATCGCACGGGCCCTCGCCTCCAAACCCCGCCTGATCATCGCGGACGAGGCGCTGTCGGCGTTGGACGTGTCCATTCA
Organism: Falsirhodobacter halotolerans; assembly: GCF_022899245.1. NCBI lineage: Bacteria > Pseudomonadati > Pseudomonadota > Alphaproteobacteria > Rhodobacterales > Paracoccaceae > Falsirhodobacter > Falsirhodobacter halotolerans. The sequence goes on from NZ_JALJAZ010000001.1 coordinate 1,757,179, forward strand.
GGCGCAGATCATCAATCTGTTCATGGACCTGCAGCACGATGACGGCCTGGCCTATCTCTTCATCAGCCATGACATGGCGGTGGTGGAAAAGATGAGCCACCGCGTCGCCGTCCTCTATCTGGGTCAGATCATGGAGATGGGCACCCGCGCGCAGGTGTTCGAGACGCCCGCCCACCCCTATACCCGCCGCCTTCTGTCCGCCGTGCCGGTGGCCGATCCGGCGCACCGCCCCGAACGCCGCGCGATGGAGGGGGACATTCCGTCCACGACCCACCGCATCGGCGATGCCCCCAAGCCGCATCTTCGTGACGAAATCGCGCCCGGCCACGTGGTCGCGCGCCACTGACATGCCAACATCAACAGGGACGACCATGAAAAAGAACTTCGCCGCCACCGCGCTTGCGCTTCTCATGCTGGCCACGCCCGCCTTTGCGGAAGGCAAGCTGACCGTGTCCTCCCCCCAGGATCCGGGAAGCTGGGACCCGATCGACACGTTCCTTGTGAACTGGGCGTCGGTGGGCACGAACATCTATGACGGGCTGACGTGGCGCGGGCCGGATCTGGAACTGCAACCCGGCCTTGCCACCGCGTGGGAGGAACTGGACGACGGCACCCGCATCCGCTTCACCCTGCGCGAGGGCGTGACCTTCCACAACGGCGAACCCTTCAACGCCGAAGCGGTGAAGTTCACCTTCGACCGCCTGCTGGGCGAAGAAGGCGGCAAGGGCCCGCAGCAATCGAACTACACCGCGATCGAGAGCGTGGAGATCATCGACGACATGACCGTCGATTTCCATCTGAAGGCGCCCGATCCGGTCCTCCTGACCAAACTGGCCGGATATGGCGCGATGATCGTGCCCCCGAAATATGTCGAGGAGGTGGGCGAGGAAGCCTTCAACCTGAACCCCGTCGGCACGGGCGCGTTCAAGTTCGTTTCCTATGAACCCCGCATCGGCATCCGGCTGGAGGCGAACCCCGACTATTGGGGTGGCGCGCCGAAGATCTCGGAACTGGAATACCGGTTCATCACCGAACCGTCGACCGCCTTGGCCGAACTGCAATCGGGCGGCGTCGATCTGGTGATCCCGCCGACCATCCCGATCGGCATGATCTCCACCATCGAAAATGCCAGCAATCTGGAACTGGTCACCACGCCGGGCCCGACGGTCTATTCCCTGCGCTACAACACCCGCGACGGCATCACGGCGGATGAGCGTGTGCGCCGCGCCCTGACCATGGCGGTGGATCGCGACACCATCGTGAACTCCATCCTCGGGGGGCAGGCCAGCGTCATATCGCAGTTGCAGGGCAAACAGTCCTTCGGCTACAACCCGGATCTGGAACCCCTGCCCTTCGATCCCGCCACGGCGATGGAGTTGTTGAAGGAAGCGGGCGTGCCGCAGGGCGCGCAGGTGCAGATAGACGTGCGCGGCAACGACGCGACCTTCAACGAGGTGGCGCAGGCGGTGTCGGCCTATCTTGGGATGGTGGGCATCAACGCGACGATCCAGCCGCACGAGACGAACGTGCTTCTGAACGACATCATCCCGCAGGGCAAGACCGGCGCGATGTTCCAGCAAAGCTGGGGCGGATGGACCTTCGATTACGACAACACCGCGTATTCGATGTATCACTCGGGCGAAAAGTGGAACCCCTATGACAGCGATCCCGAACTGGACGCGCTTTTGGAATCCCAACGCCCCATGACCGACCGGGCCGAGCGGGAGAAGGTTCTGCAAGAGATCGCGGCCTATGCCTACGAACGTGATCTGGAAATGCCGATCTACAACCTGAACGCCATCTACGCGATCAACACCCGCGTGAAAGGGTTCGTTCCGGCCCCCGACAGCCGGATGAAACTGAACGACGTCACCGTCGACTAATCGAACGGCCGCCCGGTTCGGGCGGCCCAAGCAGGGGGCGGGCATGGCCGGTTTTCTTTTGAAGCGATTGCTGCAATCGGTGTTCGTGGTCATGGTCGTGACCCTGATCGTGTCGGTGGCCGTGCGGATGACGGGCGATCCGGCCCTGATGATCACCTCGGGCGCGACCAACGTGACCGAGGCGGACCTGGCCCGCATCCGCGAGGGGCTTGGCCTGAACGAGCCGTTTCTTCACCAATACATGAACACCCTTGCCGGCCTGTTCACCTGGGATTTCGGCCGCAGCTTCGTGGGCGGGACGCAGGTGTCCACCCTGATCGCGGGCGCGCTTCCCGCCACGCTGGCGCTGGCCTTCGCCTCGCTTCTGGTGTCCATCGCCATCTCGATCCCGCTGGGGATCCGGGCGGCGGTGAACCGGGGGCGCGCCAGCGACCAGATCATCCGCATCCTGTCGCTGATCGGCCTGTCCTTTCCGAACTTCTGGCTGGCGACGATGCTGGTTCTGCTGTTTTCCATCACCCTGCAATGGCTGCCCCCGTCGGGCATGAACGGGCTGGCCAGCTTCGTGATGCCCGCGGTGACGATGGGCGTGATCCTGACCGCCACCAATGTCCGTCTGGTGCGGACCACGATGCTGGAGGTGTTGAACAGCCAGTATATCATGGTCGCCCGCGCCAAGGGGTTGAGCGAGCGCAAGGTTCTCTACAAGCACGCGCTTCGGAACTGCGCCATTCCGCTTGTCACCTATCTGGGCCTGCAATTCGGCGGCCTTCTGGGCGGCGTCGTGGTGGTGGAGCGGGTGTTCAACTGGCCCGGCATGGGCTCGCTCGCCTTCGATGCGGTGTCGGCGCGCGATTATCCGGTGCTGCAATCGGTGATCATGGTGCTGTCGCTGATGATCGTGTCCGTCAACCTTCTGGTCGACATCGCCTATGGTCTGATCGACCCGCGCATCCGGACGGAGTGAGCTGATGACCCTGAAACGCTTCGCCTCGCTTGAATTCATCCTGGGTGCCGGACTGGTTTTCGTGATCACCGCCGCCGTGCTGCTGTCGGGCTGGCTGTTCCCCAATGTCGGGGCGATCGACCTGATGGCGCGGCTGGTGCCGCCCTTCACCCGCGCGGACCACATCCTTGGCACCGATCCCCTGGGCCGCGACGTGCTGGCCCGCGTGGTGGCGGGGGGCTGGATCTCGTTGCAGGTCGGGTTCGTCTCGGTTGCGGGGTCGGTCATCCTCGGTGTGCTGGTGGGGCTGATCGCGGGATATTACCGCGGGTTCTGGGACGTGCTGGTCATGCGCTTTGCCGATGTGCAACTGGCGCTGCCGTTCATCCTTCTGGCCATCACCTTCATCGCGATCATCGGCGGCAGCCTGACCAACACGATCCTGCTTCTGATCGTGTCGCAATGGGTGCAATACGCCCGCCTTGTCCGCGCGCAGGTCCTGACACTGCGGGAGAGGGAGTTCATCCTGTCCGCCCGCGCGACCGGCGTGAAGAACCGCCACATCATCCTGCGCCACATCCTGCCCAACCTGCTGGGGCCGGTGATCGTGCTGATGACGCTGAACGTTGCCAACAACATCCTGCTGGAAAGCAGCCTGACCTTCCTTGGCCTTGGCGTGGATCCGACGATCCCCAGCTGGGGCGGGATGCTGGCAGACGGGCGCACCTATCTTCAGACGGCATGGTGGGTCAGCGTCTTTCCGGGCCTTGCGATCCTGCTGACCGTTCTGGGCCTGAACCTGCTGGGCGACTGGCTGCGCGACACACTGGACCCGACGGGGCGGACGAACCGATGATCTTTCAGGCCACCTATCCCCGCACGTTGACCGACCTTCTGGACCGCATCGACACCGGCCGGGTGGAGGCGTGGACATTCGACGACCGCGCCACCCGAATGCGGGCGGAGCAGGCCTTCGCCGTCAAGGGCGTGACGGCGCGGATCCGCAGCGCCTACAAGCCGCTGGTCCATTTCTTTCTGGAGGAGGTCGGCCCCGGCCTGATCAAGGCCGAGATCGCCTATCCCCGGCATCCCTCGGCGGTGCCCAACCGGTTCCTGCTGGAGACCTATCCCCTGTCCGCCCTTCTGCCGGGGGTGGAGGTGACCTTCACACCCGGCGCGGGGCCGGATTACGATGTAACCCTGACCTTTCCCGACCGGACAGAGACGCACCGCGTCCGGGCGCCCAACCGCGTCCACGTCGATGCCGTGGGGGAGACGCTGCTTTCGCCCACCGGCTGGCTGGTCCATGACGGCACGGACGAGGCGCTGGAGACCGAGTTCGAGGCGCTGTTCCACGACACCATCGCCGCCATCGCCGCGCAGGATTGGGGCGAGGAACCCTATTTCGACGAGTTGAACATCGCCGTCACCCTGCCCGTCGCCGACGACCCCCTGCCCCATGCCGATGAAGTCGTCAGCCTGCGCGAGGCGCTGCACGAGGATCTCTATTTCACCCTGCTGGAGGTGTTTCAGCGCCGGTCGGGGCGCCCCTTGGGCGATCGCGGGCTTCAGCCGGGTCAGATCGTGCCCGAAGTGCGCTTCGGCCCTGAATCGGCCGTGCGGGTGGAGGTGCGCCCCCTGTCCCGCGAGGATCGGACGGGCGAGGCGCAGGACCTGGACACGGCGACCGCCCCCCTGCCGGTGACGCAGATCGCCGATATCCTGACCTCGCTGAACGGGACGGCCTTTCAAGCCGATACACGTTCGGGCCGCCAGGTGACGGCCATGCGGGTCACGGGGACCGGCGCCCCGATCATGATCAGCGCCGGACAGCACGCGAACGAGACGACGGGCATCGTCGGCGCCCTGCGGGCGGGACGGCGGCTGGCCGAACAGGGGGCGGCCTTCACCCTGTCGCCGCTTGAAAACCCGGACGGCTATGCCCTGCATCAACGCCTGATCGCGGACAATCCGCGTCACATGCATCACGCCGCCCGCTACACGGCGCTTGGCGACGATCTGGAATATCGCGCCGGGGCCTATGAGAAAGCCATTCGGCTGCAGGCCGAGGCGCTGACCGGCGCGGCGCTGCATGTCAATCTGCACGGCTATCCCGCGCATGAATGGACGCGGCCCCTTTCGGGATATGTGCCGCGCAATTTCGCGATGTGGACGATCCCGAAGGGCTTTTTCCTGGTCCTGCGGCATCACGCGGATCACGCACAGGCGGCCGAACGCCTGATCGACGGCGTGACGCGGCGGCTGGCGGACGTGCCGGGGCTGATTGAGGACAACAACGCCCAGATCGCCCTTTACGAGGTTCACGCCGGCGAAACCGGATACAGGATGATCAACGGCTTTCCCTGCCTCGTTCATGCCGACGACCGGCATTCGGTGCCGCTGACCCTGATCACCGAATATCCGGACGAGACGATCTACGGCGCCGCCTTCCGCGCCGGACATGAGGCGCAGATGCAGACGGTTCTTGCCGCACATGCCGTCTGGCAGGAGATGTCCGGGGGCGTCTGACCCCACGCCTGCCCGGCCCGACAGGTTGCGCCGCCACGGCATCAATTGCATCCGGGGTCCGGTTCCGTAAACTGGCGCGCGACGGTGATGATATCGGGCGCGTTTGCAACGCCCGGGGCCGCCTGGATGTCAAGATCACGGAGGCCCCATGGCGACGCTGTTTCTTTGCCTGCATATCCTGATCGTCCTGATCTTCACATGGCGCATCCTGCTGCGGGACAATCTTACCCCGCAGGCGCGGCTGGCCTGGTTCACCGTTCTGATCGTGCTGCCCTATGTCGGCAGCGTCATCTATCTTCTGTTCGGGGAAATCACCGTGGGCCGGAAGGCGGGCGACCGTTACCGCCGCGCCTTCGATCGGATCCGCACCCAGAAGGCCCACCTCATGGGACAGGTGGAGGATACGGACCGCCTGATCGATCTGCCCTATCGTCCGGCGTTTCGCTATGCCGGGTCGATCAACGGGTTCCATGCGGTGGCGGGGAACCGGGCCACGGTGATGGCCGATGCCGCCGCCACGAATGCCCACCTCGTCGCGGATATCGATGCGGCGCAAAGCCATGTCCACGTGCTCTATTACATCTGGCTGAACGACACGACCGGCACGCAGGTGGCGCAGGCGCTGATCCGCGCCGCAAAACGGGGCGTCGTCTGCCGGGCGATGGCGGACGGGTTGGGATCGCGCGCGCTGATCACGTCGCCTTTGTGGCGGCAGATGGCGGATGCGGGCGTGAAGATGGCGGTCGCCTTGCCGCTGGACCGTCCGATCCACACGATCCTGACCAGCCGTATCGATCTGCGCAATCACCGCAAGATCACGGTCATCGACGGCAAGATCACCTATTGCGGCAGCCGAAATTCCGCCGACCCGGAGTTTCGGATCAAGGCCCGCTTTGCCCCATGGGTCGATATCATGCTGCGGTTCGAAGGGCCGATCGTCGCGCAGAACGACCTGCTGTTTCTCAGCGACTGGATGCAGGCCACGGGGGACGCGCCCGAGGATGCGGCGCGGATCGCCCCGCCGGCAGAGGGGGGCTTTCCCGCGCTGGTGATGGGCGCCGGTCCGACCGAACGTCCGGGGGCCACGCCGCAACTGTTTTCGGCGCTGATCGCGGGGGCGCAGGACAGGCTGACCCTCTCCACCCCCTATTTCGTGCCGGACGCGACCGTGCTGGAGGCGCTGTGCGCCGCGGCCCATCGCGGGGTGGCGGTGAGGCTGATCTTCCCCAAGGTCAACGACAGCTGGATCGTGGCAGCGGCAAGCCGCAGCTATTATTCCAGATTGCTGACGGCGGGCTGCGTCATCCATGAATTCAAGGGCGGCCTTCTGCATTCCAAGACCCTGACGCTGGACGGCATGGTCAGCCTCGTGGGGTCCTCCAACCTCGATCTGCGCAGTTTCGATCTGAACTTCGAAAACAACATCCTATTGCAGGATCCGGGCGTGACCCGCGCCGTTCAGGACCGTCAGCAGGACTATATCGCCCGGTCGGACCTTGTGAGCTTGGATCAGGTGACCGCCTGGCCGGCCTGGCGGCGGGTGTGGAACAATGTTATTGCCACGATCGGCCCAGTGCTCTAGCCCGTTCGAAGGCCGCAATCGCCACGGGCAGAACCGATGAACTGGAAAACGATACAGGGTTGGCTGACGCATCTGCATCCCGACAAATGGTCAGGTGCGCTGATCATCCTGCTGATCTTCCTCGCCCTCGGACTTCTGTCGTCCCACCTTCTCAAACGCGCCATCCGCCTTGTGGTCGCGCGGGATCGCGACCACCGGCTGGATCGCATGTCCGTCGGGTTTCTGGCCAAGGTCGCAAGCGCCTTCGTCTGGATCATGATCCTGATGCTTTATGCGCACATGATCCCTGCCCTGGACCGCCTTGCCACGGCGCTTCTGGCCAGTGTCTCGGTCGCTTCGGTCGTGTTCGGATTGGCCGCCCAATCGACGCTGTCGAATTTCGTGGCCGGGTTCAGCCTGATCTTCTACCGCCCGTTCCGGTTGGGCGACAAACTGAAGATCACGGCCCCGGGCGGGGTGGAAAGCGGCGTGGTGGAGGATGTGTCGCTGGGCTATACCGTTCTGAAGACCTCCGACAATCGCCGGGTCATCATGTCGAATGCGTCGATCTCCAGCACGACGATGATCAACCTTTCCGCCGCCGACCAGCGGACGATATGCGTCATCCCGTTCTCGATCGACCAGGATGCGGATATTGACGCCGCCCGCGCCCTGATCCTGCAATCGGCGGCGCAAAGCAAGGCGATCGAGGAGGTTCTTGGCTGTCCGGTGACCGGTCTGGGCCCTGCGACCGTGGATCTCAGCCTGCGCGTTCGCTGCGCGACCCCCGACATCGCGGCCGAGGTGTATACCGACATGCTGGAGGCGGTGAAAAAGCGTTTCGCGGCGGCCGGGATGACGGTCCAGAGTTCCTGAGGCCGAACCGCCCCCGCCCCGCATGACCGGGACGGCGCGACCGGATCGACCGACCGTCGCGCCGCCCCTTTTCATCGATCAGGCCAGCAGGCGCATCAGGGCCGGCACGCTCAGCACCGCGGCGTAATAGCCCATGAACTGCACCCCCGTATTCATGCCCAGCACGCGATACAAAAGCCCCCCGACAAGGCCGACGGTCAGGATGACGAACACCGCCAGAAAGCCGCCTTCCCAAAGGCCGATCACCAGCACGAGGCCGACGAAGGTGCCGATGATCGCCTCGTGGCTGATCTTGCGCGACACGAACACCGCCGCCTGCCGCGCAAAGTTCATGGCGAAGGGATAGGCGATCAGGGCCGCCAGGGCGACGGCCAGAAGGCCATAGAACAGGAACTCCGGCACGGTCAGCAGGGTGTGCAGGTTGTTCACCTCTCCCGTCGTCGCATCCACGGTGAAGCGGGGCGGCGCGTTGAACAGCGGGGCCGCCGGACCTGCCGCGACAGGGCTGAGCGGCAGCCCGAACGCGATAAGGGGGATCAGCGCCTCGGCGATGTAGGTGGATTCGGTCACGCCGTTGCGAACCGCCAGAACCGAGGTCAGGCGGTGATAGGCATGTTTCACGCGCGCGCCCACGGCCTCGCCCGCGATGACCGTCACGGCGACGGGGCTGAAGACGAAGGTGGCACTGCTGACCGCGGCGGCGATGGCCGTTGCGCGGGTCTGGAACCCGTCCAGCACGCGGAACGGGTTCGGGAAATACCCGTGCCAGCCCTTCACATCGGGCGCCAGCGTCATCTGGCGATAGGCGCTGCGGTTCATGCGCCGCGCTTCCATCGGCGAGGCGGCGGAGAACAGCTCGGCCACAAGCGGGCCGATGGCGATGCCAAGGAAATAGCTGATGGCAAGACGCATATCCTGCGTGCCGGTGAACGCCTGCAACGCCACGATGACCAGTGTGAACGGCACAAGACCCGCAACCGCCGACCACCGCCCCGCCGAGAAATAGGCGATCAGCACGGCGGCGATCAGGAATATCCACGGTGCGGCGGCGGTGATATAGCTGCCGAACGGCGCGAGGATGACGGCGAACAGCACCGCGACCGGCACCGCGATGAAGGCGGAGATCACCGCCCCCGCCAGCATTTTGCGCAAGGCGATATGCGGGGCGCCCAGATTGCGCATCGCCGTCGCCTGCTGAAGAAGCGGGATGGCCAGCGTGTCGCCCGGAATGCCCAGAAGCGCGGTCGGCACGGCATGGGTCATGTGCTTGGAAACCGCCGCCGCCATCCAGAAGGTCAGGATGGCCGCGGGCGGCGCGCCCAGCATCACCACAAGAAGCGTCACCGGCGCGATGGTCGCGGTTTCGTCCGTGCCGGAGACAAGGCCGATGGCCGAAAACAGCACCGCCCCCAGAACGCCGAACCCGACGGCGGTCAGAATCTCAAGAAGGAGTCCGTCCATCCTAGACCTCCCCCCCGACCCGTGCAGCGCTTTTGCGATTGGCGAACACGTCGTAAAGCCCGGTTTCGTGCAGTTCCTTCACCACGGCGGGCGGAAGATCGGCCATGTCGCCGATGGTGCCGCCTTCCGCCTCGATCTGGTCCAGAACCTGATGCTGCCATTCGGCGCTGCCGGCCCCCAGTTCTTCGGTCAGAACGCGCTTGGGCGCATAAAGTCGCGCGCAGATCAGGCCGCCGGTCAAGCAGCCCAGAATGCCCAGCAGCATCGCCAGGGCCCGCCCGATCTGCGGCGTTTCCGCCATGGGCGTGATGACCAGCAGCCCGATGCCGTAAAAGGCAAGGCTGACCGCCCCGCCGATGATGATCGCCCGCCCCAGATGCCGGCGCGACACCACGTCGCCCCACACCTCGGCCAGCTGGCCGTCCGATGTCGATGTCATGATCTTCTCCCTTGTCCCCTCCGCAGGCCGCCCCGCACCCCTCCGTGCGGGGGCGGCCCTGTCGTCATTCAGTTGGCACGTATGTCGGCCAACACCTCCTCGGCGCGGGCCGAGCGCACATCGTGATCGGCGGCCAGCCGTCGTGCGACCTCGTCGATCTCCGCCCCCGTGGCACCGGCCCCGATCGCGATGTTGCGGGCGTGCAGCGCCATGTGGCCGCGCTGGATGCCCTCGGTCGCCAGGGCCCGCAGCGCCGCCATGTTCTGCGCCAACCCCACCGCGACCGTGACCTCCGCCAGCTCCACCGCCGTCGTGACGTTCAGAACCTGCAGGGCCGCGCGGGCGGCGGGATGGGTCTTGGTCGCCCCCCCCACCAGACCCAGCGCCATCGGCATTTCCAACGTGCCGATCAGGTTGCCATTCGCGCCGATTTCCCATGTGCTGAGCGATGTGTAGCGCCCCGAGCGCGCGGCATAGGCATGGGCCCCCGCCTCGATCGCGCGCCAGTCGTTGCCCGTGGCGACGACGACCGGGTCGACGCCGTTCATGATGCCCTTGTTGTGGGTGGCGGCGCGGTAAGGGTCGATGGCCGCGAATTCATAGGCGTCGACCATGCCGTCGATCACGCGCCGCCCGTCGAAGTCCTTGGTGGCCAGCGACGCCTCGGTCAGTTCCACCCGCGCCCGCGCAATCCGCAGATCGGCCAGGTTCGACAGAATGCGCAGACGCACATGGCCGCCGGTCATCTTCTCCACGATCGGGGCGACCGTTTCGGCCATGGTGTTGACCGTGTTGGCCCCCATCGCGTCGCGCACGTCCACCAAAAGGTGCATCACGACCATCGGCCCCCGGGCCGAGGACGGGAAGACATGCACCTCGATGTCGCGGCAGCCGCCGCCGAACTTCACCAGCACCGGATCCTTGGCATTCGCGGCTGCGACGATCTGGTCCTTCGCCTGCAGAATCTTCAGCCGCGCCCCATGCGGGTCCGGGATGCCCAGGATCTGCACCTGCGCGCGCATGATCGGCAGGGTGGAGGAGGTCTGGAACCCGCCGCAGCCGCGCACGATCCGCGCCATGAACGACGCCGCCGCCACGACCGACGGCTCCTCCACCGCCATGGGCACCAGATAATCGCGGTCGTTCACGGTGAAGTTCGTGGCAACGCCCAGCGGCAACTGGAAGGTGCCGACGACGTTCTCGATCATGCCATTGGCCAGATCGACGGGCAGCGCATCGCCGCCGAACATGGACTTGCCGTTGGCATCAAGGCTGACGGCCTCCGCCACGCGGTCCAGCCGTCCCGCCGGATCGAGGTTGCGCATGTTTTCAAGCCGCGAGTTCACAACCCGCGGGGTGCCGATGGTCATCAGGTAATCTCCTCCCTCTGTGCAGGGGCCGGCGGACCGGCCCTTGCGTCCGCCCCAAACTGTCATGCTATATTGGCGGCGATCAAGGGACAGTTCTGCGGATTATCGGGGGGGACTGTCATGATTTTCAAAGGGGACGATCCGTGGCCAGCCGCGTGGACAAATTGGTCGATGACGTGATCCGGCAGGTGGCGGCGGGCGTCTATCGGAACGGCCAGCGGCTTCCCTCGGTCCGACAGGGCGCTGCGTTGCATGGCGTGTCCAAGAACACGATGGCCGAAGCCTATGACCGGCTGGTCGTGCGGGGTGTCGTGACGGCCCGCACCGGGTCCGGCTTTTATGCCACGGGCGAATGGCCGACGGCCCCCGTGCCGACGACCCCCCATGTCGCCGAGGCCATCGGCATCGTCTCGCTTTTGCGCGAGCAGTTGGACCAGCATTACGAGGTCCGCGCCGGGGATGGCCGCCCCCCGGCGTCGTGGATGGAAGGCTCCGAGATCGGCCGCTTCATGCGCAGTTCGCGCAGCAGCGAGATGGAATACGGCTATGGCAGTCCGTGGGGTCTGGCCGGTCTGCGCCAGTGGCTGCGAATGTCATTGGCCGAACGGCAGATCCCGGTGGCCGAGGATGGGATCGCCCTGACCCACGGGATCAATCACGGGCAGGATCTGATCATCCGTCATCTGCTGGAACCCGGCGATACGGTCTTTGTGGACAGCCCCGGATACTATCCGTTGTTCGGCAAGCTGCGGCTTGCGAATATCGTCGTCGTGCCGATCCGTCGCGGCCCGGACGGCCCCGATCTGCGCGATCTTGCGGACGCGCTGGAGCGTCACCGGCCCAAGATCTATTTCACCCAAAGCCAGGCCCACAATCCAACCGGCAGCGGCCTGTCGCCCGCGCAGGCGTTCAGCATCCTGCAGATGGCCGAACTGCACGATTTCCGCATTGTCGAGGATGACGTCTTTGCCGATATCCTGCCGCCGACGCTGCCGCGCCTCGCCGCTTTCGGCAAGGCGGAGCGGGTGATCTATCTCGGGTCGTTCTCCAAGACGCTCTCGGCCGGGCTGCGCTGCGGCTATGTCGCGGCGGCGCCCGATATCGTGCGCCGGATCGTGGACATCAAGATGCTCACGACCGTCTCCACCTCCGCCCATGTGGAGCAGCTGATCCTGAACCTGATCGAAGGCGGGCATTACCTGCGCCACCTTCGTCGCCTGCGCGCCCGCATCCATGAAGGGACGAAGGATTCGGTGACCGCCCTGTCCCGTGTCGGACTGACGGTGGCGCCCCCCGCCACCCCCGGCTTCTATCCCTGGGTGCCGCTGCCCGAGGGAACGGACGAGGAGGGTCTGGTCCGCCGCGCCGCCGCGCGCGACATCTTCCTCGCGCCCTCCAGCGTGTTTCACCCCGACGGGGCCGGGCTGTCGGCGGGGATGCGCATCAACGTCGCCTATGGGTCGGACCCGAGGCTGATCGACTTTCTGAAGGAGGAGCTGGGATGACAGCGCAGGACCAGGTGCGGATCGTGGAGGTGGGGCCACGTGACGGCCTGCAGAACGAGGCCGCGCCGCTGGATGTGCCGGGCCGCGTCGCCATGATCGAGGGGCTGATCGCCTCCGGCCTCTCGACGGTGGAGGTCGGCAGCTTCGTCTCCCCCAGATGGGTGCCGCAGATGGCGGGATCGGACGATGTGCTGGCCGCCTTTGCCCATCGGACGGAGCTGCGATTGCCGGTTCTGGTGCCCAACATGAAGGGGTTTTTGGCCGCCAAGGCCGCCGGGGCGCGGGAAATTGCGGTCTTCGCCTCCGCCTCGGAAAGCTTTTCGCAACGCAACATCAACTGCTCCATCGACGAAAGTCTGGAGCGGTTTCGCCCCGTCATGGACGCGGCCGCCGAGGCCGGGATCGCGGTGCGCGGCTATGTCTCCTGCGCGTGGGGCTGCCCTTACGAGGGCGCGGTCGATCCGGCGGCGGTGGTCCGTGTTTCGGCCGCGCTGCACGCCATGGGCTGCTACGAGATTTCCGTCAGCGACACGATCGGCACGGGCACCCCGACCGCCGCAAGGGGGGTGATCGAAGCTGTTGCGGGATCGGTGCCGATGTCGGCCTTGGCCGTGCATGTCCATGACACCTATGGGCAGGCGCTGGCGAACATCCTTGCCTGTTTTCAGGCCGGGGTGCGGGTGTTCGACGCCTCGGTCGGGGGTCTGGGTGGCTGCCCCTATGCCAAGGGGGCCACGGGCAACGTTGCGACCGAGGATCTGGTCTTCATGCTGGACGGGATGGGGATAGGGACGGGCGTCGATCTGCGGCGTCTTTGCGCCGTCGCGGTGGATGTGTCGAACCGGCTTGGCCGACCGCCCTCATCCCATGTGGCGCGGGTCTTCGCCCAGACCGGGGGCGAAGGATATCCCTTCGCCACCGGCACGACCTGACGCATTTCACATACGTCGGGGAAAGGCGCGGCTCAGTCGGCCTGCACCCTGCGGAACGCCGTGTCGAGGTTCGACAAGGACGCGTCGATATGCTCCCGACGCCCATCGATCCAGGCCTGGCCCTGGGACAGGTTCTGACGGGCCTCACCGATCATGCGCTCCATCTCGGCGGGCTGCGGACCCCCGCGCGTCGCCCGGTTGCGGATGATCGCCACAGGGTCCAGCGTCGCGCGGAACGTCGCCTCGTCGATCGGCAGGTCCTGCGGGTAATCGGTGCCGGCCACCGTTTCGGTATAGATCCGCTGCGCCTCGGCATAGGGGAAGTCCAGCGGGCCGATGCCGGTTTCGCGGGCATGGCTGACGACCTCGGACGCGAAATGATGGCCTTCGCGGAACGGCAGCCCATGGTCGCGCATCAGCAGATCGGCCAGTTCCTGCGACGCGGTCCAGTCCGCGTTCAACTCCTCCAGCGCGCGTTCGGGATTGATGCGCAGCGCCTTCAGCACCCGGTCCAGACGGTTGAGGGCCTTGATCCCCGCCTCCACCACGGCGGCGTTGTCATCGACCGATTTCGGGTCCGACATGCCCGGCGTGATGTTGTGGGTCTGGATGATCGGCCCCATCGCCAGCGTCACGGCGGTCGAGGCGTCGCTGCGGGCCGAATTCAACAGGCCGGGATTGCGCTTCTGCGGCATGGCGCTGCTGACATAGGTGTTGTCGCCGCCCTCCTCCAGCAGGATCCACGGGCGGGTCTGGGCATACTGCGTCATCACATCCTCGACGAAGTTGCCGGTGTGCAGCGCGATGGAGGTGACGATGCCCGCCACCTCGACCGGCTGGTCCATGGACGAGATCTGCGAGGCGTCATAGGCGTTGTCCACCACCCCGGCAAAGCCGAGATAGTCCGCCATCCGGTCGCGGTTCAGGGGCCAGCTCGTGCCGTTCAGGACCGTGGTTCCCATGGCCGAACGGTCGATCCGGGCATAGGCCTCGCGGATGCGCTGCGCGTCGCGGTCCAGCCCCGCTGCATGGCCCAGAAGGTAGTGGCCAAAGCTGTTGGGCTGCGCCGCCACCCCGTTGGTGTAATTCGGAACGATGGTGTCCGCATGGGTCTGCGCCAGATCCACGAGCGTGGTGGAGGTGGCGTTCAACTGCTGGGCCAGATCCAGGAGGCCGTCGCGCAGGATGGCGGCGCGGTAGGTGGCGTGCATGTCCTGACTGGACCGACCGGCATGGATCAGCGTCACGTCCAGACCGCCCGCCTTGATCAGAAGCGGCTCGAACGAAATGACGGTGCCGGGGCGTTCGCCGTCCGGCTGGGCGCCGTCGTCCAGCACCTTTTGCAGGGCGGCGGCAATGTCCGGGGCAAGGGCGGGGTCCAGAAGCCCCTCCTCGCTGTTGATGACGATGGTGGCCTTGTTGATCTCCCCCAACCAGAAGAACTCGTCGCGGTTGTCGGTCTGGGCCGCGGAGGCGGTCGCAAAGCAGATGACGGCCCCCCCAAGCGCCAATGGGCGCAGCGGGGCGCGGATGTAAAAGGTCATGGTCTCTTCCTCCCTGAAGATGCGGCAAGGATAGCGGGTAGGACCATTACCGCCATTGTGGTTTTCCGTGACCGTGGGCGTCGGGCAGCATCATCGCCAGTTCGATGCCGTTCCGTGCCCCCATCTTGGCCAGAACCCGCCCCCGATGCACCTCCACCGTGCGCATCGCGATGTTCAGCGCATCGGCGATCTGCTTGTTGGGCGCGCCCGAAAGCATCAGCTGCATCACCTCCTCCTCACGCGGGGACAGGCTGGCGCGGCGTTCGGCAAGGTCGCGCTGCGTGTCGGTCGCGGCACGTGCGGCCTCGTGCGCGGCGATCGCCTCCAGCGCCAGATCGACGATCTGATTGTCGCTGAACGGCTTTTCCAGAAAGTGGAACGCCCCGCCCTTCAGGGCTTCCACGGCGATGGACACGTCCGCATGGCCGGTCAGGAAGATGACCGGCGCGGTGTTGCCTGCGGCCTTCAGACGGCGGAACACCTCCGGCCCGCCGATCCCGCCCATCCGAACGTCCAGAAGGATGCACGAACAGGGGCCGACCGGCTGGGCGGCCAGAAACGCCTCGCCCGAGGGCCAGCCCTGCGAGGCCAGATTGCGCGAGGCGAACAGGAAAGCGAGCGCGTCGCGGATCGGTTCTTCGTCGTCGACGATGTGGATCATGAAAGCTCCCTTGCGTCGGACATCAGCGGAAGGGCGATGCGAAAGATCGTGCCCCCCTTCGGACCGGGCCGGATGGACAGCGCCCCGCGATGCAGTTCGACGATGGAGCGGCAGATTTTCAGCCCCATGCCCATCCCTTGCGGTTTCGTCGTGGCGAAGGCATCGAACAAGCGGCCCAGGATCTCCTCGGCGATGCCTGCGCCCTGATCGTCCACCTCGATCACGGCCTCGTCCGCCTCCACGTCCAGCCGCACCGTCAGCACATCCCCCGTGCGGGTGTCGGCCATCGCCTCCATCCCGTTGCGGATCAGGTTGATCAGCATCTGTTCCAAAAGCACGCCATCCGCCTGAACCACCGGGGCCGCGTCGATGCGGGGGCGCAGGGTGACGCGGTGCTGGCGCGCATCGGCGGACATGAAGCCGACGGTGCCCGTCACCACCTCCGCCAGATCGGTCGGGGCAAAGCGGGGCGCGCGTTTTTTCACCAGATCCTGGATGTGGCGGATGATCTGGCCCGCGCGGTCGGCCTGATGGACCAGCTTGCGGTTCGCCTCGCGCAGGAGGGCGGGATCGGTGCCCTCCCGCTCCATTAGATTGGCCATTCCGGCGGCATAGGAGGCGATGGCCGCAAGCGGTTGGTTCAGTTCATGCGCGAGGGTGGAGGCCATTTCGCCCAGCGTCACCAGCCGCCCCGTCCGCGCCAGCGCCTCGTCCTGCGCGCGGGCCATGCGGTCGGCGCGCTTTTGTTCGGTCAGGTCGATGACCGATCCCATCCAGCCGCGATGCACCCCCTGCGCGTCGATCAGCGGCGCCTCATAGACCTGCACGTCGATGCCGCGCCCGTCGCGATGACGAAAACGCGTCTCGAAGCTTTGCTGGATCGCCCCTCCGCCCTTCAGGCGGGACTGGCGGGCCTCCGTCTCGGGCAGGCGTTCGTGATCCCAATAGGGCATGGGCTGCGCCTGACCGACCAGATCGGCCGCCTCCCACCCCACCAGATTGCAGAAGGCGGAATTGACATAAAGAACGCGCCCCTCGTGATCCTTGGCACGCAGACCGACGGTCAGGCTTTCCTCCATCGACCGGCGAAAGGCGCTTTCGCCCCGCCAGCGCTCCTCCGCCGCGCGGCGGCGGCCGGCGGTACGGAACAGCACCAGCAGCGCAAGAATGGCAAAGGTCGCCAGCGCTCCGATCGCCGCCATCAGCAACGTGGACCGGAACGGGCGCGGCGCGTCATAGGCGGTGATGCCAAGGAACGTGCCGCTGAGCGGCGGGTCGAAGCTGATGGAATGGGACGGGGTGCCGGACTTTGGTTGCAGACGTTGCCGCGCCGCATGGACCGCATCGTTGCTGCCGAAGATCCGCACGCCGTATTGTTCGGCGATCCACCAGGGAATGTGCCGGTCCAACAGGATCCCAAGCGAGATGGTCGCCGTGACGGACCCCCCGCCCCCGGCGATCGCAAGACCCATCGCGACCGTGCCATCGGGGCGGACATCGCCATAGATCGGGCGCGCCGACCGGGCCCCCGTGCGGGTCAGCAGCGCCACCAGCGCCGGATCGTCGGGTGCGCCCGCCCCCGGCAGGGTGCGCAGACGCGCGCCCGAGGCGTCGTGCCAGACCACCGACATGATTTCGGGATTGTTGGCAAGATGCAGGCGGGCGCGCGCGTCCAGCGACGCGGGCGGGGCGCCGCCCGCCGCCTCCAGGGCCAGGCGGGCCAGCATGTCCTCATCAACCGACATCTGAAAGCGCAGCGTCTGTTCCACCCACAGCGCGTCGGTCGCCAGTTTCACGCGGGCCTGTTCCGCCTCGTTCCGGCCGATGACCCAGACCACGCCCGCGACAAGCGCGACCAGCGCCAGGATCGCCACCAGCGGCACCAGCGACAAAAGGTCCAGCCGGTGCCGGATGGCCGGACCGCTGTCCGGCACCCACGGCCCACCCCCCGGTGGACGCGCGCCCCTGCCCCCGATCTCCTCCACCCCGCCACGCCCCCCTGTTGCGGAAACCCACAATAGATACCGGCCGCCGGGCGTGGCAAGCAGGGATATGACCGCCGAGGAGGGCGGGATCACCTGGGAGGGAACCACATGTTCAACCGTCGCCATTTCGCAGGGCTGGCGGGCGCCGCCATTCTGGCGCTGTCCACCGCCATGCCGTCCTTTGCGCAGGACCCGATCGTCATCAAGTTCAGCCACGTCGTCGCCCCCGACACCCCCAAAGGCAAAGGCGCCGAGCGGTTCAAGGAACTGGCCGAGGAATACACCGACGGCGCGGTCCGCGTCGAAGTCTATCCCAACAGCCAGCTTTACAAGGACAAGGAGGAGCTGGAGGCCCTGCAACTGGGCGCGGTCCAGATGCTGGCCCCGTCCCTGGCCAAGTTCGGCCCGCTGGGCGTGCAGCAGTTCGAACTGTTCGACCTGCCGATGCTGTTCAACGGCCGCGAGGATCTGCGCAAGATCACCCAAGGCGAGGTGGGCCGCGAGCTTCTGGACCTCTTGGAACCGAAGGGCATCACCGGCCTCGCCTATTGGGACAACGGGTTCAAGATCATGTCGGCCAACAGCCCGCTGATGGTCCCCGATGATTTCCTGGGCCTGAAGATGCGCATCCAGTCGTCCAAGATCCTTGAGGCGCAGATGCAGGCGCTGGGCGCCGTGCCGCAGGTCATGGCCTTCTCCGAAGTGTATCAGGCGTTGCAGACGGGCGTGGTGGACGGGACCGAGAACCCGCCGTCCAACATGTATACCCAGCGCATGAACGAAGTGCAGTCGAACGCCACCCTGTCGAACCACGGTTATCTTGGATATGCGGTGATCGTGAACAAGGCGTTCTGGGACGGCCTTCCCGCCGATATCCGCGAGGAGCTGGACCGGGCCATGGCCGAGGCGACCGATTACGCCAACGGCATCGCCGAGGAAGAGAATGCCCGCGCCCTGCAGGCCATGATGGACGCCGGCACCACCGATTTCCACGAACTGACCGAGGACGAGCGGGCCGAATGGCTGGAGGTGCTGCGGCCCGTGCACGACCAGATGTCCGACCGCATCGGGGCCGACCTTCTTCAAAAGGTCTATGCCGCGCTGGGCACCACCAACTGACGTCCAACGGGGGTGCCGCAGGGTGCCCCCAACATCCGAGGTCCGCCATGTTTCTGCGCATCCTCGACCGTCTCGAAGAAACCCTGATTTCCGTTCTCATGGCCCTTGCGGTCGTGCTGATCTTCGTGGCCGTCGTTCATCGTTTTTCCATCGGCCTTGCCGCCGACATGGTGGGCTTTGCCCGCAGCCATGACATGCCCGCGCTGCTGGATGCCGCCCGGTCGGCGTTCAAGTCGATCAACGCCGTCCGGCTGACATGGGCGCAGGAGACCTGCATCTATCTGTTCGTCTGGATGGCCAAGTTCGGCGCGGCGTACGGCGTGCGCATCGGCATCCATGTGGGCGTGGACATCCTGGCCACGCGGCTGACCGGCACGCTGCGCACGGTGGTCACCACCATCGCCATGTCGGGCGGCATCCTGTTCACCGGCATCCTTGTCTGGATCGGGACGGATTTCGTCTATCACGTCTATCACGGCGGCCAGATCTCGCCGGATCTGGAGATCCCGATGTGGATCGTCTACCTCGCCGTGCCGCTGGGATCGGCGCTGATGTGCTTTCGCTTCATTCAGGCGCTGTGGCTGTATCTGACCACGGGCGAGATCGCCCATCACGACGTCGGCGCCGTGGACGGTGTCGAGGACGAGGCCGAAGTTGCCGCGGAGGGCAAGGCATGACCGCGCTTATCATCTTCCTGATCCTTGCCCTGCTGCTGATCACCGGGATGCCCGTGTCGATCGCCCTTGGCCTGACGGTCTTTTCCTTCCTGTTCGCCTTCACCGAAATCCCGCTGGACAGCATTGCGCTGAAGCTGTTCACGGGGATCGAGAAGTTCGAGATCATGGCGATCCCGTTCTTCATCCTGGCCGGCAATTTCCTGACGCATGGCGGCGTGGCGCGGCGGATGATCCGCTTTGCCACCGCGATGGTCGGGCATTGGTATGGCGGCATGGGCGTGGCGGCGGTGCTGGCCTGCGCGATGTTCGCGGCCATCTCCGGCTCCTCCCCCGCGACGGTCATGGCGGTGGGCTCGATCCTGATCCCCGCCATGGTGAAACAGGGCTATCCCCCGCAGTTCGGCGTGGGCGCCATCGCCACCGCCGGGGGCCTGGGCATCCTGATCCCGCCGTCGATCGTGATGGTGATGTATGCGGTCGCCACCTCCGGCATGGTGGTGACGGGGCCGGACGGGCAGACCGTGCTCTCGGCCTCCATCGGGACGATGTTCATGGCGGGCGTCGTGCCTGGGATCATGCTGGCGGCGATGCTGGGCGGCACCACGGTGTGGAGCGCGTGGAAAAACGGCTATCCCCGCATGAAGCGCGCCGATTTCCGCACCCGCTGGGCCGCCTTCCGCGACTCGGTCTGGGGTCTGATGCTGATCGTCATCATCATGGGCGGCATTTATGGCGGGATCTTCACCCCGACCGAGGCCGCCGCCGTCAGCGCCGTCTATGCCTTCGTGATCGCGGTGTTCGTCTATAAGGACATCAAGCTGCGGGACGTGCCGCGCATCCTCCTCAACTCGGCGGCGATGTCGGCGATGCTGCTCTATATCATCGCCAACGCCGTGATGTTCGCCTTCATCCTGACGTCCGAGCAGATCCCGCAGGCGCTGTCGGCATGGATCACGGATCTGGGCTTCGGCAAGATCGGTTTCCTGCTGATCGTCAACATCATGCTTTTGCTGATCGGCATGGTGATGGAGCCGTCGGCCATCGTGTTGATCATGGCCCCGATCCTTTATCCCGTAGCCGTGTCGCTTGGGGTCGATCCGGTGCATTTCGGCATCATGATGATCGTCAACATGGAGATCGGGCTCTGCACCCCGCCCGTCGGCCTCAACCTCTATGTCGGGTCGGCCATATCCCGACTGGGGTTGACGGATGTCAGCCGCGCGACCTTCCCATGGCTTCTGACGGCCTTGGTGTTCCTGATGCTGATCACCTATGTCCCCGCGATCACGATGACGCTGCCGCGCCTGTTGGGCATGAACTAGGGCCGCGTCGGGTCAAGATGGGCGGAGGCGCGGATGACGCGCCTCCGCCCTCATCCCCTGCCCCGCATCACCATCAGGCCGGAAAGGACGATCAGCGCGCCGCCCAGCAGCATTCCGGGGCGCGGCACATCGCCGAACACGATGAATCCCAGGATCACGCCCCAGACCAGCATTGAATATTGCAGCGGCGCCACGACAGACGCGTCCGCCACCTTCAGCGCCCGCGTGACCAGCATATGCGCCGCCGTCGCCACGACACCCAGAAGGGCCAGCAGCGCCAGATCCAGGCCGGACCGCAACGGCTGCCAATCCAGCGGGGCCAGCACCAGCCCCGCCACCGCCGCCGCCCCGATCTGGAACAGCACGAGATCGCGGTCGGGGGTCGCGCGCAGGGACCGGCCGAGGATCATCATCGCGGTGAACGCGGCCACGCCCAGAAGCGCGAACACGGTTCCCGGATTGAACACCTGGGCCGAGGGGGCCAGAAGCACCAGCACCCCCACAAATCCAAGGGCGACCGCACCCCATGTCCGGCGGCCCACCCGCTCTCCCAGCAGGGCCCCCGACACGGCGACCACGCAGATCGGCGCCGCCATCCAGAAGGCGATCACATCCGCCAACGGCATGTAGGACACGGCCAGATAGAACAGGAAAACCTCGGCCGTCGTGCAAAGCGCCCTCAGCCCCTGAAGGGCCGGTTGCGGCGCGGCCCGGATGCGCGCCAGGGGCCGCCCCCCGTGCAGAAGGAAGGGCGTCATCACCATCAGCGCCGCGAGCGAGCGGAGCAGGATCACCTGCGCCACGCCGTAATCGGCCACCAGCCATTTGCCGATCGTGTCGTTCAGGGTAAAGGCGGCCATGCCCAGAAGCATCAGCGCCGCACCCGCGGTGTTCGCCTGCATCCGCCCCTCCCGAACGGGCACGGCCCCGGCGCGCGAATGACGCGCCGGGGCCGTGCTTGCGTCAGTTCGTTCCGCGAATCTCGGCCAGGATATCCTGCACCTGATCGACCACGTCCGTGCCGATCTCGTCCTTGTGGCGGTCATAGACGACTTGCGACTTCTCCAGCATCTCCTGCTGCGCCTCGGGGGTGATGGTGTTGAATTGAAGTCCCGCCTCTTCCATCTTGGCAAGCGACGCCTTGTTCAGGTCCTGAATGGCGACCCGTTCCACATCGCGGCCGACGGCGGCGCAATCGCGAAGGGCCTGCTGCTCCTCGGGCGAATAGGTGTTGAAGATCGCCTTGGAGAACAGGAACAGGAAGGGCGTATAGGCGTGCTTGGTTTCGCTGATGTACTCCTGCACCTCATAGAACTTGGAGGTGTCGATCGTGACATAGGGGTTTTCCTGCGCGTCGATCGCCTTCGTCTCCAGCGCCGAGAACACCTCGCCGAAGGACATCGGCGTCGCGTTCGCCCCGAAATTGGAGAAGGTGTCGAGGAAGATGTTGTTCTGCATGACGCGCACCTTCATGCCCTCGAAATCCTCCCACGTCTGGATGGGACGTTGGGAGTTCGACATGTTGCGGAACCCGTTCTCCCAGTATCCAAGGTTCACGAGGCCGATGGCGTCCATCCTTTCGGTCAGCATGTCGCCGAAGGGGCCGTCCATCACCTGATACGCCTCCTCGGGGCTGCGGAACAGGAACGGCAGGTCGAACACGCCCAGCGCGGGCAGCATTCCCACCAGCGGCGAGGACGAGGTGACCACCGCCTCCTGCAAGCCCGACCGGACGGCCTGCGTGGCCTGAAGATCGCCGCCCAGCGCGCCGCCCCAGAACCCCTGCATCTGCATCTTGCCGCCGGTCTTTTCATCAAGGCAGGTCTGCATCGCCTTCATCCCCTCGTTAACGGGATGATCGGCGTTGATCCCGTTCGACACGCGGAACGTGCGGTCGCGGAATTCGGCCAGCGCGGGACCGGCGGCGGTGATCAGGACGGCGGCGCAGACCGCGGCCTTCAAGGCGAATGTCTTCATGGTATCCTCCGTGTTGCAGTTGGATCAGTTGAACCAGGTGGCGGGAACGATGACGATGGCGGGGAACAGGACCAGCAGCAGAAGCACCGCGACCTGCGCGATCAGGAAGGGCCAGACCCCGGCGATGACCTTGCCCAGCGGCACCCGCCCCACGCCGCTGACCACATTCAGCACGACCCCGACGGGCGGGGTCAGCAGACCGATGCAGCAGTTCATGATGAACATCACCCCGAAATAGATCGGGTCGATCCCCGCCGCCGCGATGATCGGCATCAGCACCGGCGTCAGGATCAGGATGGTCGGCGTCAGGTCCAGCGCCGTTCCGACCACAAGGATCAGGATCATGATCACCAGCATCAGCAGGCGCGGCCGGTCGATCAGCGGCTCGATGAAGCCCGTGATCTCGGCCGGGATGTTGGCGGCGGTGATGAGCCAGGCCGACACCAGCGCCGCGCAGACAAGGAACATGATCGCCGCCGTCGTCCGTCCCGCCTGAACCAGGACGGCCGGCAAATCCCGGATTTTCAGTTCGCGATACACCACCATCCCGACGAACAGGGCATAGAAGGCGGCGATCACGGCGGCTTCGGTCGGGGTGACCACGCCCAGCTTGATCCCGCCCAGGATGATGACCGGCATCCCAAGCGCCCACACCGCCCGCCCCGAGGCCCGCCCGCATTCGCCCCAAGAGGCGCGTGGCAGCGTCTCCACCCGGTCGTTACGCGCGACGATCAGCCAGGTCGCGACCAGCGTGATCGCCATCAGCAGCCCCGGCACGATGCCCGCCATGAACAGCTTGGATATGGAGACGTTGGCCGCCACACCGAAGATGATGAAGGCCATTGAGGGCGGGATCACCGGCGCGATGACGCCCCCCGCCGCGATCAGCCCCGCCGATCGCGGGACGTTGTAGCCCGCCCGCGCCATCATCGGGATCAGGATCGCCGCCAGCGCCGCCGTATCCGCCGCCGCGGACCCGGAGATTGACGCCATGATGACCGCCGCGATGATCGCCACGATCCCAAGTCCGCCGCGCACATGGCCGACGCAGGTGATCGCGAATTCGATGATGCGCTTGGACAATCCGCCCGCGTTCATCAGCTCACCCGCCAGGATGAAGAACGGGATCGCCAACAGGGTGAAGGTGTCGGCGCCGATCAGCATGTTCTGCGCGATGATCTGCGTGTTGAACATGCCCATATGCGTCATCAGAACGACGCCGCACAGGATCAGGGCGAAGGCCACGGGCACGCCGATGGCCATGGAACCGAGAAGCGAGGCGATGAAGATCAGGAGGGTCATTCGACACGCTCCTGCGCGTGATGATCCATGTCGCCGCCAAAGGCGGCCAGCTCCGCCTCGGTGATGCGCCCCCGCAGCAGACGGAACAGACGTTCCAGCGTGATCAGCGCGATGCCCGTGCCGGCGAACAGCCCGATGCCATAGACCCAAGCCATCGACAGGCCGGACACGGCGGCGTTCATGCTGGCGTTGATCGGCAGTTGTTTCCACGTGCCCACGGTCAGCACGACCGCGCCCCCCAGGATCAGAAGGTCGGAGAACCCCATCAGAACCAGCCGCCCGCGCCGCCCGAAACGGGCCACCAGCGTTTCCATGCCCATATGCAGGCGGTGGTGATGCGCCACGACGGCGCCGATGAAGGTCAGCCAGACGAAGGCGAAACGCGACAGTTCATCCGACATCGCGATGCCGGAGTTCATGGCGTAGCGCAGGACGACATTCACGAACACCATCCCCGCCATCGCCGCCAGCAGGGCCGCAAGCAGCAGGTCAAGGAAACGGAAGAACAGATGCACCGCCCGCCCCATCTCAGATCCTGTCCCCAAGGCCGCGACCGATCAGGTTGCGCATCAGCGCGCCGACGCCGAACGTCCATTCGGGGCAGGCATCCGTGCGATCCACCCGATTGATCAACCGACCAAGGCGGGGGGACGCGATCTCCACCACATCGCCCACGTCATGCGTGAACCCCTGCCCCGCGCCGCGCCGGTCCTGCACGGGGGCGAACATGGTGCCAAGGAACAGGACCACCCCGTCGGGATACTGGTGCGACCGGTTCAGAAGTTGCGCCGCAAGGTCGGACGGCGGACGGCTGATGGCCCGCATCGGGCTTTCGCCCGTCATGACGAAGCCGTCCTCCCCCTCGACCCGCAACGACACGGTTTCCGCCTCCAGGTCGGCTTGGGTGAAACGATCATCGAACAGCCGGATGAACGGCCCGATCGCGCAGGAGGCGTTGTTGTCCTTGGCCTTGCCTAGAAGCAACGCCGAACGCCCCTCCACATCGCGCAGGTTCACGTCATTACCAAGCGTCGCCCCAAGGATCGTCCCGTCCGAGCGGATGACAAGCACCACCTCCGGTTCCGGGTTGTTCCAGTCCGATGCGGGATGGATGCCCACCGCCGCCATGCACCCCACCGCCGACATCGGCTGCGCCTTTGTGAAGATTTCGGCATCCGGGCCGATCCCCACCTCCAGATATTGCGACCACAGGCCCAAATCCGACAAAAGAGCCTTCACCTTGGCGGATTTGGCCGACCCTGCGATCACGCCGCGCAGGCTGTCCCCCAGAACGGGGGCCAGACGGGCGCGCACCTCATGGGCACGGGTCGCGTCGCCGCGTGCCTGCTCCTCGATCACCCGCTCCAGCAGGCTGTCGGCAAAGGTCACCCCCGCCGCCTTGACGGCCTGCAGATCCACCGGCGCCAGAAGATGCCCGAGGGATCCATCCACGAACCCCTCCAGTGGGCCAAGATCGGGCAGGTCCGCAGCAAGGATATCGGCAAGGTCCGCCCGTTCCAGCAGACCCGACAGGGTGGCGGACAGGTGCGACAGGTTCAGCACACGCCCCGCATGGATCTTGACGGGGCATGGCCCGCCCTCATTGTCCGACCAGACGCGGCCAAGCAGCGTGGCGCGATCCGCATCCTGCGGCAAAAGCGCAGCCGCCGTCAAAGGTTGCCCTGATGCCACCTTGCCCTCCTCCCTTTTCGTTCGCGACGCCCTCCAGCATCGCTGCGCCTGACGATGTCAGACAACCCTATCACATGACCGTAACCGCCGCCTCCTCAGGATGTCCACCGCTTTCTTCGATAAAACGCCCCTTCAGCGCCCCAGCCCCAGATCCAGCGCCACCCGCTCGGCCGATCCCGCCATATGCGCCCGCATCGCGGCCCGCGCCCGTTCCGGGTCGCCCGAGGCGATCGCCTCGCGCAACAGGCCATGTTCGCGGCGCACATGGTCCACGATCTCCTCGGGGGGCATCCGACGGCGTGATTCGACGATGGTGTGGATGATCCGGTCGGAAATCGCGCCCAGAAACTGCACGAAGTAATCGTTGCCCGTGGCAACCGCGATGACGCGGTGGAATTCCAGATCGGCGGCAATCCCGTCGGCATTGGCCTCCGTCCGCATCATCGCGGCGTCCATCTGGTCCAGATGCTCCGGGCGGTGCGCCAAGGCGGCCAGCCCCGCCGCCTCGATCTCCAGCGGCACGCGAAGCTGGAACAGGTCACGAAACGCGTGCTTGTCCATGCGCGCGCTGTCGTCCAGCCGGATATGCCGCGTGGGCCGTTCGATCACAAAGGCCCCCACGCCCTGCCGCGTCTCGATCATCCCCTCGTTGCGCAACTGCGCGATCGCCTCGCGGATGACGGTGCGACTGACGCCGAAGGTCTGTGACAATGCATGTTCGGTCGGAAGCTTGTCGCCCGGCATCAGCACGCCCTTCTGGATTTGCTGGGCGAACTGCGCGGCGATCCGGGCGGGCAGATGCTCGGTGCGCGTGATCTGGGTGAAATCGGCGGCCATCGTATGCTCCTCGGGTGGGTGGGGCGGGTGTGGTCAGGATGGGGTCAACTGGCAACCCGGATTCATCGTGCCGTGCGGGTCGATCGCCTGGCGCACCGCAGCCAGCAGCCTGCGGTTCACCTCCGGCAGACGGGCCTCGAACTCCTCGCGCTTCAGGCGGCCGATCCCGTGTTCGGCGCTGATGGAGCCTGCATACCGGTCCAGAACAGCATTCACGATCTTTTTCGCCGCAAGGATCTGCGGTTCGGCCGGGCTGGACGGATCGGGCAACACGTTCAGATGCACGTTCCCGTCGCCCACATGACCGTAAGACACGCAAAGGCTGCCCGGCAGCGCGGCCAGAACCGCCGCCTCCGCCTCCGCCACGAAATCGGCCAGTCGCGAAAGCGGAACGGAAATGTCGGTCCGCAGATGACGCCCCCGTGCCGCCTGGCCCAGATTCATCCCCTCACGAATCGCCCACAGATTCGCAGCCTGCGTGCCGGATTGCGCGATGACCCCGTCCAGCGCCAGCCCGTCCTCGAACGCGCCTTCCAGAAACCGCTCCATCAACCCACCCGCATCGACAAGGCCAGAGCCCGCAATCTCGATCAACGCATAGGCGGCATGTCCGGTCATCGGAATGGGCAGGTCGGGCATCGCTTCGCGTGCCAGATCCATCGCAAGGGGGGGCATGAATTCAAAGGCCGACATCAGGTCGCAGCAATCGCGCCGCGCGCGGCGGTAAAGCGTCATGACATCCTCAAGCCGGGGCAACGCCACCAGCGCCGTCGCCACCTGTTCGGGTGCGGGCAGAAGTTTCAGCGATACGGCGGTGACGACCCCCAACGTCCCCTCCGCACCGATGAACAGCTGCTTCAGGTCGATCCCGCGATTGTCCTTGCGCAGCCGCGACAGCCCGTCGAACACCTGCCCGTCCGGCAGCACCACCTCCAGGCCCAGCACAAGATCGCGCATCATGCCGTAACGCAGCACATTCACCCCGCCCGCATTGGTGGCGACGTTGCCGCCGATCCGGCAACTGCCCTGCGCGCCAAGCGACAGCGGAAAGAACAACCCCGCCGCCGCGGCGGCCGTCTTCACCTCCTCCAGCACGGCCCCCGCCTCCACCACGGCCGAAAAATCGTCGCGGTCCAAAGCGCGGATGCGGGTCATCCGTTCCAGGCTCAACACCACTTGCGCGGCGGGGGCGTCGGGAATGGCCCCCATCACCAACCCCGTGTTCCCCCCCTGCGGCACAACGCCAAGACCAAGGGCCGCCGCCGCCCGCATACAGGCCGCCACCTCGGCGGTGGACCGTGGCCGCAGCACCGCGACCGCGTCGCTTTGCACATCCCCATGCCAATCGCGGCAATAAGGGGCGATCCCCGCCCCCGTCAGGACAAGGTCATCCCCAAGCAGTATCGTAAGCCGTGTCGCCAGACGCTCCGTCATCCGCATATCCCAATCTTGTCGTTGACCAATCTTATTGTTTGCAGGTCGTCAGACAATCATACTACCGTAGTTCAGCGAATTGCCATGGGGGATATGGGGGGCCATGAACATCCTGATCATCGGCGCGGCCGGCATGTTGGGCACGAAGCTGACCCAACGCCTGCTGCGCGACGGAACGCTGGGCGGCACGACGATCGACACGCTGACCTTGGCCGACGCGGTTCCGCCCGCCGCTCCCGAAGGGGCGATCGCCGTGACCGCCGACCTGTCCGCCCCCGGCACCGCCGCCCGCCTGATCGAAAGACGACCCGACGTGATCTTCCACCTCGCCGCAATCGTCTCGGGCGAGGCGGAGGCGGATGTCGAGAAGGGCTACCGCATCAATCTCGACGGCACGCGGGCGCTGTTCGATGCGATCCGTCAGGTACATGGCTATGTCCCCCGCGTGGTCTTCGCCTCCTCCATCGCGGTGGTGGGCGCGCCCCTGCCCTTCCCGATCCCCGACGATTTCCACACCACCCCGTTGACCAGTTACGGGACACAAAAGGCGATCTGCGAATTGCTGCTCGCGGATTATTCGCGACACGGGTTTCTGGACGGCATCGGGATTCGTCTGCCCACGATCTGCATCCGCCCCGGCGCGCCAAACAAGGCGGCCTCGGGCTTCTTCTCCGGCATCCTGCGGGAACCGCTGATCGGCAAACCCGCGATCCTGCCGGTGCCCGACACCATCCGCCACTGGCACACCTCGCCCCGATCCGCCGTGGGGTTCCTTCTGCGCGCGGCCACGATGGATCTCGCCCCGCTCGGGGCGCGGCGCAACCTGTCGATGCCCGGCCTCAGCGCCACGGTGGCCGACCAGATCGAGGCGCTGCGCCGCGTGGCGGGCGACGCCGCCGCAGCCCTGATCGAACGCCGCCCCGACCCCGTCATCACCCGGATGTGCGAAGGCTGGGCCGCGGGGTTCGAGGCGACGCGCGCCCGCGCCCTCGGGTTCACCGCCGAAGACAGTTTCGATGCCATCATCCGCGCCCATATCGAGGATGAATTGACATGACCCGCATCGCCTTTCTCGGCACGGGGTTGATGGGGGCCCCGATGGCGCGGCGGCTGGCGGCGGCGGGGCACGAGCTGACCGTCTGGAACCGATCCGCCGCAAAGGCCGCTACCCTCGGGGTTCCCGTGGCGGCAAGCCCCGCCCAGGCGGTCTCGGGGGCGGAGATCGTCTTCATCATGCTGTCCGATGGCCCTGCGGTGGCCGAGGTCCTGTTCGCCGCAGCCCCCGCCATGATGCCCGGCGCGGTGGTTGTCGACACTTCCTCAATCGCGCCGCACATGGCGCGCGACCATGCGCACCGTCTGGCGGCGATCGGCATCGACCATGTCGACTGCCCCGTGTCCGGCGGCGTCGCGGGGGCCGAGGCGGGAACCCTCGCCCTCATGGCGGGCGGGGAAGACGCGGTGATCGCCCGCATCGCCCCCGTCCTCGCCCCTTTGGGGCGGTTGACCCATGTCGGCCCATCAGGCGCGGGGCAGGTCTGCAAACTGGCAAACCAGCAGATCGTCGCCATCACCATCGGCGCCGTGGCCGAGGCGATGATCCTTGTGACCGCCGGCGGCGCCGACCGCGCGAAATTCCGCGACGCCATTCGCGGCGGATTCGCGGAAAGCCGCATCCTCGACCTGCATGGCGCGCGCATGATCGCGCGGGATTTCACGCCGGGCGGCCCGTCGCGGCTGCACCTGAAGGACCTCGACGCCGTGGCCGAAATGGCCGCCGGCCTGACCCTGCCGCTGACCGAAACGGTCCATGCGGCCTTTGCCGACTTCGTGGCGGCAGGCCATGCCGACACCGATCACAG
Organism: Falsirhodobacter halotolerans; assembly: GCF_022899245.1. Classification (NCBI taxonomy): domain Bacteria; kingdom Pseudomonadati; phylum Pseudomonadota; class Alphaproteobacteria; order Rhodobacterales; family Paracoccaceae; genus Falsirhodobacter; species Falsirhodobacter halotolerans. Next base: position 1,787,093 of record NZ_JALJAZ010000001.1, read on the forward strand.
CGGCCTGCTGCTGCACCTCGAATCGCTGAACAAGGACCTGCCATGACATCCCGCCGCCTCCGCTCGCAAGACTGGTTCGACAATCCCGACCATGCCGACATGACCGCCCTGTATCTGGAGCGGTTCATGAACTACGGCACCACGCCCGAAGAACTGCGCTCCGGCAAGCCGATCATCGGCATCGCCCAGTCGGGCAGCGACCTGAACCCCTGCAACCGCCATCATCTGGACCTTGCCAAACGGGTCCGCGACGGCATTCGCGACGCGGGCGGCATTCCGATCGAATTCCCCTCCCACCCCTTGTTCGAAAACTGCAAGCGCCCCACCGCCGCGCTCGACCGCAACCTCGCCTATCTTGGCCTGGTGGAGCTGCTTTACGGCTATCCCTTCGACGGGGTGGTCCTGACCACGGGCTGCGACAAGACCACCCCATCCGCCCTGATGGCGGCGGCGACGGTGGACCTTCCCGCCATCGTGCTGTCCGGCGGGCCGATGCTGGATGGGTGGCACGAAGGGCATCTGGTCGGATCGGGCACGGTGATCTGGCAATCGCGCCGGAAATACGCGGCGGGTGAGATCACGCGCGACGAGTTCCTGCAGACCGCGCTGGATTCGGCCCCCTCCATCGGACATTGCAACACGATGGGCACAGCCTCCACCATGAACGCCATCGCCGAAGCGCTTGGCATGTCGTTGACGGGATGCGCCGCAATCCCTGCCGCATATCGCGAACGCGGGCAGATCGCCTATCGCACCGGACGCCGCGCGGTGGAACTGGTGCAGCAGGATATCCGCCCCTCGCACATCCTGACGCGCGCGGCCTTCCTGAACGCGATCCGTGTGAACTCCGCCTTGGGGGGCTCCACGAACGCGCAGCCGCACCTGATGGCGATGGCGCTCCACGCGGGCGTTCGACTTGATCCGACCGACTGGCAGCTGCACGGTTACGATGTGCCGCTTCTGGCCAACGTCCAGCCTGCGGGAAAATATCTGGGCGAGAAGTTCCACCGCGCGGGCGGTGTGCCGGCCATCATGTGGGAACTGTTGCAGGCAGGGCGACTGGATGGGGATTGCGCCACCGTGACGGGCCGGACCATGGCCGAAAACCTGCAAGGCCGCGAAAGCACGGACCGCGACGTCATCAAACCCTATGACGCGCCGATGATGGAACGTGCGGGGTTTCTTGTGCTGCGCGGAAACATGTTCGATTTTGCGATCATGAAGACCAGCGCCATCTCGAAGGAATTCCACGACCGCTACCTTTCCGAACCGGGGCGCGAAGGGGTGTTCGAGGTGACGGCCTTCGTCTTCGACGGATCCGCCGATTACCAGGCACGCATCAACGACCCGGATCTTCCGATCGACGAACGCTCCATCCTCGTGATCCGGGGCGCAGGGCCGCTTGGCTGGCCGGGCGCGGCCGAGGTGGTGAACATGCAGCCGCCGGATCGCCTTATCCAGCGGGGCATCCGCAGCCTGCCGACTTTGGGCGACGGGCGGCAATCGGGCACGGCCGACAGCCCGTCGATCCTGAACGCCGCGCCCGAAAGCGCTGCGGGGGGCGGGTTGGCCTGGCTGCGGACGGGCGACACCATCCGCATCGACCTGACCGCAGGCCGGTGCGACATGCTCGTCCCTCCCGAGGAGATCGAGCGGCGTCGCGCCGACGGGCTGCCCCCCGTTCCCGCCTCCGCGACACCCTGGCAAAAGCTGTATCGCGCCACCGTCACCCAACTGAGCGAGGGCGCAACCATCAATGGCGCCGAGGAGTTCGAACGCATCTCAGGCACCCTGCCGCGCCACAACCACTGACCCGTGCCCGCTGGATTCGTCCGGGGGCCCTGCGGCTGTGGCCGGTGGCCCGAACACGGGGATCAAAAAATCGCCCGAATAACGCCGATTCACCGCCCTCAAGCGGGTCCGCGCGCACCACCAAACCAGAACCCGCAGAGATTTCGCTCCGCGGGCCATGCCAAGGATGTCAGGTGCCAGACAATCCAGCGAACTCACTCGTAAACCGGCAACCCCGCGTCTTGCAAAGCGTCACGGCGCATGTCCAGCCAACGGGCGGTCTTCTCCAATGCCGGAACGTCCGCAACCTCGTCCCATACCGATGAAAGCAGATCCTGGCGCTGGACCAACATGTCATTGTTCGCCTGCGCCTCGTCCGTCCAAAGGCCCACTTCCTTCCAGTACCGGATCGCCCCCTCATGATAGGGCAGAACCCATTGGAAATCCTGCCGGTCCGGAGCCCATCCGACCATAGCAGGCTCGATCTTGACGTAGTTGTCGAATTGCTCGTTGATCGCCTTGGTCAGGTTATAGGCAAGATCGGCATCCTGTTCAGGATAAGCGACGACCACCGGAAAGGGGAAGCCAGCGCAGGCCACGGGATGTTCAACCGACAGGTTCGGCCCGAGAGTTCCATTGCGGGGCGAGAATTGGGGCTTGATCGCCTGAAGACGCGCCCAGCCCTCGGTGTCCCACGCCGGAAGCGGCAGCCATTTCAGACCGGAGGGCGAGGATGCGGCCTGCTGCGCCAGTCCGGTGGTCGTGATCGTGGTGATCGCATCCACCTGATCGTTGATCAGCGCCTCCCACGATGCGCCGAAGCTGGCCACCTCGACGGGAACCACGTCCTCCCAACTCAATCCGCCGAACGCCAGAAACCCGGCGACATTGCTCTGCAGCGCGGGTGCGCCCACGACGGACGCAACGCGTTTGCCGCGCAGGTCTGCAACAGATTCGATCCCCGCATCACCGCGCAACGCCATGGTAAAGCAATTGTCCGAATTCGATCCGACAAGCATTCGCAAAGGCTGCGGGCCGATTTCGGGCGCAGAGAAAGCCTCGGTGCCCTCCGCCGCGTTGAACGATTCCGAACCGACAATACCGAACTGCACCCGCCCCTGACGAACAGGAATCAACCGCGCAACGTCCGACGTCGCGGGCAATACGCGAAGCGACGTGTCATAGGCATTGCCCAGCGCCGTGCCCAAGGCGACGGCCTGGTTATAGGACGCCGCACCCACATCGTAGGATGTGACGGCCAAGGTCTTCGGCAGCACCACCTCCTGTGCGCGCAGCGCCGTCGCGGGCACAGCGGTCAACAGCGTGGCGGCGGCAAGGCTGAATGTTCGTCTCGCAGTCATCGTGGTTCCTCCCAGAACTATCACATGTCGCCCTTGCGACATCGGCCGCGACGTCGATCCCGCGCGACGCCACTTCGGGTCGTTGCGAAAGAGGCAAAGCCGGACCAGCTGTCGTCTGCCGGAATTCGGCCCGGGAAAGTCCGCACATATCGAGAAAGGTCCGCAGGCAGGGCGCCCAACGACCGGCCATGATCGGAGGAACATCCCCGGTCCTGATGCGGAAATCCTTCCTGTTGCGAATGCTTTCAGACGCCTCCCCCGCCCGGACGTCCTCTCGGCCGGCGCAACTCCAACCCTATGTCGGCAAGGTCAGGTTCAGCTTATCCGCCACTTTCCTTGCCGCGATCATGGAAAACCGGTCGTTTCGCCAGATGAAATGGCATTTGTCAGCGACTGATACCTGACCGCTCGCATTCGTCCGCCCGCGCCCGCTCAAGGCCTATTCCAAAGGTTTTTTCGCCACCCGCATCTGCCATGGCCTGCCCCGCTCAATTCCAACCGGGTCTGGTCAATGAATATCCAGGCACCCAAACAGACACCCGCGCCGTATCAGCCCGCGGTGGTCCGGTTCAGGCGCGTCAGATCCTTGGTGATCTCTCTCGAGGCATCCTTCAGCACCGGCCCATACGTCTCGCAGGCGCTGCGCAGCGACGGAAAGGCCGAGATGAAGTAAGTCAGCCCGAGGCTCGCGACCACACGCCCATGTTCGTTGTAGATGGGTACGGCAATCGTGTTGGAATTGCGCGGCTGCGCCTCCGGCGATCGGACCGCGAATCCCTGTTCGCGCGTCACCGAGATCAAGCGCGCGACGGCCTCGGGGCTCTGGGCCAGCCGGTCCTCCGGATCGTCCGAGTTGCGCAGCATGTTGACGATGAGATCGCATTCCTCGGGCGGCGTGAAGGCCAGATAGGCCAACCCCATCCCCCGCGTCAGCAGCGGCAGCCGCATGTTCACCGTCTTGTGGAAGGGCGAGACCGAGCTGTCGGGCACCGTGCTGAATCGCACCACGACCGCATCGCGGTCCAGCAGCGAAATGGATACGGGCCATTGATACTTGCGCGTCACGGCGATGGCCCAAGGCCGCCCCGCCTCCACCACCATCGGCTCCTTGTGGTAGCCCGAACTGAGCGAGGAGACGAGCGCGCTGAGCTGATAGCCACCGATCCGGGTATCGTTTTCGACAAAGCCCGCATGTTCCAGCGTCTGCAAGATCCGAACGATCGTCGGCTTGGGAAGGCCCGTGCGCGCGTGCAGATGCCGCACGGTCGTATAGGGCTGCATGTTCATCTCCTGCAGCACCGTCATCGCCCGCTCGATGGACCTGATCGACATTTCCCGCCCCCTCCGTCACCGCACCGCGCGTTTCGCCATACGGAATGCCTCCGAGCTTAGTTTGTGCAGGATCGGCGTCAACTCCTAGGGTCTTGGCGACGAAGGAGACGACGCGGTAACGCGGGCAAAGGTCGTGGACGAGGTGCCGCCCATTCGATCGCAGCCCGTGGCAGGGAGGAACCTGAAACCGCCGCGTGATGGGAAGAGGAACTATGGAAATCAAACACATGCGTCTGGTCGAGACCCAAGGCACGGGCGGACCCGAGGTTCTGCACATTGCAAAAGCGCCACGCCCGGTGCACAAGCGCGGCGAGGTGTCGATCCGCGTCATCGCCGCCGGTGTGAACCGCCCCGATGTGCAGCAGCGCCGGGGGCTCTATCCGCCCCCGCCCGAGGCGTCGCCCATCCTCGGCCTCGATGTCGCGGGCTATGTCGAGGAGATCGGCCCCGATGTCGAGGGCCTTGCCGTCGGCGATCCGGTCTGCGCCCTTGTGAACGGCGGCGGCTATGCCGAGTTCTGCTGCGTTCCCGCGGTCCAGTGCATGCCGATCCCGCGCGGCTTCAGCTTCATTCAGGCGGCCTCTATCCCCGAGGCCTATTTCACAGCGTGGAACAACCTCATCTGGCTTGGTCGCCTGTCCAAGGGCGAGACCGTCCTGATCCAGGGCGGCACGTCCGGTGTGGGAATGGCGGGAATCCAGATAGCGCGGCAGCTGAGCGGCGCGACGGTCATCGCGACCGCCGGAACCGAGGAAAAGCTGCAGGTCTGCCGAGAGATCGGCGCGCATACCGCGGTCAGCTACAAGGGGCCGTGGGACGACCAGGTCCGCCACAGCACGGATGGCGAAGGCGTCGATGTGGTTCTGGACGCGCAAGCCGGGGATTACACGCAGCGGCAGCTTAACCTACTGAAGCCTGACGGACGTCTCGTTTTCATCGCCAGCCATCTGGGCCCCACGGCCGAGGTCAATATCCGCGCCATCGTGCGGCGGCGCCTGACGCTGACCGGATCGACGCTGCGGCCCCGACCGTCCGACTACAAGGGCCGCATCGCATCGGCCTTGGTCGATCAGGTCTGGCCGCTCTTGGAGGATGGACGGATCGTCACCCGCATCCATCAGGTCTTCGATTTCGACGATGTCCGGTCCGCGCATGAGGTGCTGGACCGAAATGACCAGATCGGCAAGGTCGTGCTGGCGGTGGACCCCGCCCGGGCCGAACAGCGACCCCGCCCGCAGGAAAGGAATATTTCGCAATGATCACGGTTGAACAGCCCGCCGACATGGCGGCCCATGCAGGCCAGCGGATCGGCCATTCGGACTGGATGCTGATCGACCAGGCGGCGATCGACGCCTTCGCGGGCCTGACCGGCGACGATCACTGGATTCATATCGACACCGAGCGGGCCAGCCGCGATATGCCGGGCGGCAAGACGATCGCGCATGGGCTGCATATGGTCGCGCTGATGCCGCGCCTTCAGCGCGAGATTTATGCCATCCGCAAGCGGGGTCGGGGCCTGAACTACGGCTATGACAAGATCCGCTTCATCGCCCCCGTTCAGGTCGGCAGCCGCGTCCGGCTGGCGCTGAGCGTGGTGGAAGCCGCACCCCATGCCCGCGGCACACGGCTGGTCTGCGACGCGACGATCGAGGTCGAGGGCACGGAGTCGCCCGCCGTCGTGGCACGGCACATCCTGCTTCTTGAGAACACCTGACGGAGGTCGCAATGACGAATACGGATACCGATGACGGCCGGACACTTGAAACCCTCCTACGCCATGGGCTGACCACACCGGACGCCACGGCGATCATCTGCGGGTCGCAGACCCTCAGCTGGGGCCAACTACGATGGCAGGTGCTGGAGACCGCGGGTGCCATCGCCGCGACCGGCGGCGGGCCCGACCGACGCGTCGCCCTTTTGGGCAGCGCCGATGCCGGGCTGGTGGCCGCATATCTGGCCGTCGTGGCGGCGGGCGCGTGTGCCGTTCCGCTGCCGGTCTCGGCCCATCCCGACGCGCTGACGACCATGCTGCAGGACTGCGAGCCGGACCTGATCTTCGTGCAGGACGGATATCAGTCTTTGCTGACGGACGGCCATCCGGGCGAGGTCGTGGTGATCGGCCCCAACGGCATCCCGACAGCATTCACAAACCGGGGCAAACCGCTGCAGGACGCGGTGGTGCCCACCGGCGATGCGCCCTTCAACATCATCTACAGCTCGGGGACGACCGGCAAGGCGAAGGGGATCGTGCATTCCCATACCATGCGCTGGCGGCAGGCCGCGCGGGCGCTGTTCGGCATGGACGCTGGCAGCACCCTCCTCCTGGCGACCCCGCTTTATTCCAACACGACGTTGATGCCGATGCTGGCGGCGCTGTTCCACGGATCCCGCGTCATCCTGATGCCCAAGTTCGACGCCGAAGGTTATCTGGACCTGGCCGAGCGTGAGGGCGTGACCCACACCATGCTGGTGCCCGTCCAGTATCGGCGCATCCTGGCGGTGCCCGGTTTCGCCTCGCGCGATCTGTCCAGCTTCAAGCTCAAGCAGAGCACTGGCGCGCCCCTGCCCGCCGCCGACAAGCGCGAGATTCTGGACAAGTGGCCGGGTCGCTTCCTCGAGGTCTATGGCCTGACCGAAGGAGGCTGCACCTGCATCCTCGATCTGTCGGCCTTTCCCGAAAAGGCCCACACCGTCGGCCGCCCCGCCGCGGGCAATGAGATCCGCGTCATCGACGAGGAGGGGCGCGATCAGCCCCCCGGCCAGCGGGGCGAGATTATCGGCCGTGCGGTGACGATGATGTCAGGTTATTTCCGCAACGAAGAGGCGAACCGCGCGATCTATTGGACGGATGCCGACGGCACGGTCTATCATCGCACCGGAGATATCGGGATGTTCGACGATGACGGCTTCCTGGTGCTGCTGGATCGCAAGAAGGACATGATCATCTCGGGCGGGTTCAACATCTACGCTTCGGACCTTGAGGAGAAGCTGCTGGGGCATCCCGATATCGCCGAAGCTGCCGTGATCGGCATCCCGAGCGCGGCCTGGGGGGAAACGCCTCTGGGTCTGGTCGTGGGTCGCAAGGGAGCACGGCTGGACCCGCAGCAAGTGCTGAAATGGACGAACAGTCAAGTCGGGCGAATGCAGCGCCTGTCGGCGATCGAGATCCGCGAGGATTTGCCGCGCAACAACGCCGGCAAACTTCTCAAACAGGATTTGCGCAAGCCATATTGGACCGCCGATTCACGCGCCGACGCTCCCCCCGCCTGAGCATCGGCATTCGTGCCTGCACGCCAACGCCGGGCCACCGCGGGCCGGCGTTGCCACGATCAGGGGTGGCGATACCCCCTTGGCGTAAGGCCTGGTGCGGCCCACCGATGGCTCCTGCCCCAAGGTCGGCTATCCGAAGGTCAGGCCGTTCTCGCGTCACCGTCGTGATCCGGCTGGTCGCAACTACGGGGGGCAAAGCGCCCCCCCTTTTACGCCTATTGGTCGTCCGCCTCCCCGGTCGGACGGACAGGCACCTGTCCAAGCGAGATCAGCGTCATCACCACGTCATTGTCCTGGTTCGTGACCGTGACCTTCGTGCGCACGACGCCGAATTCGGGCCGTTTCTGGTGTGGCTCGGTGGAGATGACCTCCCGCGTCACCTTCAGGCGATCTCCGGGCCTTACGGGCCGCCGCCAACGCAACTCGTCAATACCCATTCCAACCATCGGGGTCTTGCCGTATCCTCCCGCCTCAACGAATACCCGCATCGAAAGGGCGGCGATCTGCCAGCCGCTGGCGATCACTCCGCCAAATCGCCCGGCCGACGCCGCCTCGGGGTCGGTATGCATCGGCTGGGGGTCGTTTTCCCGCGCATAGCGAATGATGTCGTCCTGGCTCAACTCGATTTCCCGGCTTTCCCAGGTTTCGCCGATGGTGAAGTCCTCAAAAAATCGCCGCACGCCTTTTCCTTTTCGTTGATGATCCGGGCCGTCCCGGCCCGTGGGTTGCGGGGCGGCACAGGTCGATCCCGCGCCGCCGCCATAGGCTTCTGTGACACTACATGCCGCGCCACCGGAGTCGGCAACATCCTCCAGGCCACCCATTTCGCTTGGTGAAACGCCCACCGCGATTGGTTGAGATGACCCGCCCTGCGGACGAAGAAGGTGCACTTCAACACGCGAAGAACCTGAACAGATAAACCGACAGGGATGTCATGAGCACGAAAACACGACGCGCCCGAGTGCGCGAGATGATCGACGGAATTGACGGGGCGCGGGTCGATGCGCTCATGCAGGGCGCGGTGGATTTGCATGTCCATTCCGGCCCGTCGATCATGGCACGACAAGTGGACCACTTTCAGGCGGTCGAACAGGCCGCCGCAGCCGGCATGAAGGGCATCCTGTTCAAGGATCACCATTATTCCGTCTCGCCCATCATTCCCATCATGGAACGGATGATGGGGGATCTGGGCGTGTCGATGTTCGGCGGCCTGGTCCTGAACAACTCCACCGGCGGGTTCAACCCTGCCGTGGTAGACTCAATCCTCAAGCACGGTGCCAAAATCATCTGGATGCCGACGGCCCATTCGGCCAATCACATCCGAACCAATTTCCGCAAGTCGCGGCTGGCCGCCACCGTGCAGCTGCGCGCACCAAAGCTGCTGACGGTTCTGGATGAAGACGGAAACATCAAGGATTCCGTGAAGGAGATTCTGGACAGCATCGCGCAGTTCGACGCGATTCTTTCCTCGGGGCACCTGCATGTGTGGGAAATCTGGAAGCTGTTCGAAGAAGCCAAGGCGCGCGGTGTCAAACGGCTCATCGTCAATCACCCGATGTATGGGTTGCACTTCACCCATGACGACATCCGCGAGATCGCGCAGACCTACGGTGCGCTGATCGAACAGTCGGCCTGCCTGTATATCGACAGCCGCTTCAACGTTTTCGAGCCCGAGGATCTGGCCGCCGACATCCGTGCCGCCGGGGTCGAGCACAGCTCGATCGGGTCGGATCTGGGACAGGTGGACAACCCGTCCCCGGTTGAGGGAATGCGGCAGGCTATTGCGCTTTGTCTCGCCCTCGGCTTCACGGATGACGAGGTGCGTCAGCTGGTGCGGGACAACCCGTCGCGGCTGGTGGACATTCCACTGACATAACATTCGAGGGGGGAGGGATTGAAGAGGCAGCGGGAGGAGAACATGGAAAGAACGAACGACAATAGCCGCGCGTCCGACGATACGGACATCGGTGAATCCAGCCTGCGCACGCTGAGCGGGCCCGGAAAATGGCTGGTGCGCATCGCAACGGTGACCATCCTTGCTCTGGCGGTCAACCAGACATTCAACCTGCAGCTTCTGGTCGGCTATACGCTGGTGGATCTGCGGTTCTATTACGCAATTCTGGCCCTTTCCCTCGGGATCGCGTTCCTTATCTTTCCGGCATCCGGGGGGACCGGTGGCACACGCACCCCGTGGTATGACTGGCTCTTTGCCTCGGGCGCACTTGTCGTCTGCGCATATTTCTTTGCCAACGCGATGAACATAAGTTTGCGCGGCTGGGAAATGGCCCCCCCTGAAACTGCGGTGTGGTTCTCCTACGCGCTTTGGATCCTGGTTCTTGAGGCCGGGCGACGTGCGGGCGGGCTGCCATTGGCGATCATCGTCGGCCTGATGTCGCTTTATCCGCTCTATACCGAATATCTTCCTTCGGCGATCTCGGGCTTCCCCTCGCCCCCGTCCTATACCGCCGCCTATCACGCGATGGGTTCGGAAAGCATTCTGGGGATTCCCCTGCGGACCTTCGCAAGCCTGATCATCGGTTTCATTGTCTTCGGGGCCGCCTTGCAGCAAACGGGGGCAGGCGCATTCTTCATGAACCTCTCCTTCGCCCTTCTCGGGAAGGTGCGCGGGGGGCCGGCGAAGGTGGCGATCTTCTCCTCCGGCCTCATGGGGTCGATGAGCGGAAGTGTCATCACCAACGTGCTCACCACCGGAGTCATGACCATTCCCGCCATGCGCCGCGTGGGCATCCGCGGCACATTTGCCGCCGGGGTCGAAACCTGTGCCTCCACCGGCGGGACGTTGATGCCGCCGGTGATGGGGGCCACGGCCTTCGTCATGGCCAGCTTCATGAACGTGCCCTACGGCACCGTTGCCTTGGCGGCGATCATCCCATCGGCGCTCTATTTCTTCGGCCTGTTCGTGCAGATCGACGCCATGGCCGCGCGTGAGAACATCAAGGGCCTGCCGGCCGAAGAACTGCCCTCCGTCCGGGAAACCTTCAAGGAGGGCTGGTATTACATCTTCGTCTTCGCCCTGCTGATCTTCATGCTGCTGGTGATGCGGCGCGAGGCGCTGGCCCCTTACTACGCGACGCCGCTGCTGATCGTCCTGAACCAACTTCTGTCGAAGAAACATCGGTGGGGTTGGAAGGAAGTGGGCGCATTCATCGACAGCCTGGGCTCGCTCTTCGCCAATCTGGTCGCGATCCTGGCGGCCGTGGGCATGATCGTCGGGGCGCTGTCCATGACGGGGGTTGCCGCAACGCTGGTCAACGACCTTTTGCGCATCGCGGATGGCTCGGCGATCTTCCTGCTGGTGATGGGCGCGCTGACCGGCCTGATCCTTGGCGTCGGCATGACCTCGACGGCGGCCTACATCTTCCTTGCGATCCTGCTGGCACCGGCGCTGATCGAGGTGGGGCTGAATCCCATGGCCGTGCACATGTTCATCTTCTATTGGGGGATGCTGTCCTTCATCACTCCCCCTGTGGCGTTGGGCGCTTTCGCAGCCGCTTCGATCGCACGCACGCCGCCGATGCAGACCGGATTTGAGGCAATGCGCATCGGTTCGGTGATCTACTTCATCCCCTTCTTCTTCGCGTTCCAACCCGCGCTGGTGCTCGAGGGGACCGTGTCCCAGATCATCATCTCCACAACGCTCGCATTTGCCGGGACGGCGCTGTTCGCCTGTGCGGTGCAAGGGTATGTGCCGATCGTGGGCGGGCTTTTCCTTCGTCGCGCCTATGCCTTCCCGCTGCGTTTCCTGTTGTTCTCCGCAGCCATTCTGATTGCCCTTCCGGCCAGCATCGTGCCGGGTTGGAGCGATCTGGACCTGGTCGGCCTGGCCCTGCTGATCGCAATTCCGATCCTTGCCTTCGCCTTCTGGCAGAACCGCCGTCCGACCCCGGTTCAACAGTCCTGAACGACCAATGGCCGGCGCATGATTACAGCGCCGACCCAGACCGGACACCTGCCCCGGCCCGACGCGGAAACGCGTCGGGCCTTTTCGTTGGGGGGATCCCCCGCGCCCGGATCCATACATGTCCTGCCGGTGGGCCCACCACCGACATAAAAAAACCCCGCCTGCCGATACGGCAAGCGGGGCCTTCGCACCCTGCAACGCAGGGTCCGACGGGGCCGTAATGTCAGTTGCCAGCTTCGGCCAAGGCTTTTTCACGCGCGGCGGGCCATTCTTCCGAACGGGCATCCTCGGGAATTGCGTCCCAAGCCGCGCTCAGGATGTCATGTCGTGCGATCAGGGCCTGATTGTGCGCCTCGGCCTCATCGCTCCACAACCCGGCCTCTTTCCAGTAACGCACCGCGCCGGGATGATAGGGCACGACCCATTCGAAGTCTTGAAGATCGCCCGCAAACCCGCGCAGACCACTTTCGGCGTCGGCATAGGCGTCGAACTGTTCCTGTAACGCTTTCGTCGCGTTATAGACGACGTCCTCGTCCTTGTCGGCATAGGTCACGATCACCGGATAGGGAAAGCCTGCACATTCCACGGGATGATCTTCGGACAGGCCGGGACCGACCGTCGCCTTGCGCGGCGAGAATTGCGGTTTCTCCTCGCGCAGCCGGTCCCAACCTGCCGTATCGGCTTCGGGCAGGTCCAGCCAGGAAAGCCCCACGGGGGACGCCGCCGCTTGGGTGGCAAAGGTCGTGGTCGTCAGCGAGGTGATCGCATCGACCTGCCCGTTCAGAAAGGCGTCCCACGACGCGCCGAAGCTGGCAACCTCCACCTTTTTCACATCGTCCCAAGTCAGCCCGCCAAAGGCGAGAAAGGCGGCGACATTGGCCTGAAGTGCGGGCGAACTGACCACCCAGCCCACGCGCTTGCCCCGCAGGTCCGCAGCCGTGCTGACCACGGTATCGCCCTGCAAGGCCAGGGTGAAGCAGTTGGAGGAATTGGCGCCCGCCAGAAGGGCGATGTTCTGCGGTCCCATCTCGGGTTCGGCGAACGCCTCGGTCCCCTCGAAGGCATTGTAGGCTTCGGACCCGATGAGGGCGAAATCGACGCGCCCCTGCCGGATCGGCAGCAGTCGTGCGACGTCGGACGTCGCGGGCAGCACGCGCAGGCTGACGCCATAGCCGTCGCTGATCGCCTTGCCCAACGCAACCGCCTGCGCATAGCCGGAAGACCCGACGTCATAGGTCGTCATTGCGAGCCGCGCGGGAAGCTGCGCATCCTGCGCAGTCGCGGGCAGTGCGCTGCCCGCAAGCAGGCTGGCGACGGCAAGCTTGGTATACATGGTCATAGCTCCTCCATATTGTCGGGTCGCACATGCGGTTGACCCCTTCGCCCCTCGGCAGGTCCCGGTGCGACCTCTCCTCGACCCTGGTTCTGCCCTGTGGTCATCGTGGCGGCAACTTGGATTGCAGGGCTCGGCTCCTCAATATCGGCCCCGTGAGCATTTCGCTTGGCGGAATACAATGAAGCCCACCTTGCGCGTCGTCGGTCCTGACGTGGATGGTCGCCGTAAATCAGGAGGGCGGGCACGGATGGGCATCTGGCGGCCCCGCATCGGACAGGAGGATCCATGCATCACGCTTCACCCCATTTCAGGCAACGCTTCCTTGCGGGCGATAAGATGGTCGGCACCTTCCTGAAGATCGCCCATACCATGCCGACCGAAATCATTGGAACGCTCGGCTATGATTTCGTCGTCATCGACGAAGAGCATGGCGCGCTCAACCGCGAAAGCATCGATCTCATGCTGCTTGCCTGCCGGGCCTACGGCATCGGCGGCCTTGTCCGGGTTCCATCGAGTGAGCCTGCGGCGATTCAGGCCGTGCTGGATTGTGGCGGCGACGGCGTGCTGGTGCCTCATGTCGACAGTGCCGAGACGGCGCGCCGTATCGTTGCCGCCGCGCGTTACCGGACGGGCGCGCGCGGATATTCCTCCACCACCCGCGCGGGCGATTTCGGCGGCCGCACCATTGCCGCCCATCTGGACGAGCAGGACGCCCGCGCCACCGTCCTTGCCATGATCGAGGATCCTTCGGCACTGGAGGTGTTGGATGATATCCTGGCGGTCGACGGGCTGGACGGCGTGTTCATCGGGCGGGGGGATCTGACCGTCGCCTACGGCCAGGACAAGGCCGGGTCCGCCCCCGTCACCGCCGCGACCGAGGCGATCTGCGCGGCCGCCCGCAGCGCGGGCAAGGGCATCTGCGTGATGGCAGCAGGCCCCGAGGATGCTGCCGCGATGGCGGGGCTGGGCGCGACCGGTTTCATCGTCTCGTCCGACCAGACGCTTTTGCGCAAGGCCGCGGCGGCAAGCCTGGCCGAAACTCGCAAGGCATTCGACATCAGCTCCTGAGAGGCTTTCATGTACGACAAATCCGACCCGCGGGCGCAGCTTGCCCCCGCCCCGAAAGGCCCCGCCAAAGTTCTGACCGGTCTGGTGGCCGAAGAGCAGCTTGCGACCTTCTACGACACGCCGCCGCAGATCGACGATGCCGAGGGCAGGACGTGGTTCATACGCGGCCACAATTTCGTGGTCGCTTATTCCGAATTGAACCCGGGCGGCAGCCTGACCCGTCAAGACCAGATCGACGAATATGTCGCGCTGATGCCCGACGCTCCTTCGATCCTTGTCGCAGGGGAAGACAGGGCCGAACTGGCGGGCGGTCATATCGCCTTCCTGCCTCCCGGAGCCAGCAGCGTCACTCTGCCCGAAGGCGGGGTTCTGGTCCGGCTTTTCACCGCCCGGTCCAGGGACATGGTCGAGAACTGTGCCAATGCCGCGGCCTATGAAAAGCCCCGGACCCATATCCCCGAATTCGCCCCCTGGCCCGCACCGCCCGAGGGGTTGAGGCTGCGCAGCTATTCATTGGACGTGCCGCCCGAAAAGGGCCGTTTCGGACGCATCTTCCGCTGCACGACCTTCATGGTGAACATGCTGGACGCGCGTGAAGGGCCGCGCGCGCCGTCCTCGGTCTCGCCTCATCATCACGACGATTTCGAGCAGTGCTCGCTTCTGCTGGAAGGCGCCTACGACCATCACCTGCGCTGGCCGTGGACGACTGACATGGCCGACTGGCGCGCGGACAAGGCGATCGAGGTTACGGGCCCGTCGGTGCTGGTGATCCCGCCCCCGGTCATCCACACCAGTCGCGCCAAGGGTGAGGGACTTAACCGCCTGGTGGACATCTTCTGCCCCCCGCGCGAGGATTTCAACGCCAAGCCGGGCTGGGTGCTGAACGCCGCCGATTATCCCGCCTGACAAATGGGCGGGCCCCTGCCCCGCGTGGCGGGCCCGCCCCCGAATTCAAAGTGACGTGCCCTTGCTGACGCGACACTTGCCATTAGCGGACAATCCCGGCCCCCACCGCCGGTCTCGCGCCTGCGGCACTCGCTCAGTCAAACGCACGTGCCACCACGACGCCCATCGCCGCCCGGTTGGCTGGCGCGTCCACGACGCATCTGCGCACCGATCAGCCGTAAAAGCGCATCATTCACGCCCCCACGGCAAACGAAGCAGGTCGTTCCGGTGAACTCGTCAGATCCTGGCCCCAGCCCGGATGCTCCCCATCCCGCGCGTCAAATGCCCTCCGTTCCGTCATTTCTGGCGGTCTTTCGACACTGGGCCGATCACGCGTGAACGCCGAAGATCGTTCCGACTGCGGCCGTGATCGCCATGGCCGCGGCCCCCCAGAAGATGACGCGCGCCGCTGCGGGCCGTTTCGGCGCACCGCCCGCATGGGCCCCAAGCGTCCCAAGGACGCCCAAGCTGACAAGTGTCACGGGAATGACCACGCCGAAGATCATGGTGGGCGGCGCAAGCCAGGCGGCCATCAGCGGAACCGCCGCCGCGACGGAAAACGTCACGCCGGACGTGAACGCCGCCTGAAGCGGATTGGCCGAATTGATCTCGGACAGCCCGAGTTCCTCGCGAACATGCGCCCCAAGGGCGTCCTTTTCCGTCAGTTCACGGGCCACCAGCGCGGCGGTGGCGTGGGACAGGCCGCGCGCTTCGAAGATCGCGGCAAGCTCGGCCTCCTCGGCGATCGGTGTGGTCGCAAGAGCGTGGCGTTCGCGCGCGATGTCGGCCTTTTCCGTGTCGGACTGCGAACTGACCGACACATACTCTCCGGCGGCCATCGACATCGCCCCGGCGGCAAGGCCCGCCGCGCCGGCAATCAGGACGGCCGTATGCCCCGGATCAGACGCCGCGACGCCGACGATCAGCGACGACACCGAAACGATACCGTCATTCGCCCCCAGAACCGCCGCCCGCAGCCAGCCCGAGCGGTTGATGTAATGCACTTCCTCATGGGCGGGTTCGGGGGTCATCCTCTCAACCCTTCGGGCGGATCATGCGCATCAAAAGCCCGTCGCGCAGAATGAACTGGTGTGCGAGGGCGGCCGCCGCATGAAGACCTGCGACGATAAGCAAGGTATTGGCAAGAACGGCGTGCAAATCGCCGGTCGCCCCGATCCGGCCGAACCAGGTGACCGCGCCGAAGACCGGAACCGCCAGCATCAGCGCGTAAAGGGCGCGGTGAACCCAGACCGCCATGGATTGCAGGATCCCGCTGCCGCCGGGCTCGGGTGCGCCCTGGCCCAGACGAACGATCATCCGCAGCACGATCAGCGCAAGGACAGCCATGCCGACCCACACATGGATGGCGGGCTGGAAACCCGTGTCAGAGCCCGGAGTCGACCTCATCATCGCATCGAAGGCCCGCCCCATTCCGTCGCTGTAGATGTAGTTGAACACGACGAGGGCGGCGATGGCCCAGTGAATCGCGATCTGCGTGCGGGTGTATCCGCTGCGATGGGTCATGACGTTCCTCCCAAGGGTGACTGAAGCATGGATGTCATGCGCGGCTTACAGGAAACTGACAGTCGCCGGCACATTCCGGTTCTGCGGGGACGATGTCACACCGGATGTCCCCGCCGCGCAATTGAAAGCTTCACCGCAGGACGTAATCGACCTGCGATCCGTCATCCGCGGTGAAGCGGACATGGACAAGTTTGCTTCCCGCATACCAGACGTCACGATCCAGACCGCCGCGCACCGCGTAATGCGTGGCCTGAACCTGGCCCGATCCGGTCATGACGTTTTCCGCGCCCAGATTACGAACGGAGATCTGATCGGTGCTGCCGTCGATGGTGTTGAGAACGGAAGAGGCGTGAACGAGGTCGGCGTTCCAAAGGCTTGCGGGGACAAGCGCCGTGGCACCCACCTTGATGTCATGCGGGGTGCCATTGTCATCCGTTTTCGAATTGAGGGCGGCCAGCCGCCCTCCGCGCCACGTCTCGGTGCTGGTCTGGTTGAAACGGTAGGCGCTGATGCCGATGACCGGCAGCTTCACCGACACGTGGGTTGCAATATCCACGGTCAGGTCATTGCCCGACCCATGAAAGGTGGCAACATAGTCGCCGATATCACGGCCGTTGCGGATGACGTCGAAGGCCAATTGGCCGGATGCCGGGACGCTGGCCGCCGGGGCCGCCATTGCGGCAGGGGCCAAGGCCAATGCGGTCAGAAGCGTAAGAACGCGGGTCATATGCTGTGCCATGTCAAAGTGTTCCCATGCCGATGAAAAGATTGCGATTGGTGTCTGCGATGGCGCGTCGGCCATGCATGACGCGCGTATTGTCCAGAATGGCGATATCGCCGTCCTGCCAGTTGATCTCGTGGGTCACGCCTTCGGCGATGGCGCGGATCTCCTCGATTTCGGTCGATGTCACTTCGGTCCCGTCCGCGAAGGTGTAGCGGGGCGGCTGATAGTTGTGCGACGGGCCAAGGACCGCGTTGGCAAAGCCCCGCGTATCGCCGCCGAAGACCGAGGTTCGCACCGGGTCCAGCACGATCCGGTAGGTCAGCGAGCCATCGGCGTGCAGGTCGAAATCCTGATCCGGGATCGCGGCCTTGAATTGCAGCACATGATCCATCGTCACCTGCGCCGGGTCCGAGATGGCGGGATGTTCATTGGCAAGATACCGTTTCCAGATCGCTTCGGGAAGAATACGCTCCACCGTCATGCGCTGCGACCAGCGGGCCTGCCGCGCGTCGTCGAACCGGTCCCACACCGCCCGACCGTCGCAGATCGTGGTCTGCGACCCCTCGAACGCGGCCGTCTGGGCGAAGAAGGTGACGATATCGGGGCATCGGGGGGTGTTGCCGTTCTCGATATGCAGGCCGATGGGGCCGTGGCCCGCCTCCACCATCTGCGTCGTGCCGGTGGTATGGTTGCGCGCCGGGTCGAAGGTGACGCGCTGGCACAGCATGGTCACCACGCCCGAGAAATCGGCCATGTCGGGATCGAACCCGCGCAGCAGGGTCCAGCCGTCGCGGACAAGATCGTCGCGAATGGCGGCAAGCAGGCCGGGATCGGTCAGGCCACCCGGATGGTCGCGATGGCGCAGGATGTTGTAGGTCATGATACCCTCGTCTTTCAGGAAGGACTGTGGTTGCGGGCGGCGGCGATGACCGCCGGATCGCGGACAAGGCGGATCAGCGCGCGGTCGATCAGGGCGGGCCGCAGGCGTTGCAGGGCCACGAACAGCCGCTCACGCGAGGCGGGCATCTGTTCGCGCCGCCGCGCGGCGATGGCGCGCCATGCATGGGCGGCCACCGTCTCCGTGCTGTCGAGCGTCATGGCCATCGGGCCGATCAGCGCATCGAACCCTTGCGCCGCATCCGTGCGCGTGGCGCGCGGCGCAAGATAGGTGACGGCAATCCCGCGGGGGGCCAGTTCCCGCCGCAACGCGTCCGAATAGCCGCGAAGCGCGAATTTCGACGCGGAATAGAGCGTGAAGTAGGGGAACGCGATGTCGCCGAACACCGAGCCGACATTGACGACCTGACCCCGGCTGACCTCCAATGCGCCCAGAAGATCGCGGGTCAACGCCATCGGCGCGGCGACGTTCAGCGCCAGCGTCGCGGCAATGGTGGCATCGTCGCCGGTCTCCGCCATGCCCGACGGCACGACACCCGCATTGTTGACAAGGATGTCGAGGCCCGTGTCGGCCACCACCCGCGCGATCGTGGCGCGCCCGTCGGATGTGGTCACATCGGCGGGCAGGACAAGCGCATCCCGCAGCCCCTTCGCCGTGTCGGCCAGCGCGTCGGCCCGGCGACCGACCAAAAGGAGGCGGTGGCCATGGCGGTCGGCCTCGATCGCAAGTGCGCGGCCGATGCCGGAGCCAGCCCCGGTGATCAGAACGGTGCGCGCGGTCATGCCGTCACCGCCAGCGCCGGAAGCGGAACCGTCCGTGCGCCGGGCGTCTGCGCGATGCGCGCCGCGACCTGACGGTCGGCCAGCCCCGAGGAGCGGATAAGCCCCGCATGGCGCGGATCGGCAAAGACCAGCGCTTCGGGCCGGGCATATTCCGGCAGATCGGCCAGCCGCGCCGCAAGGGACAGCGTGTCGGGGGTGGCCGCGGCGGCCAGCACCAGAAGCAACCTGTCATCCGGCGTCAGGATCAGGGCCGCCGCCGGAATGGCAGGATCGGCCAGGGCGGCCGCCTCGACCCATTCGGGCGCGATATTGCGCCCCGACGCGCGCAGGATCATCCCGTCCCGCCGCCCCAGCACCGTCAGCCGTCCCTCGGTCAGCCGCCCCATGTCGCCGGTCCGCCACGGCCCCGAATGGGGCGCGGCCCCCAGATAGCCTGCCATGACGTTCGGCCCATCCACCACGATCTCTCCATCCTCAAGCCACAGGTCCACGCCGGTCACCGGCACCATTCCCGTGCCATGCGCGGGGGTGATCGCGACGACCGATGATGCTTCCGAAAGGCCGTATCCCTCGGCCACGGGCAGGCCGAGGGTACGCGCCTCGCCCAGCAGTTCCGGCGCGACGGGCGCGCCGCCCACCGCGATATACCGCAGGCTGTCCGGCGCCCGGCCCCCCTGACGCAGCGCCGCGACCCACAGGGTCAGTTGGCGGGGGGCCAGAACCGTCACGGTCGGGCGGGATGCGTCGGCAAATCGCGCAAGCGGCGCGCCGTTGCCGCTGAACAGGCAGGACTGGCCTTCCGCCGCGATCACGGTTTCCGCACCTGCCAGCACCGGCACGAAGATGCCGCAGATCTGTTCCAGCAATTGCGCTTGTGGCAGCACCGAAAGATAGCGGTCGTCCGCCACGGCACCGATGGCGGCAGCCAGCGCCTGCGTCTGCGCGGTCAACTGGCGATCCCCAAGCACCACCCCCTTGGGCCGTCCCGTGGTGCCCGAGGTGTAGATGATCCGCTCTGACCCGCCGGAATAGGTCAGCGCCAGCGCCTGATCGGAGCGGGGCAGCCGGTCGATCAGCGTGGCCCCGGAATCGGCCAGCAGATGCGCGATCTGCCCGTCCGAGAAGAACGCCGGCACCGGAACGACGCGGCATCCCGCCAAGGTCGCGGCCAGATCGGCGATGACATAGTCGATGCCGCTCAGATGCAGGCCGACCGTTCGGGGGCCGGCGGCGAAGGCCTTCGCGGCGTGGGTGATCGCGTCCGCCAGGCCCCCCCAGCTGATGCGGCGGTCGGCATGGCGGAATGCGGTCGCATCGGCCCGTGTGCGGGCATGGCGGGACAGGGCGTCAAAGATGGGGTGCATGGGGGGGCACCTTGTGCGAAATGCGGGACGAGCGAGGCATGAAGCGGAGCGGATCGCCCCGTTCCTGAAGGGCGCAGACCCACGGGTCCGTGTCATAGTAGCGGCCCCACGCGGCAGCGTCGGGCAGGCATTCGCGCCGTGCAGGGGCCAGTGTCAGCAGCGGCACGCCGGTGCGCCGCAAAAGCGCGGCCAGCGGGGTGGTGGCGGTGAACAGGCACCAGGACTTGGCGCGACGGCGGGCTTCGGCGGCGATTTCCTCGATCAGCGGCAGGGTGGCGATGGCCCGTGGACAGGCCATGGACACGACCTCCAGAATATCGTCGTTCCGCACCGGTTCGGCCGCGGTTTGCGACAGGATGTCGGCCACGGGGCGGTCGAGATAGGCTTGCGAGAAAAACCCGCTTTCCGCCCCCCGGATGCCCGCCGCCCCGAGGATCACCCCCGAGGGCGATCGGGCAACCGCCAGATCGACGGCGGGGACCGTAATCGTGGCCTGATAGACGTGGTGGAAATGGGCCCGTATCATCCCGGCCGCGTCCGGCCAGCCGTTATCGGATGGCGGCAGGATGTCCAGCCGCAGGGTATGGTCCGGGGAATGGCGCAGTGCTTGCATGAAAGGGCCCTTCGCATGGTTCATGCCCCCGCTCTAAAGCCCCCCACTTGCAGCAACCTTACAGACAGCCCCGATCCGGTCACGAAAGCGCGACCGGGTGAATCCCGTTGATCTGCCCCCCAAGGCCAGTCATGTTCGCGACGACGGGGGGAATTGAATGCGCATATTGCTGATTGAGGATGAGGACGACATCGCCCACGCGCTGGTTCGTTTCCTGCGCGCGCAAGGCCACGCGGTCGATCACGCGCCCGATCTTGACGGCGCCCGCGCGGCGCTGGACGTGGCGGTGTTCGACACGATCCTGCTCGATCTCGCGCTGCCCGACGGATCGGGGTTGACGCTTCTGCGCGATCTGCGGCGGGGCGGAAACCGCGTGCCGGTCATCATCGCCACCGCGCATGACCAGATATCCGAACGGATCGCGGGATTGGATGCGGGCGCGGATGATTACGTCGTCAAACCCTACGATCTGGCCGAGATCGAGGCCCGTCTTCGCGCCCATGCCCGCCGCGCCTCGGGGGATCCGGCCCCCGAAAGCCGTCTGGGTGCGCTGCGGATCGACCGCGCGGGCGCCCGCCTTTTCAGGGGCGATGCCGAGATCCGGCTCACATCGCGCGAATGGGCCCTGTTCGACGCCCTGCTGTCGTCACGGGGACGCGTGCTGTCGAAACAGGTGCTTGAACAGCGGCTTTACGCGTTCGACGACGCGATCGAGGGGAACGCGGTCGAAGTCTATGTCTCGCGCCTGCGGGGCAAGCTGGGTGCGGACGCGATCGAGACGCGGCGCGGGCTGGGATACCTCATCCCGTGACGCGGCCTTGGTCCTTGCGACAAAGGCTGGTGCACCGGGTCGTTCTGGGTGCCTGCGCGGCGTGGTTGACGGGGGTGGGGCTGGCGGCCTTCGTCATATCGCACGAGATGTCCGAACTGATGGATGACAGTCTGGCCGGATCGGCCCGTCTCGCCCTCGCATTGTATGAGGGGGCGGACAATCTTGGGGTTCTGGCGCTGGAGGACAGCGCGATTCGGATCATCGATGCGGGCACCACGATCACCGACGCCCCCTGGCCCCCTGTGCCGGCCGATGGCGGACAGGACATCCCCGGATGGCGGGTCTTTCGGCTGAGCGATCCCGCCGACAATCTTGTCGTCGAAGTGGGCCACACGAACATGTGGCGCCGGGACGAACTGCGCGAGAGCCTGACGTGGTTGATCGTCCTGATGCTGCCCGTGCTGCTGGCGGCCCCGATCGCGATACGGGGAACGGTGGGATCGGCGCTTCGGCCCGCCACCCGCTTTGCCGAGGATTTGCGCCAACGGTCCGCGCAGGACCTCTCTGCGGTGACGGCCCCCGACCTTCCGACCGAACTGGCCTCGCTTCCCACCGCGCTGAATGCCTATCTGGACGTGATCCGGGCCCGGATCGACGCGGAACGGCGGTTCGCCAACAATGCCGCGCATGAATTGCGAACACCACTGGCCGCCGCCTCGGCGCAGGCGCAGCTGATGGCCGCGGGACTGGCGGACTCGGATGCGGCCACCCGGCTTGCGGCAGCGTGCGGACGGATGGGGCGTCTGGTCGAGCGTCTTTTGGAACTGTCGCGGGCCGAAGCCGGAATGATCAGCGCCGGAACCTGCGATCTGGTGCAGGTGACGCGGGTGGTGATCGCGGAGGCTGGCATTCCGGTCGTGTTCGAAGACGACGAGATGGAACAGATGCCCGTCGCGGTCGATCCCGACGCGATGGCGATGATCCTGCGAAATCTTCTGGCCAACGCCAAGGCCCATGGCACAGGGAACATTCGGGTGATGCTGGCACCGGGGCCCGAGTTGCGAATTTCGAACTCGGTCGGGCCGGACGCCCAATTCCGCCACGCCATCTTCGACAAATCCGCCATGTCGCAAGGAACGGGATTGGGCCTCGCGATCGTGGCGCAACTTGCCCAGGCGCAACGTATCGACATGGATTACGCCATGGCCGCCGGCCAAGCCACGGTGGTTCTAAGGTTTCAGCCCATTCACGTGTCGGAAAGCCGAACCTCCTGACACTCTATGCTCGCCAAAGCAGCATGAGCCTTGTGGATTGTGCGGCAAGGCGGCCGGCTTGAAGAAAGCACGAAGCGGGCGATCGCCCCCAATGCGCCATCGGACACCACGTCCCAAGCGCGCTTTCGCCTGACCAAAACCTGCCCCCCCCGCCTCGGGTGACCAGAAGCGGCAGGCGGGGCAACACGCATCCGGCCATGGCGGGCCGATCCCCAAGGGGTACACCGCCTTCTCACGCCCCATGGCGACCATCGTCTTGTCATCCTTCGCCAAAAAGCGGAATGAGCCCGCGCTCTGTAAGGCGCGTGCAAGGTTCAGGTCGCATGGCAGGTCCGAAGGAAGCCGGTGATCGCCGCAGCCCAATACCTGCGTGGGGGGGAACGCGCGACACGGAACGGCCCCGACCCTGTCACCTGCCACGAGGCCCTTTCCATGCCCAACCTGCTTTTGCGTCGACCGGTTCTGTCGCCGTGGGTTTTGAACCTGATCACCGCCGCCTATGTCATGATCCTGTGCAACGCAGGCTTCTGGCGAACGCTTCACGGTGCACTTGGGACATCGGGCGACACTCTGGTCTTCGGGGCTGCGGTATTCGGGCTGACGCTGTTCACCTTCGCTTGCTTCACGTTGCCCTATGTGCAGCGGCCCGTGCTGGCGCTGCTGATCCTCGTGGCCTCGGCCGCAAGTTTTTATCAGTCCCGCTTCGGCATCCTGATCGACCGGGACATGATCCAGAACATCATGCGGACCACGCCCGCGGAATCGCGCCAGCTGATCACCGGCGATTACGTTCTGTATCTGGGGCTGACGGGGGTCCTGCCGGCCATGCTGGTCTTTCTGCCCCGGATCGCGCATCCCCGGCGGATGCAGTTGCTGTGGCGCTGGCCCGCCGGGATCGTGGCGACGCTGACGCTGACCTTGGGCCTGATCTATTCCGACTACGCCACCATCGCGTCCACCGTTCGCGAACATCGCGAAATCCTCGGCTCTTACCAGCCCGGTGCGTCGATCGGCGCGGTGGCGCGGTATGTCCGGCTGCAGATGCGATCATCAAATCTGGTGGTCGAGGATCTGGGCACGGATGCCGCGAAGGGTCCACGTATCGAGGGGGCGGACAAACCCGTGCTTCTGGTGCTGTTCGCCGGTGAAACGGCCCGCGCGCAGAACTTCGGCCTGAACGGATATGCGCGCGACACCACGCCCGAACTGGCAAAGCGCGACGTGATCGCCTTCACCGACACCACCTCTTGCGGGACGGCAACGGCCGTGTCCATTCCGTGCATGTTTTCCCCGTTCACGCGCAGCGAATACAGCGAAACCAAGTTCCGCGGGTCCGAGAACCTGATGGATGTGCTGGAACATGCCGGTGTGAAAACCGTCTGGTGGGACAACAACACGGGATCGCAAAATGTCGCGGACCGGATTGAAACCCACACCGTCGAGGCCACCCTCGATCCCGCCGCCTGCGCAAGCGGCGAATGCACGGATGCCGCCCTGCTTCCGATCATCCAGCAGACAGCCAACACCATGACCGAAGACACCGTTCTTGTCCTGCACATGGCCGGCAGCCATGGCCCCGGCTATTACCAACGCTACCCGGACGGGTTCGGCGCATTCCAACCCGCCTGCACCACGACCAACTTCCGCAAATGCACCACCGAGGAGATCGTGAACGCCTACGACAACTCCATTCTCTTTACCGATCATGTGCTGGCACAGGCCATCGACATGCTGGCCGCACAGTCGAGGGTGATACCGGCGGTGGTGTTTTTGTCCGACCACGGCGAAAGTCTGGAAGAAAACGGGCTGTATCTGCACGCGGCACCTCGGTTCATGGCGCCGGACGAACAGACCCACGTGCCCTTCGTGATGTGGCTGCCCCCCTCCTACACGGCGGCGATGCGGATCGACACGGCCTGCGTGAAGGCCAAAACCTCCGCGCCGACCAGTCAGGACAACCTGTTCCACACCGTTCTGGGGATGATGGACATCACGACCAAGGTCCACGACCCTTCGCTTGATCTGACCGCCCAATGCCAGGGGGCCGGCGCATGACCCTGAACGTCCGTTCCGAACGCCCTTCGAAACCCCGCCCCCCCCGCGAGACCGGCCTTCGCCACCTCCTCGCCGCAGGGACATATACACTCGCAGGGGCACGACGTTTGGCCCGTGAAACGGCCGCACGTCATGAGATGGCGATTATCGCCCTTGGGATCGCATCGCTTTTGGCGACCGGCGCATCCGCTCGCGACATCGGCGGTTTCTGCATCCTTTCGGCCGTGCTTCTGGCAATGGAGGCGATGAATACCGCGATCGAGGTTCTCACAGATCATGTTTCTCCGGAGTGGTCGGAGCCTGCCAAACAGGCCAAGGACCTCGGCTCCTTGGCGTGCGGCCTCCTGATTGCCGTGGTCGTGGCGTATTGGGGGATCGTGATGTTCTTTTGAAACGTCCGTCATTCCGGGGCCCGCGCCGGCATGATTGCAACGATATTATGCAAGTGCCGTGCCCCGTAACCTACCTCAGCTTACGGCGATGGGTTGAAGAGCTCATGTCGTGAGTGTCGGGTTTGACCGGATGTCTTTGAGCTACTCCCCGATCTTTTGACAGTTTTCGGGGATATTTAAGCGATTGCCTGTGCCTGCCGGTCGGTTTCGGTTCTGTTGAAGTAGACCACGGCGGGGGGCAGCCCGCCATGGGCAGTGTGTGACCGGCGATGGTTATAGAAGGTGACCCAAGCTCCGGTGGCGGCCTTTGCCTGAGACCCTGTGTCCCAAGTATGCAGGTAACCTACCCCCATTGGCGCGACGTGCCTGAGAGCACCTAGCGCTGGCCGAACTTCTCGGCCGCCGAAATTGCCTGCCGCGGTACCGGCGCGATCAAGATCAATACCGAAGCCATGGACAAGTTACAGGCCCTGCGCGACCGGCTGGGCAAGCCGCTGATCGTGCGCTCGGCCTATCGCAGCCCCGAGCACAACCGCGCTGTCGGCGGGGCCCCGGCCTCGAAGCACATGCAGGCCACCGCCTTCGACATCGCCATGTCGAACCATGATCCGGTGGCATTCGAGGCGGCGGCACGGGCCGTGGGCTTCCTCGGCTTCGGCTATTACCCCCGCTCCGGCTTCATGCACATCGACCTCGGGCCTGCCCGGTCCTGGGGCGATGCGTTCCCGCCCCGGCCCGTGCCCTTCGCACCGGAACTGCCGCCCGCGCGCGAAGTCCTATCGGAAAGCCGCACGCTGCGCGGTGGCGGTGCGGCGGGTGCAGCCACCGTTGGCGCGGCCGGGGTGGAGGTGCTGCAGGACGTTCTTGCGGAAACCCAGTCCACAATCCAGCCGCTGGTGCCCTACCTCGACACCTTGCGCTGGGTCCTGATCGCCATCGCGCTGATCGGCATTGCCGTCACCATCTACGCCCGGCTCGACGACTGGAAGCAAGGCCAGCGATGATTGGCCTGCTCCTGACTCATGGCCCGGTGCGAAAGGCGCTGGGCCTGATCCTCACCGCCGGAGCGATCCTGCTGTTCCTGTTCAACTTGCGTCGCGCCGATGAACGCGTCGGGCGCGCGGCCGAACGGCTTGAAGTCCGAGAGAGAAACGATGCCATCCACCGCCAGATGCTCGACGCCGCCGCCCGCCGCCCTCCTGATCGCGATGCTCTGGCTGAGCGCCTGCGCGATGGGCGGTTCTGACGTCGGCGCTCCCTGTCCGCCCGTGGTCGACTGTTCGGCAGCCGATCAGGCGCGGGCCGCCGACGAGGTCGAAGCCCTGCCGGAAGGGGCCGTCATCGTCAGGATGCTGGGCGACTACGCCGTGTTGCGCGATCAAGCGCGGGCGTGCAGGTGAAAGCTCTTCCAGGCAACTGCGCGAATGCAACTCCGTCTGCCTCAAAGGATTCGGGTTCCGGTGGAACGAGAAATTTAGGGGCTTCGCTATGATAAACGGGCGCATTCACCTTCGGCGGCGGATGCGCCTGCCCCTTTCAATGGCCGGAATCCGACCATTGGGCTGGCGAAAACTCTAGCCAGCCTGGCAGGCTCCGAGCGGGTTCGCCGCCATCCCCACCGCCGCCCTTGATCCGGCCCACTGTCCGGCGTCTCCTGCGGTCCCCGCGCTTTCGGGTCCGGGTCCCCATCGTTGATAGAAGGACAGTTGGCGAACTAATCGGCCTCACTGCTCCGCGCTTCCGTCGTGGGCGCTGGCTGCGCCAGGCCCGCGACGATCTGCCGAAACTCGCCGAGGATTTCACCGTGGTTCTTGTCGAGGTAGCGGGCGAGACGGTCATTCTTCAGGAGCCGCTCGACATAGCGACCGGCCACCACCAGCCGAAGGTGATCGGGTCCAAGGGTGCCTTCGATCAGCTTTATGTTCTTTTGCAGGTTGGCCATCTCGGCCTTCATTCGCTCGGCTTGTTCGCGCGTTACGCCTGCAGGTGGCTTCTTTGCAGTTGGGTCAACTAGGTCTGTGGCGTCAGATGCTGCGAGGATCGCCTCGACATAGGGCACAGTGTAGTTGTTCGCGGCGATCATCAGTTCCGCCGCCTGAATCTGCCGCAGGGGCTTCATCTTCCGCAGGGACCGGAAGCTGTTGATCGGGCAGTGCCTGGCCTTCAGCAGTTCGGCTGCCTCCGGACAGATGCCGTTCAGCAGGGTCCGCTTCTGTCGGATCAGCGCGATGTTCACATTCAAGGCTGCAGCGATACGGGCCTCCGATACGCCGCGCTCGACCGCGCGCAGGATCATCTTGTGCTCCTGGATCGTGGCGAGGCAACTGATGCGCTTGTTGTAGGTAAAGGATTCGTCGTCGGTCGCCACCAGGCAGGTGACGGTCGTCTCGCCCAGTTCCTTCAGAACATGGAGCCGAACATGGCCATCCAGAAGGATGAAGGATCCGTCCTGCCCAGCCGCGCGGGCGACCACCGGCGGTTCGATCAGCCCGACCTCGCGGATCGACGCGGCGATCTGCCCATATTTCTGACTCTTGGTCACGGTGACTGGCAACTGCTTGACCGGCAGGATCGCATCGATCGGGATCGTGCGGAGGTTCGCCTCGAATCCCGGGTTCTTCGGCGGAGGCATTTTCCCCATGTGTGTCATGCTCTTGGCTCCCGCAACCCGTCGATGATGATGCGCGGCAGGCTGTCGAGGCCCTCGGCACGGAGCAGCGTTAGAAAGTTTTCGTCCTTCAGCAGAGACTGCAATGCCGCATCGAGAAACAGGAGGCTGCTTCGCGTCGACTGCGCCCTGCGGACCATGTCCTGCTGTCGCTCGGCCTCGGCGCGATAGGCTTTGACCAGCGCGGCAGAAGTCATTCGCGCGCGTGGCTGTTTGTTCCGCGCGCCACCTCGCTGTTTGCCGTGGCGCTGGCGCAACTCAACCAGCCGCCGCGCCTCCAGCAATTTCTTTCCGCGCAGTTCACCGGAGGCATAAGCAGCCTCCAGCGCCTTCTGCACGTCCTTCTCCTCGGCCCGCGTGATGTAGAGCGCGACGCTGAGCGGCATCTGCCCGGTCTCGACCGCGATCAGCAGTCGTTCCTCACCGTTGGCAATCAACTCGCCGATTTCATGGACATAGGCGAGGGAAAGCCCCGTCTTGTCGGCGATCTGATGGTCTGAATATCCCCGGTCGCGCAGGATGGCGATGTCCTGCAACAGCTCGAGCGGCCGCTGCTGGCGGCGGGCGATATTCTCGATCACGCTGCGCAGAAGGCGCTCGGGCTCGCTCGCATCCACGACGATGGCCGGAATCTGGGTTTCCCCAAGGGCGACATAAGCCTCCATCCGACCCTGACCGCAGACCAGACGGTAGGAGACTCCCGCCTCTTCATCAACTCGGGCGACAGTGATCGGCTTTTTCAGCCCGACCCTGCCGATACTGTCGACAAGCGCGCGGAAGGTCTTTTCCGAGCGTTCACGCGGGTTCTCCACCGTGATGGCGGAAATCGGGATGATCTGCACTTCGTCCCGCATCTCGACTTCGCTCACCATGGTGCCACCTCGGCAACCGGAACGCGGCGGGCCATGTCGAAGAAGAAATCAAGCGTTTCAAATCGGAAAGCGTCCAGCATCAGGCCATTCTCCTCGGCAAGCCCCAGGGGTTTTGTTCGCATCTCGAATTGGGGCAGCAGGTAATAGTCGAGCGCGGCGGTGTTCGTTCGGTCCATCCGGATGGCGATGGTGATGTCGGGCACGAGGCTGGTGTCGAAACGGATTTTCCAGCGCAGGCCGCCGGTGGAGGTTTCGCGGCAGCGGGCGGCAGCGACGGAGGCGGTGAATTCGCCATTGATCGTCAGCAGGTCGGTCGCCGGATTGCGCGTCACGGTGCCGCCGAGACGGGTGATCTCGCGGATCACACGCTCCACCTCGTCGCCGTGGAACAGCCGCAGCAAGCGGTTCACTTCGATGTAGTGGTAGTCCCGGTCCGGTGTGAAGCCAACGAGGGAATAGGCCCGGATCAGGCTGCCGAACCGGTGGGCATAGGCGCCGCTGGACGGCATCCCGTCGGCCTCGTCGATCACCAGACCGGATATGTAGCCGTGGCGCTGGAACAACCGCGTCAACCGTTCCAACATCTCGTCGTCCGAGAACCGGCGGTTCCGGGCGGCTATGATCGCCTGCACTTTCTGAAACTGTTTCGGCTCGACGATGGCATCGAACGCCCCTTCCGAACGGATCCACATCTCCGGACCATTCGCCACCCGCTTCTGCTTCAGTTTGAAGGAGCGCCGGTTGTAGACGTTGTTGCCGATGTATTTCTCGTTGGTCAGGATCTGGTGCACGGTGGAGCGGGTCCAGGTCCGGCCGAGATCGGTCAGGATCCCGCGCTCGTTCAGTTCGGCCGCGATTTCGCTTTCCGAGCGGCCGTGCTTGAGGAACCGGCTGTAGATCCAGCGCACGGTCTGCACCTCAGCGTCGGGTCCTGGCATCAGGATCACCCGGTCTGTCTGCAAGCTCTTGTGCTCACCGCGCTTCAGCTCGGCCTTCACCTCGCCGCGTTCGTCAAGCAGGACCCGGCGAAGGCCAAAACCCGCCGCGCCGCCCTGACGGAAGCCGCGTTCGATCAGGCGGCACTGCCCGATGAAGACCTTGTTGGAAAGTTCCCGGCTGTATTCACCCGCCATCGCGCGCTTGACGCTCTTGACGATCGTGGCAACCGGTCCGCCATCATTTTCGAATTGCTCGGCGCAATACTCGACCTGCTTGTTGGCGCGACGGCAGATGTATTCGTAATAGGCGGATTCATCGGCGTCCTGAAAACGGCCCCATCGGCTGACGTCATAGACAAGGATCACCTCGAAATCCGCGGTGCCGTCCTGCACATCCTGGATCAGCTGCTGCAGCGCCTCGCGACCCTCGATCCTGAGCCCACTCTTGCCCGCATCGGCATAGGAGCGCACCAATTCAAAGCCGCGTTCCTCCGCATATTTGCGGATCGCATCCGATTGGTTTTCGGTCGAATATTTCTGATGGTCCGTGGACATGCGGACATATTCAGCCGCACGTCGCTTTGGCGGGGACTTCGCCGGTTCTTTTCTTGTGAGCAGCTCTCTGCCTGCCATTCCCGTCTCCAGATCAGTTCATGCAGGCGTCTCCGTCTGGTCGGACCCGGGGTTTTGGCTGGGGCGCAAAATGGAATCTGCCGCTGTGTTGTCTTCTCCACTGGTTTACCGGAGGAGGACGCCGCGATGCGGATCAAGATGGGCACATCTGTGCCGAAAATGGGCACAACTGTGCACCTGGACGCCGATCAGACCGCGTATCGCACGGCTATTGCCGATGCCCTGCGGCGCGAACTGGGACCGACGCATCAGGCCATCAAAACGGTGATGCGCTGGACCGGAGCGAGCGAGCGGACGGCGAAGTACTGGCTGTCTGGCGAACGCGGGCCGAGCGGGGAGCATCTGATCCGGCTCGCGCAGCATTCCGATGCGGTGCTGATCACCATCCTGATCATGGCCGAGCGACTGCCGGAGCAGCGGCGGCACAGATGTGCCGGTTGTCCTGCGCGTGAGCTGGTGTTGCAAGACTTCGGACAGGAATGGAAATTATCCGAGGGTTCCTGACATGCAAGGGAGCGGCCGGACTCAGCCCGACCCAGTCGTTCAGGAAACAGGTCACCGTAACGTTCATGCGGAGATTAGACCCTCTATTCTCCGCACGCGTTGCGGCGAATGACAAGGGATCATGCTTTGATACCATTTTCCTGCCAGTCTCTGTCACCAATCTTGCTTGGCGGCAGACCGCTGGCGACAATGCCCCTTGGTGTCAGAATGGAGCCATATTCTGTTGCCAAGCGATCTTCGTGTGACTAGGTTGGCGTCAAATCCCGTTGATGACAGAATCGGCACAACTATGATCACCAAAATCTACGATCTTACGGATGCCGTCACCTATCACATCGGCGGCTTTCCCCCTGGCTCACTCGACTACGAGGTGCTTCTCGGACCCCTTGAAGAGGCAGCGGCCTCGCTTGC
This sequence comes from Falsirhodobacter halotolerans, assembly GCF_022899245.1. Lineage (NCBI taxonomy): Bacteria > Pseudomonadati > Pseudomonadota > Alphaproteobacteria > Rhodobacterales > Paracoccaceae > Falsirhodobacter > Falsirhodobacter halotolerans. Next base: position 1,818,542 of record NZ_JALJAZ010000001.1, read on the forward strand.
CCGATACGATGCAAAGATGTCGGGAATGGTGAGCAGCGAGTTGTTCCTCGCGCCGCTGCGTCGCCAGGATGCGGTCACCTCGTCCCGGATGGAGGGGACGATCTCGACCATCGAAGAGCTGTACCGCCTTGAAGCTGAAGAAGACGCAGGCAGCGCCGACCCTTATCGGGAAGCGCGCAACGACGACGTCGAGACCTACTTTTATTCCCGCGCACTGCGGAATGCCCAGCAAGCCCTCGCCGACGGCGCCCCGCTTGGCGAACACCTGATCCGGACCGCCCACCAGCAGCTGCTGTCCTTTGGACGGGGAGCCCGCAAGCGCCCCGGTAGCTACAAGGTCGAGCAGAATTACATCGGAGACGAACGGCGGGGAAAGATTTATTACGTCCCGATAGCCCCCGAGCAACTGGGCCCGGCGATGGCCGAACTCGTCCGCTACATCAACGAAAGCACGATGCGGCCATTGATCCGCACCGCCATCGCGCATGTCGCATTCGAGGCCCTGCATCCGTTCGAGGACGGCAACGGCCGGATCGGCCGCATGCTGATCACGCTGATGCTGTGGAAACTCGGCGTCCTGCATCAGCCGAACTTTTTCGTTTCGGGTTACTTCGAGGCCAAAAAGGACGAGTACATCAAGCGGATGCGGGCCGTTTCCGCCAAGGGCGATTGGACCGGCTGGGTGGTATTCTTCCTCCAGGCGATGCACGCCCAGGCGACGGTCAACATTCAGACGGCCGACGCGATCTTCCGCCTTCACGGCGAGATGCGGGAGCGGTTCCGCGAAGTCCTGAACTCGCAGTTCCACGATCAGGCGCTGGACTTCGTCTTCGCGAGCCCGATCTTCCGCAACGACCGCTTCGTCGAACGCTCAGGCATCCCACCATCCTCGGCGCGCGCGCTATCCCGACGGCTGGTCGAGGCAGGTATGCTGCGCACCATTGAACCGGCTTCGGGGCGACGCGCGGCGATGTACGCCTTTGATCCGCTGCTTGATCTGCTGAAGGTGTGAGGGTCATGGCCACGATTATCTGCACCCTCGAAGGGGGCCTCGTAAAACGTTGACCAGGTGTTGACAAGAATTTGGAATTGAGAAACCCGAACGTAGCGCTCGGCCTTTATGTCTTTGATGTTATTTGATTTTTTGGTTGCGGGAGCATGCAGCCGCCGTAACCTACCTGAGCTTACCACGATGGTTTAAAGCACTATGTAGCCAGTGCCGGGTTGAACCGGATGTCAGCCTCAGGAAACGCATCCTTCAGCCGGTTCATCGCCTGCAACCACGCATCGCCGCCCCATTGGCTCGAGAACGCATAGGTGCGTTCTCCAAGATGCACGAGTTCACCTTCATCACTAAAATAGCGTTTCGGGTCGAACGTCTTCCCTTCTTCCAAGCGGGCCTGCCGCGCCAATTCATAAAACCCCTCGCCATCCACATTCCCTTCGACCGACATCAGGGCACGCGAGGCACGCGCACCACATTGAGCAGCAATAGTCTCGGGATCGATCCCCCGCGCTACGAGCGCACGGAAGACCTGATAGATGACATGACGCTTCCGTAAGCCTGTGAAGGTGGCAGTGCCAACTGACAGGTCGTAGCTCGTCCAGTCGCGCGTATCGGTGCGGGCCTCGCGCTCCTTGCGCTTCTTTTCCGCCACGCGGACCTGATACTCTGCCACCTCGGGCAAAGGGATGATCTGCTGCACATCGACAAGGACCCTTCCGCCAAGGTCGTAGGGTTGAAGGCGCACACAACGAATATCGATGCCGCGGTCGATAAGCCACAGGACCGACGTCGTCACTTCACGGCTGAACTCGGCCGAGGCCAGCACGATCCTGACGTCCTGGCCGAACGCATCCTCGTCAGGCTCCTCCCACCCGAGAAATTCGAGCATGCCGGTCCGGGCATCGACGTCCAACTGCCCGATCTGTTCGAGATAGGTTTCATAGACACCCACCGCCTGATCAAAGGTCATCGTCGAGATCATGGCGGCATACCGGATCGCCTGAAGCTCGATATGGCCACCATCCTCGGTGCGCTTCAGTTCGATGACAACCAGCTTGGCATCCTTGTCGATGCCCAGAAGATCTATTCTCCGACGGGAATCGTCCCAGTGCCCGAACTCCTCGGCGATAACCAAGGTGCCGGCAGCGATCACCCCAATATTGGCGCGGAGAAGTCGTTGGAGATCGCGCCGTTCCTGCATCTGCGCGCTGCTGAAGGTCGTGTGGTCAAGGCGGCGGATCTCGTCACTTGCGAATTCATAAACAGGCATCAGGCCACCGCGCTCGCTGAACTGTTAGACTGCCTTACAATCGTGATGAGTTCTTTTACCTGCGCCTCCTTGAAGATACCGGCGATACCCATGTCATCCAGATCGGTGAACGGGCTTTCATAAAACCGCTCGGGATCGACAATGCCGGATTCGCTGAGGCTATCGATGATCAGGTTCAGGAATTCGGTCTGGTCAGCATTCAGCGAATGAGCCGCCGTGAATTCGCTGAACATTTCCTTGGCTGCGGCACGGTCCAGACCCGTCATCGCCCGCAGGAAGACACCCAATCCATCGGCACCAACGGCCTCGGACAGCGCGGCGGGATCGACGCCTTCCGACAGGAACATACGCTCCAGTTCGGCTAGGTCCTGCGCAGTCAGCTGTTGTCCCCGACGCAGTTTCAGAAGGGCGATGTTGTCCTTGTGGCGTTCCACAAAGCTGCGCACCTTCATCCGGAACTGCGCCTTGTCTACCCCTGCCCCGACCTGCGGCAAGGACACGGCTTCGCCCGTGCCGATCTCATCTTCGAAATCGGTGATGACCACCTTGCGGGTTTTCGGCTCGATCAGCTCCACCAGCAGACGCAGCTTCCGGCGGATTTCCTCCAGCAGATCAACAGTGATGTCGTTCCAGAACTCGTCCGTCTGGATATCCAGGATCAGCGGCAGCTGCTTGGCGACGAGCGGAATGTTTGCCAGCGCCTCAAGCGAGGATGCGAGATCACGGATACGGGTTTGGGCACGAGCGAACGCCGCCTCCCCTCGCAACAACGCCAGCTGCGAGCCCAGAACCAAAAGGTCGAACTGCTTGGCCGGCAGGTTGTCATCCCTAAATGCGGTGGGCAGACCCGCCACATGCGCGGAGAGTGCCTCTCGCGCTGTTGCATCGAGGTTGTCCCACGCCGCTCGAGTCTGGAACGCCTCCACATCGCGCCGATGCGGGCGGACGATAAAGTTGTCGACGTTCATTCCGGCAACTTCCTGATGCAGCCGATCGCGCAGGCCAAGATCGCCCTCGTGCTTGGCGGCAGCTAACGACATGATCAGATCCAGCCGCGCCCGGAACAGACGTTCGCCGATGGGGACTGTGCCCCCTGGCTCAGCCCGATCAGGGTTCTCGCCGAAAAACTCGAGGTTCTGGCAGTAATCGAAGATCAGGAATTCGTGCTTGTCCTCGCCCGGCCCGAAGAGGTTGCGCCGCAGCCGCGTGCCGCGCCCAACCATCTGCCAGAACTTCGTGCGCGACCGGACGATCTTGAAGAACACGAGGTTCACCACGTCCGGCACATCGATGCCGGTGTCCAGCATGTCGACCGAGACGGCGATATGTGGGCTTTTCTCCGGCTCCGAAAAATCGTCGATCAGGCTTTGGGCATAGCTAACGCTGTAGTCGATCAGAGAGGCGAAGCTGCCCTTCAGATGCGGATAGTTGATGTCGAACCGTTCGACGATGAAGCGGGCATGGGCGCTGTTCTTGGCGAAGATGATCGTCTTGCCCAAGCGGTCACCACCAGCGACCTTGATGCCGTTGGTCATCAGATGCTTCAGCACCTTGTCGACGGTATCGATGTTGAACAGCCACTTGTTCAGATCGTTGGCATCGACATGATCGGGAGCATCGCCTTCGTCCGACCATTCCAGCGCATCCCAAACGTCCTTCTCCTCATCCGACAGCCGGTCATAGGTGATGCCCTCGCGCTGGAACCTCAGCGGGACCGATATCCCCTTGGGCGGCACAAGGTAACCGTCATCGACCGCATCCTCCAGATCGTAGGAGTCAGTTGGCACACCGCGTTCAAGCTGGAACAGCGAATAGGTGTCGCGATCGATCTCATCCCGCGGCGTAGCGGTCAGCCCGACCAGAAGCCCGTCGAAGTATTCGAAAATCGCGCGATACTTGCGATAGACGGAGCGATGCGCCTCGTCGATGACGATCAGATCGAAATGACCGGGACCAAAGCGCTTTTCCCCACCCCTCATCTCGTCGATCAGGCCCATCATTGTCGGATAGGTGGACAGGCAGACTCGCGCTGTCGTGTGGTTGTTCTGGGTCGGATCGTGGCTCTTCAACAGGTTGGCGCTTGGCGCCGAGGGAAGGTGCGCCTTGAACGCCCCATGCGCCTGCTTCACCAGCGCCACACGGTCGGCCAGAAACAGAACCCGCTTGACCCAATTCGCCCGCAGCAACTGGTCGATAAGCGCAATCACCGTCCGCGTCTTGCCCGACCCCGTTGCCATAACCAGCAGGGCGTGACGCTGCTTGCTTTCAAACGCGTCGCCCACGCGGCGGATCGCCCGGTGCTGGTAGAAACGCTCAACAATGCTCTCATCGACCTCGACCGTATCCAGAACCTTCCGCGTGCTGCGCCGCTGGTGCAGCAGCACCAACTCGTCCTTCTTCAGGAAGCCCGCGATTTCACGCGGCGGATAGATTGCGTCGTCCCAGATCCAATGCTCGTAGCCGTTCGAGCAGAAGATGACCGGCCGCCGCCCGAACATCGTCTCCAGACAATCGGCATAAAGCTTCGCCTGCTGCTTACCAGCCAGCGCATTGGTCTTCGTCCGCTTCGCTTCAACCAGCGCGAGCGGCTTGCCGTCATCGCCCCAGAGGACGTAGTCGATGAAGCCCTCGCCCGCCGCATTCGGCATGCCCGCCACGCGGAACTCGCGGTCGCGTGGCTGATCCAGGGGCCAGCCCGCCTCGGTCAGCAGCAGATCGATGAAGGCATCACGCGTCGTCGCCTCGTCGTAATCGTGCGTATCCGCCTGCGCCTGGTTTGCTGCCTTCACGGCGGCAATCTCCGCACGTAAGGCGGCGATCTCGGCCTCAAGCCTGGCACGCCCTACCTCAGAGGCCAGTTGCGCCTCCTCCGCCTCCTTCTGCGCCATCAGCGCAGCGGCCTGCTTGTCGGCCAGTGCTTTGATCTGCGACACGGTGCTGGCGGTGATCGTCAGCGTCGCTTCGAGCTTCGTCGGATCGAACGACAGCGCGGGATCGGGCTTGCCCTTTTTCGCATAGGTCCGCGCGAGCCAATAGCAGACGTGGAACAGCTCGCTTACCACCACCTTGGCGTCCGAAACCGAGGGCGACTTTGCGTCATGGGCCGCCTGATTGCCGCGATCCTTGATGATCTTCGCCTTTGCGACAATCGCCGGGCCCGTCAGCGCGGCAAGCGAGGGTTCATGCACCAACGCCGCCAGCGTGTCCTGATAGGGCGACTTCAGCGCCTTGTCGCTGCGGAACATCCACAGAAGCGCGATCTCCAACGTCAGGCGGGCGTGGAAGCAGGCGCTGCGCGGATCGGACAACGCCGCCAGTTCTGCCTTCTTCGCCGGATCGAACAACGCGGGAAACTCATCGGCGAGGAATGCGAATTGCGACATGGCACCAGCAACTTAAAGACCTGCCCACGCTAGCCGCCCTGCGATGCACCGGGCAAGCAGAAACGTCCTACGGGTTGAATGCCGGAAACTCGCGTCTGAAGCTTCGAACTGCCTCGGCCCAACGCGCAGGCCCGTCGTCGTCCAGCGTCCACTTGCAATTGACCGTGTTCATCACCTCATACCCGGCAGCGGCGAGGCCCTCGGCGAGCATCTTCTCCATCGCGCCGACGCGGTTCCGGAAGGGCTTGTGCAACTCCATGAGTTCCGGATGCGCCTCGTCCTGCTTCGCAATCTCGGGATAGATCGGGCCGTGGGCGATCAGGTCGAAGGCGTCACACTCTTCGGGCCGGATACCCTTCACCTCCAGATGACGGCGCAGCGCGTTCTGGTTCTTTTGCTTTCCCAGATGCTGGCCCATGCGCGTGTAGGGTGCCGTTGCGAACGGGCTGGAGTTGTCACCCGTGCGCCCGACATAGAGCAACTGTCTGTTGCCGACGCGCGCCCGCCAAACGTAGAGCCAGAAGCCCCGTGTGAGCATTGCGGCGGGGAGCGTGAAGGAGTGGAGGGCGGGCATAACTAGAGTTCGCCTCGGAAGGCGCGGTGTTGAAGGGAGGCAAATGCTTGTTCTGCCAACTCTAGAGCAGTCCGCAATTCGCTCACTGAACGATCGATCTGTGATGTGACTTCTACGAAACGCCTCTGAGCCTCTATGGTCGGGACTGGAATGGCCAATTTTTTCACGTCGCGACAATTTAGATGAGGCAGCGTTTGACCAGTTTTAATCAACTGATATTCCTGACGCATCCTACGCGTCGAAAGGGCTGCCGAAAAGAATTTCCCGATTATCATTCGGATTCTTGGCGTCATCACGATAAGAGCATGGCAGTTGTGACCCTCATGTTCGGGTGGCACGACAGCCGTCTCCCCTATATGTCCAGACTGAACCATTAGCACGTCACCAGACTTCAGCTTAGATCGCTTGTTCTTTTCGTTAAATGCCTCGGTAATGAAAGTCTTTTCATCAAACAACAATTGACCATTCTTAATCTGCCGAGCAAGAATATAAGGCACACCTTTCGCGACATAAATATCTCTTGTTGCGCCGACGTAGCCGTTGGTAATGCGCTCAACACAATCTTCAATCTTAATCATTGGGAGATTGCTGTCAGCCCCAAACATCTCATGAAAAATCGTCTGCCCGAGGGTGTTCAGGCGGTCGAGGGCTCGGCGGCGGAGGCGGCGCAGCGCGTCCGCCTGATCCAGTATCGCCGCGATCCGCTTTTGCTCCTCAAGCGGCGGGAGGGGAATGGGGTGAACTCTAAGATCGGAAGCCCGGATATTCTTGATGCCGATGCCCGAGGACGCACTTGCCCATGTCCTAAACTCAGGTGTTCTAAAGAAATGAGATAGATATCGTGGACATGCTGATTCAGAGCGAACCCTAATGGTAGCTAGGAATGCACCGAACGATCCTCTCCAGTCTTCGTTTAAAAGAGCGCTTTTACCAAGAACGCTCGCACTCCCGGAAGACATGCACATGACAATGTCGTTACGCTGCAACTGCTGAACGTTAGAAACAAATCGCTTGTCGACATAGGCAAGGTCCTCGCGCAATTCGAGCTGCTCTGAGATATTTCCAGCACGAAGGACGGCAAGTCGATTATCATCCGGCGCAGAATAAGCGTCGGCTTTGCTGAAGGTTACACCACGGAGAACGTCCGCAAATTCACCAAGGGGAGTGATAGACCAACTCACGCCAGCATCTCCTCAAGCCAATCCAGCCCCTTAGCGATCTCCACCTCGATGGCGCGCAGTTCAGCGATGATGGCGGCGGGGCTTTCATGCTCCACCTCGGCGTGCTCCACCTCCTTGTAGCGGTTCAGCGAAAGGTCCCAGCTTCCCGTCGCAGCGATTTCCTCTGCCTTCACCATGAAGCTCTGCGCCGTGCGGGGGCGGTCGGCCTCGGCGGCCAGATCGTCCCAGCGGGCGAGGATGTCGGGCAGGTTGTTCTTGGCGTGCTCGTCGCCCGTCAGCGCCTCCTCCGGCACCGGCCCCAGCTTCGCCGCGTCCAGCAGCGGGGTGCGCTTGTCGTCCAGGCTGAAGCCATCGGCGGTCATATCATAGAACCACACATCCTCGGTCCCGCCGACGCCGGTCTTGGTAAAGATCACGATGGCGCAGGACACGCCCGCATAGGGGCGGAACACGCCCGAGGGCAGCTTGACGATAGCCTCCAGCTTGTGATCCTCAATCAGCATGCGGCGCAGCGCCTTGTGCGCGGTGGAGGAGCCGAAGAGCACCCCGTCCGGCACGACCACCGCCGCCCTGCCCCCGGTCCGCAGTAGCCGCAGGAACAGGGCGAGGAACAGAAGCTCCGTCTTCTTCGTCTTGACGATCTTCAGCAGGTCCTTCGCCGTCGTGTCATAGTCGAGCGATCCCGCGAAAGGCGGGTTTGCGAGGATCAGCGAATAGGCCCCCGCGTCGGTATTGTGCTCCTCGGCCAGGCTGTCGCGGTAGCTGACATCAGGATTCTCCACCCCGTGCAGCGTCATGTTCATCGCACCGATCCGCAGCATGGTGCTGTCGAAGTCGAAGCCGTGGAACATGCCATTGTGGAAGTGCTTGCGCGCCTCGGCGTTGCGCAGCGCCTGCGGGTGGTGGTCGCGGATGTATTCGCCCGCTCCGACGAGGAAGCCGCAGGTGCCCGCCGCCGGGTCGCAGATGACATCCTGCGGGGTGGGTTTCATCAGGTTGACCATCAGGTCGATGATGTGGCGCGGGGTGCGGAATTGGCCGTTCGTGCCGGCGCTGGCGATCTTGCCCAGCATGTATTCATAGACGTCGCCCTTGGTGTCGCGATCGTCCATCGGCACCTGATCCAGCATCTCCACCACCTTGGCCAGCAGGTTGGGGTTGGAGAAGCCGAGCCGCGCATCCTTCATGTGTGTGCCGTAGGAGGAGCCGGTCTCTCCCATCTCACGCAGGAACGGGAAGACGTGCTCATCCACAACGCGCATCATCTCGCGTGCCTCGAAGTTCTTGAAGCGCGACCAGCGGAGATTGTCGTAAGTCTCGCCCTTCGGATCTACGCCCTCCGGGAAGATGCGGCGCGCGATGGGTTTGCCAAGCTGCTCGGCTCTCGCCTCCTCCACCAACTGCAGATCGTCGAGCCGCTTGATAAACAGCAAATAGGTAATCTGCTCGATGACAGAGATCGGGTTCGAGACCCCGCCCGACCAGAAGGCGTTCCAAATCTGGTCGATTTGAGAGCGGATGGAACCTGTCAGCATGGGAAACCTCGTCGCGTGATGGGACGTGCATAACGCAGGAATCGGAATACGCCAATGTTGGAGGTAGCTTGGCGGGACGGGCTGCGTGCTGGTCGAGCTGCGCTGTCGAGAGCGTAATGCGGCCGGGCCAATGCAAGTTTCCGATCAGCGTGAAATCTTGTCACCCCATCGCTGACCCTGCTTCTGGTGCTCCGCATTGATATAGACGCTCCAGATGTAACCGATCTTGCGGTGCGACTCCTGCAACACTTCGGGATATGGAGATCGACGCACTTGGCAACATGCAGATGCCACCGGACCGCTCTCATGTTCGCAGATGAATGCACCCAGCTCAAAATTTGCGGCAGCTTCGATCAGGAACCCACGGACAATGCTGGTAGCGTTTGGTTTATGATGTTCACGCGGCACATCGTAGCTGTCCCACAAGGCTAGATAGTGTTCGACTAGAATTTCTAGATCATCTGATGCAGCAGGCCGGATCGCGTAAGCATTAGACATCGTGGTCCTCCCTCTCTCTCGGCATCTAGGGCTAAGAAGTGGAACGTCTGCAAAGGGCTCTGCACGTCGACCATGGGACATTGCCACCTTCGTTACCCATGACCGACTGAGGTGCCAAGCACTGAAGATGCAGCCTAGTTTCAGAGCCGCGCTCTGGCGTTCATCACTCTTTGATAGAGGACAGTCATCCACGGGTGATCACCTTCTTGTGGTGGTTCTGCGACCTCGAATGTCGGTGCGGTTTCGACAAGATGCACTAATGACCATGCCAGCCCAAAGCACTCGTCTTCGCCGAAGCACTGGACCAGACGCTCTGCCTCTTCATCTGACACTGGGGCGCTGATCGCGTCGAGAAGGATTTCTGCCCGAGCTATCTCCGCCGGTTCAGCGCTCTCAAAAGGCAAAGGCGCCACAGAGATAAAGTTCAGCACTTCTGGTCGCATATCCATACCCTGCAGAATGATTACAGAAGATAGAGCAATCTCAATCACATTCGTCAATGACGGCTGAGGGTTCGCTACGACGATCATGGGGCCAACTGGGCTTTTATGAGAAAAGCTGAAGCACGTCCTTGTGTCGTTGCTCTACTGCGAACCACGCTGATGCTTCCATCGGTTCTGGGATTGGATTTTCTGCTACAATCATATGGAAGGATACTCCGGGTGGCATGCCGTCCAGATCAAATTCGATCTTCATTGATTGGAGGCCATACTTCACGCTGGCGACGTTTGCATAGCCCGCATCGGGGTAACGGATATACAATGCATCATCGTGCTCTGTCCCCACGATGACGAGGTTCTGCTCATCGTTCCACTCAAGTGCATCTACGAATTCACCTGTGCATCGGTTTGAGTCCAAGGCGGCGGCTAATTCCGCATGCAGATTTAGGGTTCGTATATCCTTGTCTGGGCGAGTCTGAAGCAGCACGGCGGTGCAGGTTGAAGTGCTCATTCCCGACGGTAGTTTTGGCGTGAAGCCAACGCTGCGTAGCGAAATATCGCTATCGACCAGAGATGGTCCGGTTGCATCTGTGCGGAATGACAATATCCCAAGCCGTGTCGGCAAGATCAGCGTCTGATGTATCTCGGTCATGAACTCAGCCATATCATCAAACCAACAGCATACATTGAAGAAAGATATTCGGGCAGACGGCGAATGACTGCAATGGGCTCCAAGCGAACACCGTAAGACATTCCAAGCGCTCCGATATCCATTCTGCTATAGATATGTTCAGCACTGATCCGCAAAGCTGACGGGCTCTCACCCGTTGATGGCGTTGAAGGCCGCAGCATAGCGGCCTTCTTCCTCGGCCCTGCGCTGAAAATGAACACGAGCGACGAGGATCTCGTCCGGCACCTCGTCCCACGACAGGATCTCCACCACCTCGCGCGTGAAATCCTCCAGCGGCAACGCCGCGCTCATTATCGATTGGCCCGGCGTCAGTTCCGTGGCGACAAGGGGGGGCGCGATCTCGTGGACGGAGACGGATGTCCCCCGCAGCTGATGGCGCAGTGATTGCGTCCAGGAATGGATCGCTGCCTTGGTTGCGGAATAAACCGGGTTCGCGGCTTTTGGCACGAAGGCGAGGCCGGACGACACCGTGACCAGCGCCGCTTGCGGACGTCCGCGCAGGTGCGGCAGGAAGGCCGCGGCCAGGCGGATCGGCGCGGTGAGGTTTGTGGCGATGGTGCGTTCGGCGACATCGAGCGTCACGGGATCGGCAGCGTAATCCTCTGCTTCCATGATGCCCGCATTCAGGATCACGGCATCGAGATCGGGATGATCGGCCAGCACCAAGGCGGGGAAAGCCGCAAGTGCCGTGTCGTCTGTAACGTCAAGCACGAAGCCGCTCATGCCGGGGTTGCGGTCAAGGGTCGCTTGCAATGATGTCGCGTTGCGTCCGGTGATGATGATCCGATTGCCCTTGGCCTGCAACGCCTCGGCCAGCGCTTCTCCGATCCCGGAATTGCCGCCGGTGATGAGGATGGTGCGGTTGAAGAAATTCATGGGAAGCCACCTTTCCGTGCTGTTGGCGGCAGGATGCACAAGGTGCTATCCAGAAGGAAGTAGGCACCCGAAAAACTTATACTTACCGAATGGAGAGTGTGGCGACATGGCGGAGAGATCATTGCGACAGGATTTGCTGAGCCTCCCATCCGACCCCGAACTGGACCGGCTGGTGGTGGAGATCATCGGCCGCGTGGCTGATAAGTGGACCCTGCTGCTGATCGAGATCCTGACGGAGCGGGGCGATTGCCGCTTCGGTGAACTGTCCCGTGCCTGCGAGGGGATCAGCCAGAAAATGCTGACCCAAACCTTGAGGGCGATGGAGCGCGACGGCCTTGTCACGCGCACCGTGTATCCGGTGGTGCCGCCGAAGGTCGTATATGCTCTGACCGATCTGGGCCTTGGACTGAGCAAGGCGTTCTGCGGTGTGTGGGAATGGGCGGAATCCAACCGTGAGGCGATCCTGCGCGCCCGGGCGCAACATGCGCAACGGCAAAGTCAGCAAGATACGCCTGCAGGATAGGGTAAATGTCTGCTCCGGGCTTTGAAGGCCGGTGCGGCCGTTCGGCTAATGCCGGCTGTGCTGTTGAGTTTGGGACAAACCGGACATTGGGCGATCCTATATTCAAGCAACTACCTTGATATCACGTCCTGGCGTGGTTCCGAACAGACGACCGTAATCGCGTGTGAAGTGCGGCACGCTGGCATAGCCGACGCTGCCGGATGCCACTGCGATGGGGCGTCCTTCGGTCAGCATCAGGCGACGCGCCTCGATCAGGCGCAGCTGCTTTTGGAACTGTAATGGGGTCAAGGTGGTGATCGCCTTGAAATGCGCGTGGAAGGCCGGCTCGGACATATGCGCGATGCGGGCCAAGTCGCGGATGCGAACGGACCGCGTGTAATTCTGGCGGATGTGCCCGACCGCGCGGGCAATTTGGCCGGCATGGCTGTCGACACGGCCAAGACTGCGGATCGCTGAGCCGTGAGAGCCATTCAGCAGCCAATAGTGTAACTCGCGCATCAGGCCACCGCTCAAGGTCGTGAGGGCCTCGGGCCGATCAAGTAGCCGCACGAGCCGATGCGCCGCGTCCACCACGTCGGCATCCACGCGCTCGACGCGAACGGGTTCCGCGTCCACACTCCCTCCACTTTGGGCAAGGTCGTGCAGGATCGTGATGTCGAATTCCAATACCAAGGCATAGTAGGGTTCGGCCGGGCTCGCCTGCGTAATCTGCGAGACCGTCGGCACATCGGCCGAGATGACCAGCGCCTCGCCCGCGCCGTAATCGTGGTTTTCGGACCCGAACGTCACACGCTTGCGGCCCTGCAGCGCGATCGCGATCATGGGTCTGCTTACGGAAATCTGCAATTCGCCGGGCTTGAGGGCGCGCACCATCGTAAGGCCCGGAACAGGGGTCGTGACCGCGCCATTCCTGTCGGCATGGGCATCGGCAAAACGACGGCAGAGATCGAGCAGCATGACATGGTTTCCGGCAAGGGTCGTGGTGAAATATATCGCAGTTCAACTGCGAATGGCGATACCGTTATGGGATCGGGCAAGACATGACGAGGATCGGGCAACATGGCAGATCGCCCGCGCCTTATTCTGAGGGCATCTCAATGGACAGGAATTCCGTCATGAACAAGATCGCCCTCGTCACCGGTGCCAATCGCGGCCTTGGTCGCAACACCGCCATTTCCATCGCCCGCAGCGGAAGCGATGTCATCGTAGCCCATCGCGGCAATCACAAGCAGGCCGAGGAGGTGGTGAGCGAAATCCGCGCTTTGGGCCGTAAGGCGGTCGCGCTGCAGCTGGACATGGCGCAAACGGCCAGCTTTGCCGCTTTCGCGAAAACCCTTGCCGAAACTCTGCGCGAAACCTGGGATCGGGGCACGTTCGATCATCTGGTCAACAACGCAGGCCATGGCGAGTTCGCCTTGATCACCGATACGACCGAGGCACAGTTCGACGGCCTGTTCGATGTGCATGTCAAGGGCGTCTTCTTCCTCGTGCAGGCGCTGACGCCGCTGCTGGCCGACGGGGGGCGGATCGTCAACCTTTCCTCGGGGCTGACGCGCGTGTCCTATCCCGGTTTCGCAGCCTATGCGGCGGCGAAGGCGGCGGTGGAGATGCTGAGCACCTACATGGCACGCGAGCTTGGCGCGCGGAGAATTACCGTGAACGCCGTTGCCCCCGGTGCGATCGAGACGGATTTCGGAGGCGGCATCGTGCGCGACGATGCCAGCGTGAACGAGCAATTCGCAAGAATGACGGCCCTTGGTCGTGTCGGCATTCCCGATGACATCGGCCCGATGATCGCCTGCCTGCTGTCGGACGGCAATCGCTGGGTTACTGGCCAGCGGATTGAGGTCTCGGGCGGGCAGACGATCTGAGTTCCATGGAACGCGACGCGCAGCCCATTAGGACGGGTTGCGCGTGCAAAGATGAGGGTGACGGGTCAATGCGAAGCAGCCCTGGATCATGGCAGATTGGAACAAACCGGACATTCATTGGCACCATCCAATCGAGCGCGTTCCGGTCTGGGTCTCCATATTCCTCGTTCTTCGACCGGGTAGTGTGGATCGAACGGCGCGAGACTGGATCCTTTGCCGGGTGAAACAAGTGTGTTGCAAAACATTTCATCTTACCCGCTCCAAGGACAGTCCAAAGCTGCCACGCAATCCTCCCACTGAGCGAACGTTCGAGGCCGAAGGAACGTGCTCGTGATCAGTCGATTGCGCATGACCCATTGCTGGGCAAGATACGCAGGGTTACGGTAGGTCGTGTCGGCGTGTCCGACAAGACGGGCTGCAACCGCAAGCCATTCGGCATCCATCATGCGCGGGTCTGCACAGCTTCCAGCCTCCGGAGCGGCTCTGACCCGATAGGGCATCCTTCCATTCCAAAGAAAGGATCGCACCATCATACCGTGGGATCAAACACCTAGGGCGTCGCGACCCCACGGCCGCCACGCGATCTTTGTTAAAGACTCTATTTAAGTCCTGAACGTGTGGTTATCTCCCGTGTCACCCTTCAGAACATCCTGAACCTCCGAAACGAACCTCTTCAGTAGTTCCGAATGCGGGACGCCCTTGCGGGTCAGTATGACGGCCCACACCGTCTGTTCGGGGTGCCACGGGCGGACCACCATGCCTGGCAGAGGAAAGACCCCTGCCGACCACGGATCTACGATCGCGCATCCCAGACCGTGGGCCGACAGCAGTGCCGCCGTCTGGCAGAGCCGTGATTCTACCCGAGGGTAATACGGCACCCCCTGCTGGCGAAACCCGTCGCGGATCATGCCGCCCAGCTGCGAATCCTGCTCGATCCCCAAAAGGGTCTTGTCGCGCAAATCTTCCGCCGTGATCACGTCATGCGCGGCCAGTAAATCATCCGCAGGAACCAGCGCCACCATCCGCGATTGCATCAGCGGTTCCACGTTCACCTGTTCCAGACCGGTATTCAAAACGGCTAGTCCCAGGTCGGCGGTGCCGCCCTGCACCGCCTCGATCACATGGGCCAGATTGCGAACATCATAACTGATGGAAATGTCGGGCCGCGCGTTCAGAAACCGGCTGAGCGCTAGTGGCACAACCGAATTTCCCAAAGGATGCGTGGATAGAACTCGCAAGCGTCCGATCATGCCCATCCGCATTTCCCGCGTGCGCCGCGCCACGCCCCGCATCAATCCGAACAGAGGGCGGATTTCCTCATACAACGTATGCGCGTCGTTTGTGGGCTCCAGCCGTCGCGCGCGCCGTTCAAACAGCACAAGGCCCAAATTGGCCTCAAGCTGTCGCAAACCTGCCGATACGGCGGGCTGCGAGATGTGCAGGATGTCCGCCGCCTCGATCGTTGTGGACGACCGCATCATGGCGGCGAATATTTCAAGAAGGCGCAGGGAAATCTCGGGATCCGGCCCTGCGTCGTTCATATCAGACCTCGACCTTGACGCCGGTCTGGTTGGTGATCCGGCCATAATGTTCGATACGGCGATGCGCATCGAAATTGAAGACCGTCGATTTGCCGAAGGCGCATTTTGCGAAATCGCAGTCCGCCACGATCAGCTCGTCCCCCTCGCCTTGCGCGCGGGCGATCACGAAGCCGTCGGGATCGACGATGATCGATCCGGCGAACATGTGGTTGCCGTCCTCCATCCCGCATTTCGCCACCGCCACGGCATAGGTGGAGTTCTGGTAGGCCCCCGCGCAGACCGACAGTTCGTGGTGATAGACGCGTTTTTCCGGCCCCTCGTCCTTGGACAAATTGTTCTGGCTGGGGGTGTTGTAGCCGATGGTGACCAGTTCGACCCCCTGCAGGCCAAGGCTGCGCCAGGTTTCGGGCCAGCGGCGGTCGTTGCAGATCGCCATGCCCATGATCGCGCCCTGGTTGCGCACCACGTTGAACCCGGTATCCCCCGGCAGGAAATAGCGTTTCTCCAGATGCTGATGCGTGCGTTCCGCCTCGTATTCCGCGTGGCCCGGCAGGTGGGTCTTGCGATATTTCGACATGATCTCACCATCCGGCGACACGAGGATGGAGGTGTTGAAATGCTGCCCCTCGGGCGTCAGTTCGCAATAGCCAAAGGTGAAACCCATCCCGAACCGCCGCGCCAGGTCGAACAGCGGCTGCGTGTAAGCGTTGGGCATCTGGGTCTCGAACCAGTGGTCGAATTCTGCCCGATCCTCGACATAGAAGCGGGGGAAGAAGGTGGTCAGCGTCATCTCGGGGAAGACGAGGAACTCCACGCCCTTTTCATGCGCCTGTTCCATCAGCGCCATCATGCGGGCCACCACGGCCTCGCGGGGTTCGTCCTTCTGGATGCCGCCGATCTGCGCGCCGCCAACAATCATGTTCATGGGCTTTCCCTCTTGTCTCAAAAGGTCGGCTGAAGGGGCCGGAACTGGAATGGCGGGGTTGGGATGGTCGAGAGGCCCTTGGCCTGCAACGCCGCCTCGGCCTCGGGCGGGCAGAGGATCGTCGCCCCCTGCCCCACCACCACGCCGTCGCGCAGAATCGGCTGGCCGCCGCCGAAGCTGGACACCGCCCGCCGCCGCGCAAGGTCGATCAGCGTGATGTCGGCATCCGCGCCCACCCCCAGATGCCCCTTGGTGGGCAGGCCCATCATCCGCGCCGGCTCCACCGAGGTTTTCACCACGAAGTCGGCCAAGGTCAGCGCGTTCAACGCCACCAGCGCCAGCCCGCGATCGCACAGGTCGTTGCGCGGAATGCCACCGCCATCGGTGGCCAGCGCGTCGATGGCAAAGCGCCCGTTGGCCCGTTTCATGACCGCCAGATTGATCCGCGCCTCGGGCGGGTTGACGTGGAAACTGCACCCGATGTCGGTTTCCGCCGCGCGAAAGGCCTCCAGCGCCGCCTCGCCCACGGCCAGATGGTTTTCCCCGTCCCGCAGCATGTGGACATGCGCCCACCCGGCCAGGATCGCGGCCTCCATCCCCTTGGCAGTCGGATCGAACCCGCCCTTGACCAGATTGCGCTGCGTCGCCACGCTTTCGGGAATGCCGTTCGCGCATTTGGCGGAATTGCCATTGAACGGCGCAAGATAGCTTTCGGACCAGATGTTGGGATGCGCCTCCAGCAGGTCGCACGCCTCCCGCGTTTCGGTCAGGATGTGATCCTGGGTGCCGCGGACATAGGCGTTCACATGCGGCAGATGCAGCGGATGGCCCGCCGCCAGATCGACCGCCTGGCGCAGGCCGCGCATGTCCTGCGGCGTGTCCAGCGTCCCTGCGTGAAAGGCCACATGCGCGCCTTCGTCGGCGCACAGCGCGATGACGCGGGCCGTCGCCTCGGCCGTCAGGGGGAAATGGCCGCCCAGAACCTTCAGGCCGATGGCCCCTTCGGCGCGGGCGCGGGCCAGATGGTCGCGCAGTTCGTCGGTCAGGGGGTTGGCGGTGTCCACCGTATGGCCGGGGCGGACATAATCGATGCAGGCCAGCGTCAGGCCCGTGCCGTGACGCGCCGCCAGATCCATGACCGAGGCCACCGGCCCCGCCATGTCCAGCGCCGTCGTCACCCCCGCCCGCGCCAGCATCCGGTGGCCCGCCGCCCCGCCCAGCCAGGACGACAGGTGGACATGCGTGTCGATGATGCCGGGCAGGATGTGCAGGCCGGACGCATCCACCTCCTCCCGCGCGGGGCCGAGGGAATGACCCACCGCCGCGATCCGCCCCCCGTCGATCGCGATGTCGAACACGCCGTCGCGGGTGTTGACGGGGTCGGTCACATGACCGCCGCGCAGGATCACATCATGCGGCATCGGGTGTCTCCATCACCAGATGATCGGGGCCGACCTGCCGCCACTGGCGGACGGGCGGCACATAATCGGCGGCGCGGACCGCGCTGCGGATTTCGCCCGCGGGGGGCCGCATCTGCCCGCGCCGTGCGGGGTCGGGTTGCGGCACGGCGGCGATCAGCTTTTGCGTATAGGGGTGCTGCGGATTGTCAAACACCGCCGCGCGGGGACCGATCTCCACGATCTCGCCCAGATACATGACGGCGACGCGGTGGCTCATCCGTTCAACCACGGCCATGTCGTGGCTGATGAACAGATAAGCCACGCCCAGACGGTCCTGAAGGTCCAGCATCAGGTTCGACACCTGCGCCTTGATTGACGCATCCAACGCCGACACCGCCTCATCCGCGATGATGACCTTCGGCTCCAATGCCAGCGCGCGGGCGATGGAGATGCGCTGGCGTTGCCCGCCAGAAAATTCATGGGGGAAACGAGTGGCAACCTCGGGCGGCAGGCCGACCTTTTGCAACAGGTCGGCAACGTGATCCTTGACTTCGGCCCGCCGCGCCATGCCGTGAACCAGAAGCGGTTCGGCAATCGCGGCGCCGATACTGCGGCGGGGGTTCAGACTGGCGAAGGGGTCCTGGAAGATCATCTGCACGCGGCGGAAGCTTTCGCGGCTGCGCACGCCCGCGCCCAGAAGCACATCCTCGCCATCCACGAAGACCGAGCCGGAATTGGCGGGCGTCAGGCGCATGATCGACCGGCCCGTCGTGGATTTGCCGCAGCCGGATTCGCCCACCAGCGACAGGGTCTCGCCCGGATGCAAACGGAAGCTCACATTCTCCACCGCGTGGACGCGCGCGGCCACCCGCACGAACCCGCTCGAGATGTCGAAGCGCGTCGTCAGGTTGCACACATCCAGAACGGGGCGGCGGGTGTCCACCGTGTCACGGGTGGCGGGTTGGTCGGCCACCACGCCCGTGACCGGATCGGCCACCCAAAAGCGCGCGGGCAGACGCGTGCCCGACAATTGCCCCAGTTTCGGGATCGCGGACAAAAGCGCGCGGGAATAGGGATGGGCGGGCGCTGCGAAGACCTGCGCGGTGGGGCCAGTTTCCACCACGTCGCCGCGGAACATGACGACGGTGCGGTCGGCAATCTCGGCCACCACGCCCATGTCATGGGTGATGAACAGGACGGCCATGTCTTCTTCGGCCTGAAGATCGCGGATGATCTCCAAGATCTGCGCCTGAATGGTCACGTCCAGTGCGGTCGTAGGTTCGTCGGCGATCAACAGCTTCGGCTTGCAGGCCAGCGCCATCGCGATCATCACCCGCTGCCGCATCCCGCCCGACAGCTTGTGCGGATATTCCGCCAGACGCCCGGCGGCGGAGGGGATGCGCACCCGCTCCAGCAGCCGCACCGCTTCGGCCTTTGCCTCCGCCGCCGTCATATTGCGGTGGTGGACCAGCACCTCGGTCAACTGTTCGCCGATGGTCAGGACAGGATTGAGGCTGGTCATCGGCTCTTGGAAGATGATCCCGATCTCGTTGCCGCGCACCTTCGTCATCTCCGTCGCAGACAGGTCCAGCAGGTTGCGGCCGTTCAGATGGATCTCCCCCTCCAGCTTCGTTCGCCCGGCCTGATGCAGTTGCAGGATCGACAGCGCCGTCACGCTTTTGCCCGAGCCGCTTTCGCCGACGATGGCGACGGTTTCCCCGGGCATCACGTCGAAGCCGACATTGCGGACGGTGGGGTTCCAGCCGTCCCGCGTCTTGAACGACACGGTCAGGTCCTTGATCGACAGGATCGGTTGCATCACAGGTCCTTTGCCAGACGGGGGTCGACCAGATCGCGCAGCCCGTCGCCCAAAATCTGCAACGACAGCACCGCGAACACGATGGCGAGGCCGGGGAAATACATGAGCCACGGGGCCGAGCTGATATATTCGCGCCCCGTCGACAGCATCGTGCCCCATGTCGGCACGTCGGGCGACGCGCCCACCCCAAGGAAGGACAACGACGCTTCGGCGAGCATGGCGGAGGCGAAGATGAACGTCGCCTGCACCAGAATGGGAGAGGCAAGGTTCACCAGCACATGGCCCGACAGGATGCGCCATGTGGGAATGCCCATGGACTTCGCCGCCTCGATATACGGCAGTTCGCGCAGGACCAGCGTCGTTCCCCGCACCACCCGTGCCAGACGCGGAGTGTAGGTCACACCCAGTGCAAGGATCACGTTCGTCAGCGATCCGCCAAGGGCCGCCACCAGCGCGATGGCCAGCAGAATGTCGGGAAACGCCATCATCGCATCCAGAAACCGCGAGATCACGGCATCGAGCTTGCGGAAATAACCCGCAAGGATACCCATGATGATCCCCGCAACACCGGCAAACACGACGACGGCGGCACTGACCAACAGCGACACGCGGCCTGCATAAATCGCGCGGGACAGCACGTCGCGCCCGAATTCGTCGGTGCCGAAGGGATGTGCAAAGCTGGGGTCTTTGAAGCGGTTCACTATAGACAGTTTGTCGGGATCATAAGGTGCAACCCACGGCGCGAAGATCGCGGCCAAAGCGATGATGGTCAGCACGATGGCCGCCACCAGCACGGTCCGGTTGCGGAACAGGCGACGCAGCACGTCGAAACGGAGGGCGGAGGTCTGGATGGCTGCGGTCACAGGCGCACCCGCGGATCGACGAGGATATAGAGCATGTCCACCAGAAAGTTGATCAGAACATAGACGCCAGCTACCATCAGCAGCGTGCCCTGAATGACGGGGTAATCGCGGCGCATCACGGCGTTCACGGTCAAGTTGCCGATGCCGGGCAGGCCGAACACCGTCTCCGTCACCACCGCGCCGGAAATCAGCAGCGCGACCGACAGGCCAACGACGGTGATGATCGGGATCAGCGCGTTCTTCAGCGCGTGGCGCATCACGACGCGCTTTTCGATCATCCCCTTGGCGCGGGCGGTGCGGATGTAATCCTCCGACAGCACGTCCAGCATCGCCGCGCGGGTGAACCGCAGGATCAGTGCCGAGTTGACCACCCCAAGCGCCACGGCGGGCAGCACAAGATGACCCATCCGCGTGGCGAAACTCGCCCCCGGCCCGCCATAGCCGGAGGTCGGAAACCATCCCAAAGACACGGCTAAGGTCTGAATCAGGATCAGCCCCAGCCAGAAGCTGGGCACCGAAGACGCCAGCATCGACACGCCGACCGCGATCTGGTCGATCACCGACCCGCGTTTGTAGGCGGAGATGATCCCCACCGGCAGCGCGATGGCCACCGCGATCAGGATGGCGAACAGGGTCAGGAAAAACGTCGTCTCGGCGCTGTTCGCGATGGCGTCCAGAACCGGCACGCCTAGAAAGATCGACTGCCCCAGATCGCCGCGCAGGGCGTCGAAGACATAGCTTGCGTATTGTTCGATGATCGGACGATCAAGGCCCATCTGCGTGCGCAGATCGGCGATGTCCTGCACCGTCGCCTGATCGCCCAAAATCATAGCGGCGGGATCGCCCGGCGTCAGCCGGACGATCACGAAGGTCACGGTGACAATCGCCAGCATCACCACCAGCATCCCGCCCACGCGCCGAAGAATGACGGATGTCACCGAATTCATCAATCAGTTCCCGACCGAGACGTTCCAGAAGAACGGCCAGACTGCAGGCTCCAGCCCCTCAAGTTTGGTGCTGGCCGCCGACAGGCTGTTGAAATCGCCCACCTTAAAAATCGGCATGTCGGCGAAGAACTGTGCTTGCAGCGCGGCGGCGGCGTCAGCCTGCGCGTCGTCGCCCACGGCCCCGAGATAGGTGGCCAGGGCGGCATCCTTACCCTCCCCCTCATACCAGCCGGGATAAGCGGCGGTGAAAGTGTTGTGCATCGACGGGTCCGGCGGAAAGACCGAATTGGTGATGAAGATGTCCCACGCCGCCGGATCGCCGCGCCGCGAGGTCAGCGTTGCCCAGTCGGATACCTGAAGTTCGACGGCAAAGCCCGCCATTTCCAGATAGACCTCGGCCACCTGCGCCATCTTGTAATTGAATTCGTATTGCCGCGTGGTCAGGATGCGCAGGGGCGTGCCGTCATAACCCGCCTCCTCCAGCAACTCTGCCGCCCGCTCCATGTCGCCTTCGGACGGGATGTCCATCCCCGCGTCGGAATACCATGTGCTGGATTCCGGGAACAACGCGCCGTTCACCGTGAAGAATTCGGGATTGTCGAAGGCCGCCGCCATCAGATCGTCGGAGTTCAGCGCGTTTGCCACGGCCTGACGGATGCGCGGATCGGTCAGCACGCCTTCCTTCATATTCATGTTGAGCGACATCCAGCCCGAGTCCTTCAGGACCACCGGCTCGGCCACGCCGGATGCCTCCAGCCGGTCATAGGCGCTGATGGGCAGACTGTCGGCATAATCGTATTGACCGGCCAGAATGCCTTCAACGCGGGTGTTGGCGTCGGGAACGGGGGTGAAGATCAGTTGCTCGACCATCGCCTCGCGCGAGCCGGCATAGCCATTGGCGTCGCCTTCGGGCGAGGTGTAGCCCTTGAACGCCCGCAGGTCGATATATTGGTCGGGGCGGCGTTCCTGAAGGCGGAAGGGACCGGTGCCCACGAATTCCACCAGCGGATCGGCCAGCGTGCTTTCCGGCATGATGACGGAATACTGGCTGAGCATGGCGACAAGCGGGGCGAACCGCTCGTTCAAACGGATGGTCACCTCATGATCGCCGGTCGGTTCGATGGCGTCGATATAGGCGGCGGCCGCCTTGCCCTTGGAGTTGACGGTCGTCCAGCGCGTCAGCGAGGCGGCCACGTCCTGCGCGGTCATCGGCGCGTCGTTGTGGAAAGTCACGTCGTCGCGGAGGGCGATGACATAGGTCAGGCCGTCTTCCGACACTTCGGGCATCGCCGCGGCCAGAAGCGGCTTTGCCACGTCCGCCGCATCAAGTGCGAACAGCGTCTCGAACATATGCTGCGTGATTTCCTGCACGAGGATCACGGGGGAAAGCTGCACATCCAGCGTGGCCGGTTCTCCGATCGTCGCCACGGTCAGCTTCGATCCGGCGGGCGGTGCCGCCCAGGCAAAGGTCGAAGTTCCGATCAGAAGGGCCGCTGTAAGCGCACCGGCCTTGGAAATAGTGGTCATGGTGTCTTCCCCTGTCACGCGGCACTGACTGCCGTCCCGAGTTTGGTGCGGCAGACACGGCAGGGCATCAACGACAAAGCCGGTTTATATTTGAGTTAGATATATAATCGCGGATTATATTATGCTATCACGCAGAATTTTTCATCGGCCAATGTTTTACCGCTCAAAAATGAAGCATGGTAGAGTTCGGCAGGCGATTGCGCGGCGCATCCTCAAGCGCGCATGGAAAACGACATTCCCTTCTCCATTTGCCCCAACTGTGCATGGTGGCGGGACGACAATTCCATCGGTCTCTTGCGGCGCAACCGGACAAAAGATTTCCGTCTTCGACAAGACCAAGCATGACGACGGATGCCGTCCCGGGACGTGGTGTAGCTCATCGTGGGCCTCGCGCTCTTTGGCGGGCCGAGCTGGTCAGTCGCTCTGCGCGGCAGGGAGGCTGACGGTGAGATCATCGCAGACAGGGGCGAGCGTTTCCAGCGTCATGTAGCGTCCGCGTTGAACGGTCCATTCCTCGGTCTGCTCCATGAGGATCGCACCGACGAGGCGGCGGATCGAAGCCTCGTTTGGGAAGATCCCAACGACATCGGTGCGCCGCTTGATCTCAGCGTTGAGGCGCTCGATCGGGTTCGTGCTGTGAAGCTTGGCGCGGTGCTGCTGGGGAAAGGTCATGTAGGCCAGCACGTCTTCCTCCGCCGTGTCCATCAACGTGGCCAGCTTCGGTATCTTGCCACGCATCTGGTCGGCCACCAGGCGCCATTGGGTCTTGGCCGCCGCGAGATCGGGCTGGGCGAATGCCGTGGCGATGAAAGCCGAGACGACGCGTCGGCTGTTCTTTCCGGCGTGGGCCAAGGCATTGCGTTGGAAGTGAACGCGACAGCGCTGCCAGGTCGTCGATAGCACTCGAGCCGTGGCGGCCTTGATGCCTTCGTGCGCATCCGAGATCACCAGCTTCACGCCAGACAGACCTCGCCGAACGAGGTCTCGGAGGAATTCGGTCCAGAAGGGCTCGGCCTCAGAGGCGCCGATCGACATGCCCAGCACCTCGCGTCGACCGTCGGTGTTCACGCCGACCGCGAGCGTGACCGCGACGGACACGATGCGTCCGCCCTGGCGCACCTTGAGATAGGTGGCGTCGATCCAGAGATAGGGCCATTCGCCCTCGATGGGGCGGGTGAGGAAGGCGTCGACGCGCTCGTCGATCTCCTCGCAGAACCGGCTGACTTGGCTCTTCGAGATGCCAGTCCCACCCATAGCCTGAACCAGGTCATCCATGGACCGGGTCGAGACGCCATGAACGTAGGCCTCCTGGATCACAGCCGTCAGCGCCTTCTCGACCGAGCGCCGCGGTTCCAGAAATGACGGAAAGTAAGAGCCGGTGCGCAGCCGGGGGATGCGCAGCTCGACGCTGCCGGCGCGGGTCTGCCAGTCCCGGTCGCGGTAGCCGTTGCGCTGCGCAATCCGCTCGCCGCTCTTTTCGCCGTAGTCGGCGCCCGTCTTCGTGCCGACCTCGAGCTCCATCAGCCGCTCAGCGGCGAAGCCAATCATCTCACGGAGCAGGTCGGCATCGGCACTCTTTTCCACGAGCGCGCGCAGGTCCATCATGGGCTTGGTCATCGGGTGTAGTCCTCGGTTCAGGTTGGTGGTCACAACCCGACCCTACCGAGAAACCCGATGGCCACCGCAAGCTACACCACGTCTGGGGACATCATCTGACGACGCAGCTTCCCGAATACCGTCGTCAGATTTGATCCCGTGGCCGATGAATACACATGCCTCGGTAGAAACAGGTCTAGAAGTGCTAGTGGGACATCGGCAGGGAACGTCCCGCTTATCCCGTGGTGCCGCCGGAGGTCGTATATGCTCTTACCGAGCTGGGCCTTGGACTGAGCAAAGCGTTCTGCGGCGTGTGGGAATGGGCGGAATCCGACCGTGAGGCGATCCTGCTCGCCTGGGCGAAGCATGCACAACGGCAAGGCCAGCAAGATACACTTGCAGGATAGGGGAAATTTCTGCTTCGGGTTTCGACCACCGATGCGGCCGTTCGGTTAGTGCCGACCGTGAAGTCGAGATTGGGACGAAGCGGCCATTCATTGTCAAGGGATGAGCCGGTCAGCGCGCAGCCGGTCGAACAGATCGACGAATGCCTGATCGGTCGCTTGATAGGCGCTAAAACCCTTTTTGCGACTTTTCGACATGTCCGTAACCACCTCAATCGGGCGGCCGAGGTCGGCATCCGTGTGCCAGGGCGATGCGAGGCGAGACAAATCGCCCTCCGCCAGCCCGTGCCGCTGCGCGATGTCGGCCCAGATGGGGGCATCGTCCGTCATCTGCTCCTCCAGCGGATGAGGGGTGCCGTCGAAATCCTCGGCGGTGATGCCGAAGGCATCCGCGATCCGGTGCCACATCCATTTCCAGCGGAAGACATCGCCGTTGACGATGTTGAAGTCCTCGTTCCGTGCAGCAGGTGTTTCCGCGGCCCAGATGACCTGCGCGGCAAGCTGACGGGCGTCGGTCATGTCAGTCAGCCCTTCCCATTGCACGGCAGATCCCGGGAACCGGAACGGCCGTCCCGTTTCGCGACAAATCGTTGCATAGACTGCCAGCGTCGTGCCCATGTTCATCGCGTTGCCAACCGCCTTGCCGATGACGGTATGAGGACGGTGAATACTCCAAGAGAAGCCGTCACGTTCGGCCGCGGCGAAGACCTCATCCTCTTGCGTGTAATAGAAGTTCGCGACGTCGAGACGACCCTGATCTTCGCGGAAGGGCGTTTGCGGCAGGGTTCCTTTTCCGTAGGCCTCGAACGGGCCGAGGTAATGCTTCAGACCGGTCACCAGCGACACGTGCCGGACTGATTCCGCCGACCGCAATGCCTCAAGGACGTTGCGAACCATTCCGCCGTTTACCCGGATGTTCTCTGCCTCGGTCGGCATCCGCAGCCATGAGGTCAGGAACACGTGCGTGGGCGCCAGCCCCTCAAGCGCCTTCCCAAGGGCATCGCGGTCGGTCAGATCGGCAGCGACAGGAAGGACGCCTACCTGATCCTGTGGGTTGCGACTGAGACCATGAACCGCCCAGCCCCGCTCGACCAGTTGTGCGGCGATTGCGCTTCCCTGAATTCCGGTCGCCCCGACGACAAGTGCTGATTGTGCCATGATCTTTCTCCATTGCCGTGTTGCCACGCAAGGTAAGCCCGTGACATTGCCACTTCCAGACGGCACCATTTCGGGACATAGGCACAGGAAGGTAACCAGGATGACGAAAGATGCCGTCCCGGGACGTGGTGTAGCTCATCGTGGGCCTCGCGCTCTTTGGCGGGCCGAGCTGGTCAGTCGCTCTGCGCGGCAGGGAGGCTGACGGTGAGATCATCGCAGACAGGGGCGAGCGTTTCCAGCGTCATGTAGCGTCCGCGTTGAACGGTCCATTCCTCGGTCTGCTCCATGAGGATCGCACCGACGAGGCGGCGGATCGAAGCCTCGTTTGGGAAGATCCCAACGACATCGGTGCGCCGCTTGATCTCAGCGTTGAGGCGCTCGATCGGGTTCGTGCTGTGAAGCTTGGCGCGGTGCTGCTGGGGAAAGGTCATGTAGGCCAGCACGTCTTCCTCCGCCGTGTCCATCAACGTGGCCAGCTTCGGTATCTTGCCACGCATCTGGTCGGCCACCAGGCGCCATTGGGTCTTGGCCGCCGCGAGATCGGGCTGGGCGAATGCCGTGGCGATGAAGGCCGAGACGACGCGTCGGCTGTTCTTTCCGGCGTGGGCCAAGGCATTGCGTTGGAAGTGAACGCGACAGCGCTGCCAGGTCGTCGATAGCACTCGAGCCGTGGCGGCCTTGATGCCTTCGTGCGCATCCGAGATCACCAGCTTCACGCCAGACAGACCTCGCCGAACGAGGTCTCGGAGGAATTCGGTCCAGAAGGGCTCGGCCTCAGAGGCGCCGATCGACATGCCCAGCACCTCGCGTCGACCGTCGGTGTTCACGCCGACCGCGAGCGTGACCGCGACGGACACGATGCGTCCGCCCTGGCGCACCTTGAGATAGGTGGCGTCGATCCAGAGATAGGGCCATTCGCCCTCGATGGGGCGGGTGAGGAAGGCGTCGACGCGCTCGTCGATCTCCTCGCAGAACCGGCTGACTTGGCTCTTCGAGATGCCAGTCCCACCCATAGCCTGAACCAGGTCATCCATGGACCGGGTCGAGACGCCATGAACGTAGGCCTCCTGGATCACAGCCGTCAGCGCCTTCTCGATCGAGCGCCGCGGTTCCAGAAATGACGGAAAGTAAGAGCCGGTGCGCAGCCGGGGGATGCGCAGCTCGACGCTGCCGGCGCGGGTCTGCCAGTCCCGGTCGCGGTAGCCGTT
This sequence comes from Falsirhodobacter halotolerans, assembly GCF_022899245.1. NCBI lineage: Bacteria > Pseudomonadati > Pseudomonadota > Alphaproteobacteria > Rhodobacterales > Paracoccaceae > Falsirhodobacter > Falsirhodobacter halotolerans. The sequence goes on from NZ_JALJAZ010000001.1 coordinate 1,845,778, forward strand.
GCGCTGCGCAATCCGCTCGCCGCTCTTTTCGCCGTAGTCGGCGCCCGTCTTCGTGCCGACCTCGAGCTCCATCAGCCGCTCAGCGGCGAAGCCAATCATCTCACGGAGCAGGTCGGCATCGGCACTCTTTTCCACGAGCGCGCGCAGGTCCATCATGGGCTTGGTCATCGGGTGTAGTCCTCGGTTCAGGTTGGTGGTCACAACCCGACCCTACCGAGAAACCCGATGGCCACCGCAAGCTACACCACGTCTGGGGACATCATCTGACGAAAGGCACTGTGGAAGAGGATTGGCGCGAGGACTGCGCTCCTCGACGCGTGATGGAGCTGTTCGCGACAAAGTGGACGAGCATGATCCTCCATACGTTGCACGCCCGTCACGAAGGGGTAGCCCGCACCGGCGTCTTGCACCGCAGCCTGCCAGGGATATCGAAGAAGATGCTGGTTCAGACGCTGCGGGACATGGAGGGCAGCGGTCTCATCAGTCGTCACGTGGAAAGCGCGGTGCCCCCGGCTGTCGAATACCGCCTGACACCTCTTGGCCTTCGGTTCGTGGATCTGGTGAATACAGTATACGACTGGAGCCGCGCCAACTCGGACGCGTTGGACCTGCTTGGCGACCGGGCAACATCACGGCGAAGGACGCCCCGCACTCCTGACCTCTAGGCTTTTTTTATAGGATCGGTAAAAAGGGTCGTATCCCCAGAGCAGGCTCGGCCTAACGATCATGGGACAAACCGGTCATTGGAAGCGAACTGGCTGCAAGGGAGGCATAACGATCGCAGTTGGAGCTTCCCTAGGTCGTGTTGCCAAAAAGGATTCACTTCAGGCTTTGAGCATGATTCAAGCTGTCATCCGCGAGGGAGACTAGCTTGGCACGACACCTTATGTCGGACGAGGAATGGGCATTCTTTGAGCGCTTCATCCTTGCCGTCCGCGCCCCGAACGGGCGCAAACCCACCAACCACCGCCTCGTTCTTGATGGCATATTCTGGATCGCACGCACCGGGACTCCATGGCGCGATCTGCCGGGGGAGTTCGGCAAATGGTCGAGCGTCTCCGCGCTGGACGTTGGCCAGGCTCTGGGAGGACATCATGGATGCTCTGAACCAGAGCGGGGCCGTGCCAAGCGCCCTGCAGATGATCGACAGCACCGTGATCCGCGCCCACCATCAGGCAGCGGGCGCTAAAGGGGGACTCCACGACAGGGTTTCGGCCGTTCTCAAGGTGGCTTTACGACCAAGATCCACCTCCTCGTCAATGCGCACGGGCTTCCCATGAGGACAGAGATCACGCCGGGCCAGACGTCGGACTATCTCGGCTTCGATCTGGTGATGACGGATAATCTGCCCCGCCCGAGCGTGCTGCTCGCGGATCGCGGCGCGGCTACGATGCAGACAGGATAAGAGACGGCATGGAGGCGCGCAACGTTTTGCCCGTGATACCGATGCGCAAGTCTCGCAAGAAGCGGATTGGTGTCGATCGTTCGCTGTATCGCCTGCGTAATCTAGTCGAACGCTGCTTCAACAAACTCAAGAACGCCAGGCGTGTCGCGACCCGCTACGACAAGACGGCGGAAAGCTTCCTCGGTTTCATTGACATCACGTCGATCCGTCTTTGGATCCGACATTTGTCAACATGACCTAGCAGTCAATCATCCCGCATGGCTTGGTGCTGCTTATTTGACCATAGGTTCACTTGCCATTATTTGCAGACGGCCGGTGGCAAATCTCACGAAGGCGGCGGCGCCTTCGCTCGCCTTTGGACCCAGTGGCTGGACAAAGGAAAGCCGATTCGGCAGTGTGGGCACAAAGGGGCGCACCTCAATGTCGAGATCGGCGCATTCCCGCATCAGCAGGCCGTTCACGATGGAAACTCCGAGCCCTGCTGCTACTAGGCCGCAGGCGGTCGACACGGAATGCGCCTCAGCAACGATGTCTTGCACGATCCCGGCGGTCTGGAAGGCAAGATCCACGTCCCGCCGCGGCGCGCGCCGCCATCCCAGTAGCACCAGGGGCACGCCACTAAGGTTCTGAACGCGGATTTCGGAGAGCACCGTTAGCGGATGCCCCTTCGGCAGGATGCAAACCGAAGGCGCCGCGATCACCCCACCCAGCTGAAACCCCGGCTCGCTGAACGGCAGGCGCAGGAGGCCGATGTCCACGCGACCATCGCGCAGCATGCGCTCCGTCGCGTCATAGGGGCCGCACGTCACGTCGAAACGGAAGCCGGGGTTCTCGGCGCAAAACTCGGCGATCAGGCGCGGAAGCGTCGTGCGGGTGATGCTTGAGGGGACAGAGATGGTAATTAGCGCGCGGGTGCGCTCTCCACGGCGCATGGCTTTCGCCACCTCGTCCAGGAGAAAGGCACGTTCCAGCACATCGCCGGCCAGCCGTTCAAGTTCCTTGCTCCCGTCTGCGGGAATCAGCCGCGCGCGATCCCGCACAAACAGCTGCAAATCGAGATATTCTTCTAGTTGGGTAAGCCGCCTACTGACCGCAGACTGGGATATGCCCAAATATTGGGCGGCTCCTTGAGTCGATCCGCTGTCCATCACGGCGCGGAACGCCTCCAGATCCTTTAGTTTCAATGGTGACCCCTCTCATTCGCCTTCCATGCCAACCGTCACGAAACCGTTATACTACGGCAAGTTGTCAGGTCGAACGTGCAATAATCTATGCCGGAATCGACACTTTCGTGCCGGGTTAATGCGATATTCGCATAGGTTAAATCGCTTTTCTCATACTATTGCGCGGCAGAATCGATTTGTCGTCTGATCTCCCTGAGCCCCGTATCCAGAAAAAGGAACGCAGCCTTGATCACGCCCTATCGAATTTGTCCCGCATGATCGCCTTCGTCATCCGCCGCCTTATGCAAGCGATGCTCGTGCTGCTGGTCACGTCAGTTATCGTCTTCGCCGGCGTCTACGCCATCGGCGACCCGTTGGAGATCCTGCTGCCCGCCGATGCCACGATGGCCGAACGCGCGCAGGTCACGCAGTCCCTCGGTCTCGATCTGCCGCTGCCGGTGCAATATCTCGGCTTCCTGTCGCGGGCACTGCAGGGCGATCTGGGCATCTCTTTCGTCTACAATCAGCCCTCGATTGATGTCATTCTGCAACGCCTCCCGGCCACGTTGGAACTGGCATTCTGCGCGCTGTTCCTCTCCCTGGTGCTGGGCATTCCTCTGGGCCTTCTGGCCGGGTTGCGGCCTGGCAGCGTAACGGAGGAGACGGTGATGACTGGTTCCATCCTCGGGTTCTCGCTGCCGAACTTCTGGCAGGGCATGATGCTGATCATGATCTTCGCCGTATTCCTCGGCTGGCTGCCCTCCACCGGGCGCGGACAGACAGGCACCATCCTTGGCATCGAGACGAGCCTTGCGACGATGGACGGCATCCGCCACCTGATCCTGCCGGCGCTGAACCTATCGCTGGCCAAGATAGCGCTGGTTATCCGGCTGACGCGGTCGGGCGTGCAGGAAACGATGCCGCTCGATTTCGTCAAGTTCGCCCGTGCGCGGGGCCTGGCGTCGCGCCGGATCGTGCTGGTCCATGTGCTGAAGAACATCATGATCCCGATCATTACCGTAGTTGGGGTGGAGTTCGGGTCGCTCATCGCCTTCGCCGTGGTCACGGAGACGATCTTCGCCTGGCCCGGGGTCGGCAAGCTGATCATCGACAGCATCAACATCCTCGATCGCCCCGTGGTCGTCGCCTACATCCTTGTGATCGTGACGATGTTCATCTGCATCAACCTGATCGTGGACATCCTCTACTCGCTCCTCGATCCCCGCATCAGGAGCCGCCGATGACCGTCCTGTCCCTCCCGCGCCGCCTGCTTGGTGATGGCGTGCTGAAAACCTCGCTCCACGGCATTCTGCGCAGCCCCAAGGCGACGGCCGCGCTGGTGATGTGCATCCTGCTGGTCGGCGCCGCGATCTTCGCGCCGCTGCTGGCGCCGCAGAACCCCTACGATCTGATGCAGATTGATCTGTTCGACAGCAAGCTGCCACCGATGTCCGAGGGCTTTTCCGGCATGACCTACGTGCTGGGCACCGACGGTCAGGGGCGCGACATGCTGTCGGCCATGCTCTACGGGCTGCGCACCTCGCTTGCCGTGGGGCTGATCGCAGGAGTGATGGCGCTGGCCATCGGGGCCACGCTGGGTCTCCTGTCGGCGCAGGTCGGCGGGCGGCTCGACGCTGTCCTCATGCGGTTCGTCGATCTGATGCTGGGCTTCCCGACGATCCTCGTCGCGCTGATGATCCTGGCCGTCTTTGGGCAGGGCACGTGGAAGGTGATCCTCGCGCTCGTCTTCGTGCAATGGGCCTATTTCGCGCGTGCCGCCCGCGCGGCGGCACTGGTGGAAGTCAACAAGGACTACATCGAGGCCGCCCGCTGCCTCGGCCTGTCGCGCGCTCGGATCCTGTTCGGTCACCTGCTGCCGAATTGCCTGCCACCCCTGATCGTTATCGGCACGATTCAGGTGGCCAGCGCCATCGCGGCCGAGGCGACGCTGTCCTTTCTCGGCATCGGTCTCCCCATCACCGAGCCGTCGCTGGGGCTGCTGATCTCCAACGGCTATCAGGTGCTACTGGCGGGGCTTTATTGGATCAGCGTGTTTCCAGGCCTTCTGCTGCTGACGCTGGTGTTCTCGATCAACATCGTGGGCGACCGCCTGCGCGAGGTGTTCAACCCGAGGCTGGTGAAATGAGAGAAACTTCCATGCTGGAATTGCGCGACCTGAAAACGCATTTCTTCACGCCCGCAGGTGTCGTGAAATCGGTCGATGGCGTGTCGCTAACCGTGGCGCGAGGTGAGATCCTCGGGCTTGTCGGCGAAAGCGGATCGGGCAAGTCGATTACCGGATTTTCGATCCTCGGACTGGTGGATGCGCCGGGCCGGAATGCGGGCGGGCAGATCCTGTTCAAGGGCGAGAATCTGGTCGGCATGCCCGAACGCCGGGTCAGGGCCCTGCGCGGCAACCGCATCGCGATGATCTTCCAGGACCCGATGATGACGCTGAACCCCGTCCTGTCGGTCAAGACCCACATGGTCGAGACGGTGCTGGCCCATGACCGCGTCAGCCGCGCCGAGGCGCTGCGCCGCTCCATCGAGGCGCTGGCCATGGTCAGCATCCCCCAGCCCGAGCTGCGGATCGAAAGCTACCCGCACGAGTTTTCGGGCGGGATGCGCCAGCGGGTGGCCATCGCCATAGCACTTTTACACAAGCCCGACCTGATCATCGCGGACGAACCCACCACCGCGCTGGACGTCACGATACAGAGCCAGATCCTCGCGCAGGTGCAGACGCTGTGCCGCGAACTCGGGATGGGGCTTATCTGGATAAGCCACGATCTGGGCGTGGTGGCCGGATTGGCCGACCGCATCGCCGTCATGTATGCGGGGCGGATCGTCGAGCAGGGGACGGTGGACGAGGTTCTGGACACGCCCCGCCACCCCTACACCAAGGGACTGATCGGCTCCGCGCCCATCGCGAACGAACGCGGGGCGCCGCTTCAATCCATCCGTGGATCGGCGCCGTCGCCGCTGGCCCGGCCCGAAGGCTGTGCGTTCCGCACCCGTTGCGACCACGCGACCGAGGTGTGCCGCGCCGAACCTGCGGAGTCGCGGGAGGGCCTGCACAGCTTCCGCTGCTTCCACCCCCTCGGATCGGAGACCCGCCCATGACCGTTCCTTTTGCCGAGGCGGTCAACGTCTCCAAACGCTTCACGACCGAGCCGGACTTCGCCGAGAAGATCGCAATCCGACTGGGGGCCGCCAGCCCGCGCCGCACGGTGCATGCTCTGGATGGGGTGGACCTGTCGATCGCCAAGGGCGAGGTTGTGGGCCTTGTCGGGGAGTCCGGCTGCGGCAAGTCTACTCTCGGCCGCGTGATTGCAGGCATGCTTCCCGCGACCGAGGGCGAGGTGCGGTTGAACGGTCAGGACCGCAACGCGCTGTCGGGCAAGGCGGCGCGGCGGGCGCGGCTGAACACGCAGATCATCTTTCAGGATCCGATGTCGTCGCTCAATCCGCGCAAACGGGTGGTGGACATCATCGGCGAGGCCCCCCTTGCGCACGGCTTGGTCCGCCACGCGGAAAAGGAGGCGCTAGTCACGCGCCTGCTGGAGACGGTGGGCCTCGATCCCTCCATGCGTGACCGCTATCCGCACCAGTTCTCGGGCGGGCAGCGGCAGCGGCTGGGGATTGCGCGCGCGCTGGCCGTGAACCCGCAATTCCTCGTCTGCGACGAAAGTATCGCCGCGCTCGACATCTCCATTCAGGCGCAGGTGCTGAATCTGTTCATGCGCCTGAAGGACGAGTTCGACCTTACCTACCTGTTTATCAGCCATGATCTAAGCGTGGTGCACCACATCTCGGACCGGGTGGTGATCATGTATCTGGGCCGCATCGTCGAAAGCGGCCCGACCGCCGCGATCTTCGCCGAACCGAACCACCCCTACACGGCGGCGCTCCTGTCCGAGGTGCCGCGCATCGACCGCCGCCACCGCGCCTTCAGCCCGGTCAAAGGCGAGATCCCCTCGCCTCTGGCGCCGCCACCCGGATGCCATTTCCACCCCCGCTGCCCCTTCGCCACGGAGCGCTGCCGCACGGAGCGCCCCGCGCTGCGCGACCTCGGCACGGGGCGACACAGCGCTTGCCACCTCAACGACATGGGCGAACGCCCGCGCTTCACGCAAACCGACACCATGGGAGTCTGACGACGATGACGCTTTTCAGAAAGGTTGCCCTTGCAGGGCTGATGCTTGCCTCGACAGCGCTGACGGCAATGGCGCAGGATCTGGTGATCGGTCGCTCGACCGAGCCGTCGGCGATCGACCCGCAATTCTCGCGCACGGGCAACAACCAAATGACGGCCGACAACATCTTCGGCACGCTGCTGTCCACCGATGAGAACCTGCAGATGCACCCGGCTCTGGCCACCGAATGGACCAACATGGACGATCTGACCTGGGACATCACCCTGCGCGAGGGCGTGACGTTCCACGACGGGTCCGCCTTCACCGCCGATGACGTGATCTTCTCGCTGGAGCGGACGGACGAGGTGCCGAACAGCCCTGCGCCCTTCACCGACAACGTCAGCTCCATCGCATCGATGGAAAAGACCGGCGATCACAGCATCCGCATCGTGACCAAGACCCCGAACCCCGCGCTCATGGAGCAGGTGGGCCGCGTGTTCATCCTGTCCAAGGCCGCGGCCGAGAACGCGACGCTGGACGATTTCAACTCCGGCAAGGCGGCGATCGGCACCGGACCCTACCGGTTCGTGTCGTGGAAACCTGCGGAATCGCTCACGATCGAGCGGTTCGACGACTACTGGGGCGACAAGCCCGAATTTGCCACCGTCGAATATCGCTTCATCACCAACAACGCGGCGCGCACGGCGGCGCTTCTGTCCGGCTCGGTCGACCTGATCGACGCGGTGTCGCCGTCCGACGTGCCGACGCTGGAGGGTAACAATAACATCAAGGTCTACGGCATCGAGTCCGGCCGCCTGATCTATCTGGGCCTGTCGATGCGCGACAGCGCCCCCGGCGTGACCGACCTTGCCGGTGCCCCGCTTGACGCCAACCCCTTCGATGACGTGCGTGTGCGCAAGGCCGTCTCCATGATGATCGACCGTCAGCTGATCATCGACCGGATTCTCGGCGGAGCGGGCGTGGCTTCGGCGCAGATCGTGCCTTCCGTGCTGGGCGGCTATGCCGACGATCTGTCGGCGGTGCCCGCCGATCCGGCGGCGGCGAAGGCGCTGCTGGCCGAGGCGGGCTATCCCGATGGGTTCGGCATCACGATTTATTCCTCCAACAACCGTTTCCCCGGTGACGGAGACCTTGCACAGGCGCTTGGCCAGATGCTGGCGCGCGGCGGGCTGAAGGTGAACGCGGTGGAAACCCTGCCCTACAACGTCTATGCCGCCGCCGCCTCGAAGGGCGAATACGGCGCCTTTGTCTTCTCGCTCGGCTCCTCCACCCCGAACTCCGAGGCCAACTTGCGTTCGCTACTTCAAACCTACAACGCCGATGAAGGCACGGGCGGCTTCAACCGCACCCGCTACAGCAACGCCGATTTCGACATGGCGCTACAGGACGCGATGCAGGAGTTCGATCCCGCCACTCGCAACGAGAAACTGGCCGCCGCCACCCGCATCGCAATGGAGGATCAGGCGCTGGTCCCGCTCTATTTCCAGAAAGTCTACTGGGCCTCGAACACCGAGATCGACTTCATTCCCAACTTGGCCGAGCGCACCGTCGCCGGCGATGTCCGGAGCGCCGCGGAGTGAAGATCGAGACCCTGACCCTCGCGTCGGCCACACCCGTGGCCGATGATGTCGTCGTCCACCGCAACGTGATGGTGCGGATGCGCGACGGCGTGCATCTGGCCACCGACATCTACCGCCCCGCAGGCATCGACGCACCGCTGCCCGTCATCTTCGAGCGCACCCCCTACGACAAATCCGGCACCCCGCGCACCGAATTCAGCGTGAATGCTCCGACCCCGATGTCGCGGCCAGAACTTGCGATCCATCTGGCGCGCAAGGGCTACGCGGTCATCTGGCAGGATTGTCGTGGCCGCTACGGATCCGAGGGCGTGTTCACCAAATACCTGTCCGAAGGCGAGGATGGTTTCGACGCGATGGAATGGATCGCGGCACAACCCTGGCAGAACGGTCGCGTGGGCACCATGGGCCTGTCCTATGATGCACACACACAGATGGCGATGGCTTGCCTGAACCCGCCAGGCCTTGCCTGCATGGCGGTGGATTCAGGAGGCTTTTCCAACGCTTTCACCTGCGGCATTCGGCAGGGAGGCGCGTTCGAGATGAAACAGGCGACTTGGGCCTATCACCGCGGGATCGAGGCGGCCGACGCCACCGCTGCCCGCGCGATCGAGGCGGAGAACCTGCGCGACTGGTTCGGCGCGATGCCTTGGACCAAGGGCCGCTCCCCCGTCCGGTGGAACCCGGAATACGAAGACTACCTGCTGGAGCAGTGGCAGAACGGCACCTTCGATGACTTCTGGAAGAAGGTCGGCATCTATGCTGCGGGCTATTACGGCGTGTTTCCCAAGGTGCCGACGATCTTCATGTCGAGCTGGTATGACGCTTATGTCCAAACCACGCTGGAGAACTTCACGGGCCTGAAGGGCGATCCCGACCGTCCGCTGGCACTGATTATGGGCCCGTGGACGCATGGCAATCGGTCGCGCAGCTTGTTCGGTGATGTCGATTTCGGGACGGAGGCGACGTTTGACGGCCAGATCGACGAAAGCTGGCTCGCCTATCGCGAGAAGTGGTTCCTGCGCTGGCTGAAGGATGACCAGTCTGCCCAACAGGTGGGGCGCGTGCATATCTTCCTTATGGGCACCGGACCCGGAGGTAAGACCGCGGCGGGCAACCTGAACCATGGTGGCCGCTGGATCGAGAGCGCCGACTGGCCACTGCCCGAGGCGCAACAGCTGGATCTGTATCTGACGCCGCAGATGTCGCTCGCACGTGATCCCGCAGGCGAGGGCACGATCAGCTATGACTACAATCCGGCCAATCCCGTGCCGACCATCGGCGGATCTCTTACCTCGGGCGAGCCGATCTTCACCGGAGGCGGCTTTGATCAGGTTGAGGCCGAACAGTTCTACGGCTGCACCCGCCCCGGTATGCCACTGAACGCGCGCCTCGACGTGCTGTCCTTCGAGACGGAGCCTCTGGCCGAAGACACTGCCATTGCGGGGCCGGTGGAAGTGGAACTTTGGGTGTCCACCGATGCGCCGGACACCGACTTCACCGCGAAGCTGATCGACGTCTATCCCCCCTGCGAGGACTACCCGCGCGGCTATGCCCTGAACATCACCGACGGCATCTTCCGCTGCCGCTACCGCAACGGCTTTGACAAACCGGAGATGGTGAAGGACGGCGAGGTGTTCCGAATTTCGATCACCCCCTTCGCGACGGCGAACCTGTTCAAGAAGGGTCACCGCATTCGGCTCGACATCTCATCGTCCAACTTTCCGAAATATGACGTGAACCCGAACACCGGCGAGCTAGAAGGGACGAGCAGACGACGCCGGGTCGCGCTCAACACCCTTCACATGAGCCCCGAGAATCTGTCGCGGATAAGGCTGGCCGTTATCCCGGCCGGGATATAAGGCGCGCTGGTGCCAGGCACAGCTTCTGGCACCAGTAGCTTGAAAATTTTTGTTCTAGTTCACGGGCCGGATCTCGACGTCCCGATGCCCGCCGCTCGCCCTCAGATGGGATCAGGGTGATGATTGAATGACATCTTTAAGCTCTCAGCACCAATGAATTGGTCGCGCTGGAGCCGACCGTGCCGTCGCGTTTGGGACAATCCAGACGTTCGCGCCGCCCTACCTAGTTCAGACTTTGGCATGAACCACGGCGACCGGGTCCATCATCTGGGTTTCGACCGACACGGAAAGCGTCTTTCCCTCCACTGGCGCTACGTGAGCCAGAACCGCACCACGCGCGGTTTCCGAGATATTCAGAAGCACGTGATCCTCGCGGCCCGGACGTGTCCGGAACAGGATGACGACGAAGCCCCTGAAACCCTCTATATCGCGGCCGATGCGATAATCTTCGCGGATCGCGGAACGTGTTTTGATCGCCTCGACCGGCAGATCCTCAAGCGCGCACAAAGCGGCATGAACGGCACCGGTGATCGTCGCCGGGTCACCCCATTCCGCGATGTTGCCCGAATACTCGATGATGACGTGAGGCATCAGTTTTTCCTTATAGATGATTTCGTATCGTATCTTTCCCGGCAGCAATCCCGGACGCGCCATGCACCAAATGCGCCAGCATATCGACTAATCTATTCTCGCCCTGTGCAAGCCTCACAAGGTAGGTCGGACACTCAGCCAAATTCCGGGGCAATTCGTAGCTGTGCAGTGTTTTGGACGCCCCTGAACTTTCAAAGTAACTCTTCGGAAGAACGGCCTGTCCCATGCCGGCACGCAAGCATCCTGCAATCGCATCCAGTGAACCGAACTCGTGAATGACCGGCGTGATCCCCGCATGCTCGAACATCCGCTCCGCCTGTTCGCGATAAGTGCATCCAGTCCGAAACGCCAAGAGGGGATACGCTTCGAGATCGTCCGCATGCAATGGATCGGCGGATGCCGTCGGTCGAACGAGCTGGAGGGTTTCCTCGAAGACAGGCTCCGATGCGAACACCCCTTCCATCGGACGCGCCACGAAGGCGCAGTCGATCTCGCGTCGCAGCATCATGTCTTTCAGGATACCCGTGCTGCCAACCGTCAGAGAAAGTCGTAAGTCGGGACATTCGCGTCCCAACTGCAGAAGAACGGGAGGAAGACGGCGTGCGGCCGTGGTCTCCATCGCCCCGATCCTAAGGGTGCCGGCTACCTTTCCTTGATACCGCAAATCCGCCACTGCGAGATCATGCAAGCGCAGGATTTCGCGTGCCCGCCTTTCCAATCTGGTCCCATCGGGCGTGGCCCGGATAGTGCCTGCTCGCTCGATCAGCTTGCAGCCGAGTTCAGTCTCCAGCTTCCGGACGTGAGCCGTCATGTTCGACTGCACGGTGTTCAGGATGGCTGCGGCATCCTGAAAACTTCTCTGATCCAAGATCGTGACGAAGGCCCTGAGGGACTTGATATTCATGGGGGAAAATCACCAAAAGTGATGCAGTAATGCGCGTTAAAGCATTTCTATTCGCTGTTTTGAGCTGGCACAATCACTTCCATAGAAAGCGGAGGCATCATGCTGCGGTCAGTGCTCATCTTTGCAATCAGCGCGATGTTCCTTGGGCTAGGGCTCGGGCGTTTCGCCTTCAGCCCCCTTATTCCGGAACTGGTCGGAAACGGCTGGCTCGATGTGGGTGCTGCTCAGACGGTTGGAGCGGCAAATCTTGTCGGATATCTTGCCGGTGCGGTTCTTGCCAAGCCCTTCCTGCGGCTGACGAATGAGCGCACCTTGTGCGTGATGTCGGGTGCCCTTGTCTTCCTGTCTTACGATCTGCTCATTCTGCCTTTCGGGGTCGGATGGTTCTGGCTCATGCGTTTCCTCGCCGGTGTGGGCGGTGCGCTGCTGATGGTCGTGGCGACCGCCGCAGCCGGCCGTCAGCTCGCCGTGCTGGACCGCGGGCAGTTTCAGCCCATGGTGTTCGTAGGCATAGGTCTTGGCGCCTTGTTCGCCGCGATCTGCCTGCCGCAGGTGCTGGTCTACGGGATCGAGGTCAGTATCGTCGCCTTGATGGCCTTTTCCGGTGTGGCGCTTGCCGCCCTTTGGTGGAGCAGTGGGTTTCTGCACCGGAACATCGTGCCGCGATCGGCATCCGTAGGACAGGTTTCCCGCACAAGGTGGAGCGTCTAAATCATCCTTCTGGCATATGGCTGCGATGCTTTGGGGTTCGTGATGCACACGGTCTACCTGCCGGACATGCTCCGTCGAGCCTATGGGCATACAGAGGGACAAGTCGGCCTGAGCTGGGCAATGTTCGGCATCGGCGCCTGCCTCAGCCCCGTCTTCGTCATGCTTGTCCGTCGCGTCTTGTCAGTTTCCAATGCCTTGTGGATCGCGTTTGTCCTGAAGGCATTTGGGGTCGCGCTAGTATTCTTCGCACCAGACCCTCTCGCGGCCAGCATTTCGCTGTTCATCGTGGGAATTCTGACCCCGGGCATCGTCATGCTCACGTCGGGTGCCTTGTCCACGGCGGCACCGCCTGAGCGCTATCTTGCCCTATGGGCCGGGGGGACTGCACTTTTCGCGCTCTGCCAGATGATGAGCGGCATGTTCATCGCGGCGACATCGGCGCAGGGTTACGAGACTGCCTTGATTCTCTCGGTCATCGTTCTCGGGACGGGCGCCGTCCTCGCCTTCACCTCCGCACTTCTCCTACGAAAAGAGGCTTCACGATGAAGATCTACCTCAACGGCACCTCCCCCTTCGCCCGTCTGGTGCGGGCAACTGCTCTGGAACTGGATCTGAAGCCGATTGAATTGGAATGGGTCGATCCATGGTCGGATCAACCCGGACTGCTGGCTGTAAATCCCCTGAGCCGCGTTCCCGCCCTGCAGGAGGAGGACGGCACCGTCCTGACCGAGACGTTGCTGATCGTGCGGCACTTGATCGAAAGCGCGGGGCACGATGCTGAGCTTCGGGCGGAGGACATGCGCACGATTTCCGAACTCGGAGTTGCATACGGGATGATGGAACTGGCGTTCGCTTTCACCATCCACAAGAAGCATTGTGGTGATGCGGGCACCACGCTGCAAGACCGACGCCGGACATCACTTGGACGCGGCTTGCATGCCATGGAAACCGCTGTTGCCGAGGATTCACGATGGAGCTTGTCGCGCCTCTGTTTGTGGATCACCCTCGACTACATTCGTTTCCGCGACGTTACGGACTTTAGAGCAGATCGCTATCCCGCACTCACCGCGCTCTTTGCGGCCCACAAGGATCGTTTTGCTCTTCAGAAAACTTCCTTCGCCTGAGCCGGGTTACAATCTTCTCAGGTCAGCCCTTGATACCGGGGCTGCCGCCATGCTGAGTAGCCTACCGCAAGCAGAATGGATGCTGGCCGACCGGGGCTATGATGCCGACTGGTTCAGAGATGCTTTGAAAGACAAGGGGATAAGGGCATGCATCCCCGGTCGGAAGGGCAGGAAGAAAGTCATCAGGCACGACAAACGCCGCTACAAGCGCCGCAACCGTATCGAGATCATGTTCGGCAGGCTCAAAGATTGGCGGCAGGTTGCGACCAGATACGACAGGTGCCCAATCGTCTTCCTCTCGGCCATAGCACTCGCCGCAACAGTCCCCTTCTGGCTCAAAAGTTAATGAGTCTGGAGCCTAGCACGCTTCGGAACAGGCGGCGGGGGTCCGGTCATCGACGTGTCGGGCGGCATCACCGTGTAAGGGTGATCCGAGCGGCGGCGGGCGGTGCGGATCGTTCTTGCACCGCAGCGCTCGGCAGTCGGATGGACTTTTCACTCTGCAGCGGGGTGAAGCGCGTAGCCCCGCACGTTCCTGATGAACCACCGCATTAGCTTCACCTTCCCTTGCTTACCTTCCGGTATGTATAACACCAAAAGGTATGTTCTTTCTTTGTCGATTGTTTACACCTAGTTTCGGGTTCTAGCGAAACTCGAATGGAGCACACCGGTGAATAAGCCTGCAGGTCGCGGACCCAATATTCCGATATGGGAAAAAAGCCTTCCCACGATCGTGGCCGAAACATGGTTCACGGTCACGCACGATATGACGGCCCTCGGCGGGATGAGCGAACGGGTCATTCTTGAAGGGCCAAGGTTCGATAAGCATGGCAACCTGATTTTCGTGGACTGCATGACCGGTCGTGTCTTGCAGCTCTCGCCAGACCGTAAGTTGACGGTCGTTGTTGCCGAAAACACCGCAGGAGCCGCGGGCATCGATTTCGACAAAGGCGGTCGTATCGTTGTTGCCGGGTTCACAACTATTCATAGCGGCGGCACGGTGTTCGCAGTTGAGCCCGACGGTTCAAACATGCAGATCATTATCGATCCGCGGGCCGGCCATGTCCCGGATGACCTCGTCTACGACAAGCATGGTGGCTTCTACTTCACCGATATGCAGGGCAACAATGCCAACCCAACGGGTGGGGTTTTCTATGTCGCCCCAGACCTGAAGACGGTCACATCTATTCTCCCGAACCTCTCCCTGCCAAACGGGATCGGGCTCAGCCCAGATGAAAAGATCTTGTGGGCCACCGAGACCGGAAAAGGGTTGCTCCATCGCATCGAACTCGCCGGGCCGACGACCGTCGCCGACTATGGGCTGACGATCGCCTACAGGTTCACAGGCGCGAAGGTGGATTCTTTGCGCACGGACGTAGATGGCAATGTCTATGTCGCACTTTACACCGAAGGGCGCGTGCTCGTGTTTGACTCGCGTGGTGTCCCGATCGCACAGGTGTTGATCCCAGAGCGGGAGCAGGGTGAGTTTCTCGGGACCACCAGTCTCGCGATCCATCCTGACACCGGTGAACTCTTCATCACGACGAACGATGATAAAGGGGGCAGCGCCGCGATTTACCGCGCTGAAGCGATCAGCGAGAAGGTCCTCGGGGCCGCATCTTGATCGTCGGACGATCAGTTAGGAACGATCGCACCCGGGTTGAGCCCTAACTTCCCCCGTCTTAAGGCTGGAGCTAAAGCTCGGTTCAATGACCATAACTGGTTTGCTGGCACGAGCCGGCTTGCCGATTGCCCCGGTTTTCATCTGAGCTCTGGTTCAAGCGTTGCAGTGCGAGGTAATGGTCAAAGCGCTACCGCGATGGACCTCGTTCGATCCATCGCGGCTATCCAACGGTTCGCACCCCAGACCCTGAACTGTTGCCGCACGACCGCATCAGACGCGGCATCAGACCTGCTGCGGCGTTCCCCCGCTCATTTTGCATTTAAGAAAGGCCCAATTGATCAACATCTCAATGGAGGGCCCAAGCGCGCGACCAAGCTCGGTCAGGGCATATTCTACCTTCGGGGGAACCTGAGGATAGGCCGTCCGCTCTACGATCCCGTCCTTCTCCAGCTCCTTCAGCTGCTGGATCAGCATCTTCTGGTTCACGCCCACGACCCGCTTCTCAAGCTCCGAAAAGCGCACCGGCGCCTTGGCCGCGAAAAGCTGGACGATGATGACGATCTTCCACTTCCCTTCCAGCACCCGCAGCGTCTCGCATGTCGCCGTCGCCCAGAACAGTTGCTGTTCAGGATCTCCGTTCCGCCAATCCCGTTTCATCTAGCTTACCTTTTCGTGTGCATTACACCAAAAGGTGTGTTCTTGCGATGGGCACTAGCTACCGCTATTTTCGGGTCAATGCAAATACTCGGTGAGACGCGCGTTCAGTCACCATCTCGTTTGTTCCGAGAACGACGACGTCGTGCCGATGAAATGAAAGATTGATGTGATGAAGACTGTGCGGTGGACGTCCGGGGATAAGCCAGGCCTCGAGTTGCACGACGAGGCCATGCCGAGCCCGGGTCCGCATGAGGTTGTGGTCAGGGTCCACGCAATGTCCCTGAACTTTCGCGACCAGGCGATCCTCGATGGAGCCTATGGCGGCCCGACCAAGCCCAATGGCGTGCCTTTGTCGGACGGGGCCGGAGAGGTGATTGCGGTCGGTCGGAGCGTCAAACGTGCCAAGGTTGGCGACCGCGTATCGGCGTCGTGCTGTCAGCACTGGATCGGCGGCCCCAACCGTCCGGAATATCATGACGACAGCTTGGGAATGACGACGGACGGGTGGCTCGCTGAAACCATTCTGCTGCACGAGAACGCCATCGTGCATCTGCCTGACTACCTGTCATATGCAGAAGCGGCGTCTTTGCCCTGCGCCGCCGTCACGGCCTGGACCGGTCTGAACCTATCGTCGCCCCTGCAAGCGGGTGAGACGGTGCTGGTGCAGGGCACCGGCGGCGTGGCACTCTTCTCGCTGCAGATCGCGAAGATGTTCGGCGCGAAGGTCTATGCGATCACATCGTCGGATGAGAAGGCGGAGCGCCTTGAGGCATTGGGTGCCGCAGCGGTCGTCAACTACCGGTCTCATCCGGCTTGGGACCAAGAGATCCTGACCCTCACGGACGGACGTGGCGTCGATAAGACCATCGACATTGCGGGCGAAAAGACGATCGTGCAGTCGGCTTCTGCGACACGAAACGGGGGCGACATCTCGCTGGTCGGATTCACCAGCGGGTTTGGGGGCGGGCTGCCGCCGATCAACATCCTCGCCAAGTCGCTGCGCGTCGCCGGCACGTCGATCGGATCACGGGCGAGTTTTGAGGCGCTGCTGCGTGCCATGGCTTTGCACGAGGTGCATCCCGTCCTCGATCAAGTCTTCCCGTTCGAGGACTACGAGGCCGCCTATCAGCGCCTCAAGAGCGGCAATCATGTCGGCAAGGTCATCATCGAGGGCCCGCCTGCACGATGATACCATTGTCCATTCTGGAACTGGGGCGCGTTCATCAGGGATCCGATCGTCGTGCGGCGCTTGATGATGCACGGGCTCTTGCCCAGCATGCCGAACGCCTGGGGTTCCAACGCATCTGGGTCGCCGAGCACCACAACTCGCCGGCGGTCACCACCGCGGCGACGTCCGTCGTAGTGGCGCATATCGCCGCTGGCACGACAACGATCCGTGTTGGTGCGGGTGGCATCATGCTGCCCAATCATGCCCCCTACGTCATCGCGGAACAGTTCGGAACGCTGGAAACCCTTCACCCTGGCCGTATCGACCTAGGGCTTGGCCGCGCCCCTGGCACCGACCAGATGACCTTGCGGGCGCTACGGCGGGATCCCGGCAGCGCAGAAAACTTCCCTCAGGACGTTCAGGAGTTGCAGGCGTTTCTCGCCCCCAAGGGTGATGCGCAGCGGATCGAGGCGGTCCCTGGCTCTGGGACCAACGTGCCACTGTGGATCCTGGGATCAAGTTTATTCGGAGCGCGTCTCGCCGCCGCGCTTGGCCTTCCCTATGCCTTCGGGTCCCAGTTTTCGCCCCAAGCGCTGCATCAGGCTCTGGACGTCTACAGAGCCAATTTCCGGCCTTCGGAGCAGCTGCAGCGCCCCTACGCGATGATCGGGGTCAATGTGATCGCCGCGGAAACGGACGCCGAGGCCCGCATGCTGGCAACGTCTCAGCAGATGACCTTTGCCGACATGTTCCGGGGCATGCCGAGCCTCCTCAAGCCACCCGTGGATGATATCGAGACCTACTGGACGCCGCAGGAGAAAGCGCAAACCCAGCAGATGCTGAGCTGCAGCGTGGTGGGAAGCGCTGAGACGATTCGAGATGGGCTGCACCAGCTTGTCGACGTCACCAAGGCCGACGAGCTGATGATCGTCGCCGACATCTTCGACTTCAGTCGGCGCGTGCGTTCGCTCGAGATAACAGCCCAGGCGGCCAACTAACCAAGGACATTCATAATGTATGAGCAAATCACGCAGTTCACAAAAATGCTTCGCACTCTTTCCCGTCTACTGGATAAGGCGCAAGAGCATGCCGAGGCGAACAAAGTTGAGCCAGAAATTCTCCTGAACGCGCGTCTTGCGCCGGATATGCTGCCACTCACAAGCCAGGTTCAGTGGGCATGTGAAATGGCAAGGCTTGTTGCGTCAGTCTTAAGCGGTAAAGAGGTCCCGGTGTTTGACAACACCGAGAAAACGATCCCGGAGCTTAAAGCGCTCATCCAAACGACGATCGCGTATGTCATGTCGATGAAAGAAGCCGATTTTGCCGGCTGGGAAGAACGTATCGTGGCGCCTCCTGGCTGGTCCGGCGCCTTCCTCGGGAAAGATTACCTCCACCAGCACGGCGTCCCGAACTTCTATTTCCACATGGTCACGGCCTACGACATCTTGCGCCACAAGGGCGTTCGCATCGGAAAGATGGACTACATTGGGCAGCTACCGTTCCTTAGGTAAAGATCAAGAGCTTTTAGGCGCTGACCGAATGTCTGCTCTGCTTGCATGACGGAAAAGCACACCGGGAGTTCTCGCCCCATTCCGCCCGTTAACGTTCCTTGGACATGTAGAGCATTTGAAGCGCGCCGGTGATATGTGTTTACCGGCGCTGCCAAATGACCGCTCGACCCCGTGTATAGCGTCCGTGCGGACGGTCCAAATGAAACTCCCCGACGCGGACATACCGCACTCCACCCATTCAATATGAGAGCTCCCGCGATGACATCCGTAGCCACCTCGCATGGCGCAAGTCCCAGATCGTTCAGGAAGGAGGCGTTGATACTGGGATTGGTGTCACTCGCAGGCCCCCTTGCGATGAACATGTATGTTCCCGCCTTTCCCGAGATGGCCAGGGCGCTCGAAACGACCAGTGCCGCAATCCAACTCAGTCTGACGAGCTATCTGGCGGCGCTCGCAGTCGGACAGAACATCTTTGGTCCGGTCTCCGACAGGTTCGGAAGAAAGCCCGCACTCTACGCGGGACTGCTTCTCTTCGTCGTCGCATCGATAGGGGCGAGCCTGGCCGTCGCCGTCGAGCAGTTGATCGTATGGCGATTCCTGCAAGGTATCGGGGCTTGCGCCGCCATGGCCGTGCCGCGGGCGCTGATCAGAGACCGCTATACTGGATCAACGGCCGCGCGGATGATGTCGCTGATGGTCCTCGTCATCTCGATTGGCCCTCTTATGTCGCCGATGGCGGGCACGGCTCTCGTCGGGATCTACGGATGGACATCGATCTTCTGGTTCCTGACCGCCGCGGGCGTGCTCGCACTAACGCTCGTCGTCACACAGATTCCGGAAACGCTGCCGGTGGCCAGACGTGTCTCAGGAATGGCCACCCTGCGGAGCTATGGCTTGCTTCTGCTGGATCGCAGTTTCATCTGCGCCGCTTTGATGATCGGCTTCGCTCAGGCCACGTTCTTCGCATATGTCTCGGGGTCACCGTTCGTCTTCATGACAATCCATGAACTGACACCTTTGGAATTCAGCATCGTCTTCGGCTTTGCTGCCGTCGTGTGGGCCGGTTCGGCACAGTTGTCCGGACCGCTCATGGACCGGTTCGGAGCCTTACGCCTGCTCGGTTGCTGCGTCAGCGCAAATGCTGTTTTTACATCTGCTCTTCTCGTCGCGGGGCTTCTCGACCTTGGTGGCATGCTTATGCTTATCCTTGGTGTTGCCATGGTCTTCGCCTCATTGGGCATCCTGGTGCCCGTTGGCACCGTCACGGCCCTCCACGCACACGGCGCTGCCGCAGGCTCTGCCTCCGCTATCTTGGGAACGGCAGGTTTCGCGGCCGGGGCCCTCGCAAGCATCGTGGTGGCGGCAACCGCAGACGGCACCGATCTTCCAATGCTCGGAACCATGACTGCCTGTGCGCTGCTCTCAGCCGCAGCGGCGAGCGTCGCTTTGAAAGCCCGTCCAACCGATGACGGGTGACAAATGCTCAACAAGGTTTGGCCTAAGAGACGTGTATTAATGATTGTCGGCTTCAGCAGAATAGCGCAGAGCGAATGTTGCCTTTGCACCCTGAGCTCCGATGCGGCTCGGTCGCGCTGGCGACGACCGTGCCGTCGAGTTTGGGACAGAGCAAACTCTCGCCACCTTCATGCCCTACGGTGCAATGTTACGTCTTGACGGAGTCCGTGCATAATGGCCCCTGGGATATGGAGCCCTATGAGAGCAACCATCACCCAAGCCAGCTCGCCATGTGCGATGTTTCCGAGCTTGACCATCCATGCGACTTCCTCCCCCGTCTCAGGCACGATGGTCAGCCCGCGGTGGATCCACCTCTTGCCGCTGCCATAGGCGCGCAAAAGCGCAAGCGCCGGTATCACTACCAGAAGCGCACGCAGAGTGTGATGGACAAGCCGCGCTGCCCTATTCGAGGCCGCAGGAGGGCGCACCAGTCTCAGCAGCGCCAGCGGAAGCACGATCAACCCAACCATGCCATGCGATGGCCCGAGGGATGCGATCTTATCCAGAAATGGGGAGGTGAACCGCGCCGGGTTTGCCGGAGGCTCCACAGACGGTGCGAGATACGGCGATCCTCAGAACATATCTATGCGCTGACTCATTATTATCGGCATTATGAACCGTCCCCGCATCCTATGCAGATCAGGAGATGGACAGGATAAAGGGCCTTTTTGGCCTCAACGAGTGGCGAAGGCGCGCTTCCACATCTGCCAGAACGGCAGGATCAGCATTAAAAGGGCGATTGCCAGCATCACGGCCGAGATGGGCCGCGTCAGGAAAGTTGTCCAGTCGCCCTGCTCAGCGATCAGCGCCGCCCGCAAGGATTTCTCGGCAATGGGCGTGAGGATGAAGCCGATCACCACGGGCGCGATCGGAATTCGCAAGCCGCGCAACAGGATGCCGACCAGCCCGAATGCGAACATCACGCCCACGTCGAACATTCGATTGTTCAGCGCAAAGGTTCCAAGAACGCAGAACAGAAGCAGGATGGGCACGAGATACGCCTTGGGCACATCGACAATCCGCGCCAGCCAGCGGATCGACGCAAGCATCAACAGCAACATGATCACGTTGGCGATGAACATCGCGGACATGAAGCCATAGACGATCTCAGGGTTGCTTTGGAACAGCAGTGGTCCGGGCCGCAAGTCATGCAGCGTCAGCGCGGCGATCAGGATGACGTCGATGATCGATCCTGGAATTCCCATGGTGATCATGGGGATGAGCGCGCCGCCTATGGTGGCATTGTTGGCCGTTTCTGACGCGATGACGCCATCGTCAATGCCAGTGCCGAATTTTTCAGGATGCTTGGAAAGGTTGCGGGCCGTCGTGTAGGATACGATTGACCCGACCGATCCGCCGATACCCGGCAGGATGCCGATGGCCGTGCCGATCACCGATGACCGCAGCAGGTTGCCCCAATGGCGGAAGAAGTCGCGCAGCGGCAGGGCGGCACGTTTGGCCTGCAGGCGGATACGCTCGGCCGGGCCACGGGTTCCCGCGTCCAGCAAAAGCTGGCTGACCGCGAAGATCCCTGCCAGAACCGCCATCATGTTGAACCCGCCAACCATGCCTGGAAGACCGAAATCCAGACGCAGTTGCCCGGTCACCGGGTCCAATCCTGGCAAGGCCAAAAGCATTCCAAGCGCGGCACCGATCAGCGCCTTGACCGTAGATCCCTCGCTCATGCTCGCGATCAGGACCAGCGCCACGAGAACGAGCGAAAAGAACTCGTGCGGGCCGATCATCAAGGCTAGCCCCACGAGCGTTGTCTTCGCTACGTTTGAGGCATAAAGGCCTCATGGCGGCAGATAGTTGACGACTTCTAGCGACATACTGTCGCTTAACGCACCGAGCGGGGTTATGCCGCATATGCCAAGGATGAATCTCCCTTAGGGCACATGCTCAAGGTGTAGCGTTATGTGGCTTGGATCGACAGACCACAGAAGTCGAGATCTGCGTCGGAACCATCAAAAGACATGATGCTATCGGTGCCGTGGGCTGGATGAAAATCGGGAGGGATCAGCTGATATCCAAATTCTGATCGCAATTTAAGTCCAATTTTTAGATACGGCACTTCGCCTTCAAAGTTGATAGCTGGGCTGGCATACGCCATTCCGCGACCTCATCCCAAAGTATGATGCCGCCCGATCGGAAGCATCATCGGTCGCCCGGACACAGGATCGCGGAGGATTTGACTGTCCAACCCAAACACATTCCGCACCATGTCTTGCGTCAGAACGGTGTCAGCGTTGCCTTGGCCGTATATGCGCCCTCCTGCCATCGCTACCAGAAGATCGGCATAGCGCGCGGCAAGGTTCAGGTCGTGCAGGACCATCACGATGGTCGTGCCGTGCCGGCGGTTGAGGTCGGTCAGAAGGTCCAGAACCTCGACCTGATGCGCGATATCGAGGAAGGTCGTCGGCTCGTCCAGAAGCAACAGGTCGGTTTCCTGCGCCAGCGCCATCGCGATCCAGACCCGCTGACGCTGGCCACCGGACAGCTCGTCCACCGCGCGATGGGCAAGTTCTGTGGTCCGTGTCGCATCCAAGGCGGAGGCGACGGCGTCATCATCCTTTGCGCCCCATCGGCCAAGCATTCCTTGATGGGGATGTCGCCCCCGGCTGACCAGATCAACCACTGTGATGCCGTCCGGAGCGATGGGCGATTGCGGTAGCAGCCCCATCTTACGCGCAACGATGCGCGGCTTCTGTGCGTGGATGGACTTGCCGTCCAACAGCACCTGCCCTGCTATCGGCCTCAGCAGGCGCGACAGGGTGCGCAGCAGGGTGGATTTGCCGCAGGCGTTGGCGCCGACGATCGCCGTGACCTTGCCCGGCGGCACCGCCAGGTCAAGATCGGAAAAGATTGTCGTGCCAGCATACCCCGCGGATACGCCCTCGGCGGCCAGTGAATGAACGTTCATGCGCGCCCTCCGCCATGGGTTCGGATGATGAGGTAGATGAGATATGGAGCCCCCAGCGCCGCAGTCACCACACCCACCGGGTAGCGCGCGGGCAAAAGGAACTGCCCAACATGATCGCCCGCAAGCACCAAGGTCGCACCGACCAGTCCGGCCGGAATCAGGGAGGATCCGCTGTGGCCGGTCAATCGCACCGCTATCGGGGCCGAAAGGAACGCCACGAACAGGATCGGCCCCGTCGCCGCCGTCGCCACGGCGATCAACCCGACCGAGGCGATCATGACAACGATACGCGTCCTTGTGATCGGTGTGCCGAGCGCCGCCGCCATGTCGTCGCCCAGCGTCAGCACCTCCAGATCCTTTGCGCGGACCAGAAGCGCGCCGCCGAAGATCACCAGCGCCGCAAGAACCGGGAGCGCCTGATCCATCTGCGCCGCGTTCACGCTGCCCGACATCCATCGCATCGCCTCCTGCATGTCCCATGCCGGGGCCTGCGACAGGACATAGGAGATAAAGCTTTCCAGCATCGCAGCCACCCCAATCCCGACCAGGATCAGCCGGGTCCCCGAGATCCCGCCGCGCCATGAAAGCCCGAAGATCGTAAGCGCGACCCCAAGCCCCGCCACGATCGCGAACACCGATACACCCGCGCCGTCCAGCCCCAGAACGACGATCCCAAAGACAGCGGCGGCGCTGGCCCCGAGGTTGATGCCGATGATGTCCGGGCTGGCCAACGGATTGCGCAGCATCGTCTGGAAGGCGGCACCGCCCATGCCAAAGCTCATCCCCGCCAGCACGGCAAGAACGGCGCGTGGAAGGCGAAGCTGACCGACGGTGAAGCTTGCGCCCGGAACCTCCTCACCCATCAAGACACGCAACACCTGAAGCGGTGGGGTGAAGGACTGTCCCGAAGATAGCGCAAAAGCAAACAGGGCGAGGAGAACCGCCGAAAGGAAGCCAAGAACGGTTGTCCTGCGGATGCGGCGCGCGCGGCGGTCCGCCCGCACGGCAGAAAGGGCAATGGTGGTCAAAGCTCGCGCACCCTTTGCCTGCGGACGATCCAGATGAAGAAAGGCGCTCCGAGAAAGGCGGTCACGATGCCGACTTCCAGCTCGGACGGGCGGGCAACAATGCGGCCCAGAACATCCGCCGCTGTCAGAAGACCGGCCCCGATCAGCGCTGAAAAAGGCAGGATCCAGCGATGATCCACCCCGACCAGCAACCGGCACAGATGCGGCACGACCAGCCCGACGAACCCGATCGGCCCGCAGGCCGCCGTCGTGGCACCGCACAGCACGATCGCCGCCAAAGCGGACACGCCTCGCGCCAGTGCGACACGCTCACCCAGACCGGCGGCAAGCTCGTCCCCCATGGCAAGCGCATTGAGCTTGCGGGCCGAGAGCAGCGCCATCACGAAGCCTGCGATCAGAAAGGGCAGGACAAGGCGGATCGTGTCGAACGTCGCACCCCCGACGCCACCGATCTGCCACGACCGGATGCCTCCCGCAATGTCAGCGCGGGGCAAGACGATCGCGATCACGAGGGAGGTGAACGCGATCGACGTCGCCACCCCGGCCAACGTCAGCTTGAGCGGCGTGGCCCCACCGCGCCCCAGCGAGCCGATGGCATAAACGAAGACCGCCGTCGCACCGGCCCCAAGGATCGCCGTCCAGACGAAGGCCTGCGCTGAGACGATCCCGAACCACGCGACCCCGATTGCAATTGCCAGAGAGGCGCCGGTATTCACCCCGAGAAGTCCGGGTTCGGCCAGCGGATTGCGCGTGACACCCTGCATCACCGCGCCCGAAAGACCAAGCGCGGCCCCCGCAAGCACCGCAAGCAGTGTCCGCGGCAAACGCGTTGCGACCGCGGCCTGACCTATGCTGTCAACCTGGCCCTGCAGCGCCGCAAACACATCCCCCAGGGACACGGCCCGCGTGCCGATGCGGATGGAGAGCAGTGCCAGAAAGATCAGCAGGCCAAACACGCCGATCAGCCACAGCAGGCGCGGGGCGGACGTCATGGCTTTATGGCATCCGCCAGCAGGTCGACATAATCGTCCAGCACATAGGAGATCGACAGCGGCGTCGGATTGGCGGCAGTCCCCAGCGGGTCGCGCCCCAGCATCACAATAGCGTCGTTGACCACCGCCGGCATCCGCGCAACGAGAGGATTGGCCTTCATCGCTTCCAGCAGAATGTTGTTGCCATATGTCACGACAATATCCACGTCGTCAAACGCGTCGATCTGCTCGGCGCTGATGCTGCCGGAAAAGTTACCCGGCTGCGTTGCTGCGATCACGCTCGCGGGGGACTCAAGACCCAGATCGGCGAAGAATTTCACGCGGGTGTCATTGCTGGAATAGAAATTCACCACGCTCAGGTTCGCTGGATCCAGATGGGTGACGAACATCGCGGTCTTGCCCGTGAGTTCGGGGCGACGGGCAACAGATTGCGCAATGTCCCCCTCGATCTGTGCGACCAGATCCTCCCCTTCGTCCGACATGCCCAGACCGGCACTGTTGGTTTGGATCGTCTCGCGCCAGTCGGTTCCCCACGCCGTTTCGGGAAAGGCAACGACCGGAGCGATCTGGCTTAGAATGTCATATTCCGCACGTGTCAGCCCGGAATAGGCCGCGAGGATCACGTCCGGCTGCACCGACGCGACGCCCTCGAAATCGATCCCGTCACCTTCGTCGAACAGGACGGGCGTTTCGGCACCCAGTTCCGCCAGACGCGCCTCAACCCACGGAAGCACGCCGTCGCCGTCGTCATCGCCGAAATTGACTGCGGCCATACCCACCGGCACGATACCGAGCGCCAATGGCACCTCCTGATTGCCCCACGACACCGTGGCCACGCGAACGGGACGTTCGGAAATCGTGGTCGAACCGAACGCATGGTCAAGGGTGATCGGGAACACGTCCGCTGCCGCAGCGGGAAGCGCGAGAGCCACACACATTGTCATGGCGGCCCCCAGAAAAAGCGGACAAACGGCGAGCGCCATGGCGATTTCCTCAATTTTCCAAACATTCGGGTTCGGCATCGGCCGATCCATTGGCGGCGAAGATCGCACATAATGAAAAAAGTTAAAGCGCTTTCCGACAAAAAACGTTGGAATTAAATGCGAATGGCGTTAGCTGGGCCGCGACCCCGACTGGCGCCGGACGGGGCAAACGATTTCCAAGCCAGCCATCCCGCGTCTTTCCCGGGCCAGCCAGCGCACAACGAAGAAACCTGGTGGGACACTGATCATGGCACATAGCCGCCGCGGCACTTGCCGTTACACAACCGCATTCCTTATGGGCTGCACCGCAGCGATAGCGTCGCCGTCTTTCGCGCAGGACGCAGGAGAAAACGTTATCCGTCTGTCTCCGATCATCGTCACGGCCACGTCGGATGACGATGTCAATTCCGTCGTCGCGACCGAATTGTGGACGGGAGGCAAGGTCGCGACAAGCGTTCTGGACACACCTGCCTCGGTTTCTGTCATCACCGAAAAGGAGATGCGCGATCGCCGCGCCACCACCTTGGAAGAAGTGCTGAGCTATTCTTCCGGCATCCATACCGACTACTTCGGCAACGACGACCGCAACGAATACATCCTTGTCCGGGGGTTCCAGGCGACCACCTATCGCGATGGTCTCACCCTCGGCTCCATGCGCAGCGCGCGCGAGGAACCCTATGCTTACGAGCGGGTCGAGGTCATCCGGGGTGGCAACTCCACCTTGTTCGGAACTTCCGATCCGGGTGGGACGATCAACTTCGTGACCAAGACGCCGCGATTTAAACGCTTTGGTGAAGTCTACGGCGCTGTCGGTTCGCCGCGAAACAATGAGGTCGGGCTGGATTTCGGTGATGTGTTGAACGCCGACGAGACGCTGGCCTATCGCTTTACCGCGAAGGTTCAGGACGGCGAGCGTGACTACGACTATTCCCGAAATGACAACCAGTTCTTCATGGGCGGTCTGACATGGCAGCCCCGTTCCACCACCAAGCTGAGTGTCATCGCCGATTACCTGAACCGCGACAACACACCCAACGGCGGCGGTTATCCTAAGGATCGCGAATATGATCGCGACGACTTCTTCGGCGAGCCTGACTTCAACTATCAGAACGTCGAGCGCACCAGCCTGACGGGTTTGTTCGAGCATGATTTCGAGAACGGACTGACCCTGCGCGCCAATCTGCGATACAGCGATCTGAAAAGCGATTTCGGATATGTCTATCTGTCGGACACGCCGACCCGTGTCGGAACCGAGGTGGACCGTTACTATTTCGGCGGGGACAACTCGGCTGAGGAAGTGATCGGCAACGTCATCCTGCAATACGACCGCCGGTTAGAAGGTTTTGACAGCAGCACGCTGGCCGGTGTCGAATTCCGTGACGCTACGACCTCGTCCGCGCCCTTCTATGGACTTTATTCACCCATTGATGTGGCGAACCCGATCTATTCCGGCGCGCCGGGCGACGTGGCGGCACCATATGAACTTCGTGACAACGACTATCGGACGCAGTCGCTGTTCGTGCAACAGAACCTGTCGTTCAACGATCAGATCATCGCGACTTTGGGGCTTCGTCACGATCGGCTGGACATAGAAGAGACGTTGAACGGCACCACGACACGCGACGATTTCGCCGAGACGTCGGCACGCGGCGCATTGACCTATAAAATCACGCCTGAAGTGTCGGCCTATGCAAGCTATGTCGAATCCGTGGCGCCGCCCGGTGTCGGAGTGGAGCCGGAGCGCGGAGAGCAATACGAGATCGGCGTGAAATACCAGCCCTACGGTATGAACGCTCTGTTCTCGGCCTCGATCTACGATCTGCGCAAGAACAACGTCACCGTCGCCGTGACGCAGGACGATGGCACCATCACACGCGAGCTGGTGGGCGAACAGCAGGTGCGCGGTCTCGATCTTGAGGCGAAGGCCGAACTTACCGACAGCTTCGACATGATCGCGTCCTATTCCTACATGAAGTCTGAGGTCCTGCGCTCCGGTCCCATTCGCGGCGCAGATGTCGAGGGCAACGAATTCGGCGACACACCGCGTCACATCGCATCGCTGTGGGGCAACTATACCCTTGAGGGTAATGCAGACCGCGGCGACATGACCTTTGGACTGGGCGCGCGTTATATCGGGTCGTATTATTTCGGGATTGCCAATGATACGGGCAAGGCGAAGTCCGCTGTCACTCTCGATGCGGCCTTCACCTATGCGCTTCAGGAAAACACCAACCTTGCGGTCAACGTCAGCAACGTTCTGAACGAGCAGCATGTCGTTGGCAGCGGCACGGCAGACTACTACAACCCGGGTCGTGCGGTTGCTTTAACCTTGCGTCGGACTTGGTAATCAGACATTCGCGCCACCCCACTTTGGCGGGTGGCGCGGGTGTGATCGTGTCCGATAACGGCACGGAGTTGACCTCCAATGCAATCCTGCGGTGGTGTGCCGAGAACAGGATCGAACGGTATTACATTGCGCCTGGCAAGCCAATGCAGAACGGCTTTGTCGAAAGCTTCAATGGACGGATGCGCGACGAATTCCTTAACGAAACCTTGTTCCGCGACTTGGCTCATGCTCGCGAGCTGGTCACGGCTTGGGCGATTGCTCAACCCATGCCAATCGGCGTAAATGACCAACGAACTCAGGTCGCGCTGGATGAAAGTTCAGTGGCAGGTCACTGCGCCCAAGAAACGCGGCTATAAAACTTCGGCTTCCCGTTTACGTTGATCTTGGTCAGGACGTCATTCGGCACTTCATAGCGTTTTGCGATTTCGTCGAACACCTGTTTGGGTTAGGCCTGTCCTGCCAGATCCCGAAAAACCTCAAGAACGGACGCAAAATAACTGACAAACTGTGGCACACCGTCAATTTTTTGCTCTGACAGACTCATCAGATACCTCAACTGCACATGTTTTTCGCATGGCATCTGAACTTGTCGGATCATGCAAGATGGTCATCACGAGGGGCGAAGACAAACGTGCAGAGCGTTAAGCTTGAGTCGGCCAGCGGTTTGGCAGAATGAACGAAACAAGGTATGTATTTGGAACATGCGCCCATCCCTCGATGAGCGTTATTCCATCATCAGATATGACGACCGAGTGGTTCGGGTAGATTTTCGACCGTTCACCTCAGCGAACGTCGGATAAGGGGCTTTCGCGTCACCACGCCTCACCGAGATCCCGGGCCACCTCGTCATGATCAGGATCGAACGGAGACGAGACGACCTTGCTGATAATCTCGTCCCGTAGTCTGGCCTGTTCGCTCCGGATGATGGCGTCCATCTGGTCGTTTCGTCCGATGAGGGGGAACCCGGTCTCTTCGGCGATACGGGCGGCCGTGCGCAGAAGCAGCTCATCCCCGCGGATGTTGAGGCCCGTCCATCCTTTCGCCTGAGCCTGAGCGATGACAACATGAACAGCGTCTTCGGTGGCCCCGGTCATATGGATGCGTTCCCCGATATCGCGCAATCCCGCGCCATCCGTCAGGACGATACGCCGACCCGGAACGTCGACTTCCACAAGGATCGCACGCAAATCCTCGGGCAAGGTATCCTTTCCGTAGAGCCTTTCCCAAGCCCGGGACTGCGGCGACCGAAAGGCGTGTTTCTTGTAGGACGGCCACGCTTCTCTGGAACGCCCCATCGGCCCCGCCGGACCGACATCTCCGTTGCCGGGGGTTGGTGCGGTGGCAACGCGTGGCGGTGCGCTGATGCCCTCGTTATGGCCGGCGGGTCCTATTTGCGCCGGATGGGGTGCGCCGAAGACGGAAACTTCATCATGCACACCAACAGTGGGTCCAGCGGGATGCTGTATCGTGAGCGGTGTGTCGGGGATGTTCACTGACGTCGCGCCATCGTCGAGGTGGTCGGGGTCTGCGTCCGGCATGCCTTGCCTCTTGGTTTTTGCCGGCGCGGCCGCGTCGTTCGATGCCGCGGCGCAGGGGTTTTCGGTCGGCAGGGCATCCGGCGTCAATCTCTGATCCTGTTCGGGCGAAGCGGGGCGATCTGCAGGCGCGGTGGCGCCGACATCGGCGTCCAGCGGTGCCATCTTCGCCAGCTCATCGCGGATGATTGCATCCATGTCGGCATCGCGACCGCCCACCGCCATGCCCTCGGCCACCGCCAGCCGGACCGCCTCGCGCAGAAATAGCTCATCCCCGCGGATTGACAGACCCGACCATCCTTTGGCCCGCGCCTGCGCGATCATCACGAGGATGGTCGCCGTCGTGCTATCCTCGGCGACGAGGCGCGTGTCGCGATCACGGATGCAGGATCCGTCCTGCAGCCAGACCGTCCGTGTTCTCGAGTCAACATAACGCAGCAGTCCGGCCAGATCGTCGGACAGAACCTTCGGACCATAGAGGTCCTGCCAAGCCCAACGACGAACCTGCGCGCGCCATGCCGCGCGCGCGCGATCCGCATCCGTCTGGCCGGGAGAGACGGCTTCCGGGTCATCCTGGTCCAGAGGACACCGACCGAACGTCGTGTCCTCGATCTCCACCGTATTCTCATCAGTGAGCGCGGCGTCCGGTCCATCAACATCCCGATCCTCCCAGCCGAACCGCGTCCTCTGTTCCGCAGCCCGCGCTTCACGAAGACGCTTCAGATCACCCTTGGCCCGACGCATGTCACGCCGCGGGGCCAGGTCATCCCGCCCGAACCACCCCACGCTCTCCAGCCAGTCGACCGATGTGAAGCGCTGATCGAAGAGATCCCCCCGCAGGCGGATGGGCTTTCCAAAGGTGATCGGGGTCACCTCATGTGGGCCGGGACGAACAGGCATTTTCACCGAGATATAATCTTTCCCGACCCTGTTGATCTGGGCCCCCTGCTCCTCCAACCAAAGGATCACATCATCGCGGCAGGTAATCCGCTTGGCCTTTAGTTCCGCCTTGGGCTTTTTGTCGTCGGTAGCTTCACCTGGTGCAGTCATCTCCCGCACGATCAACTCGTCGATGTCCCAAGTGATCTCCTCCCGAATATCAAACTCGGGATCAGAATCGATGTTACGGCACCGCGCGCTGATCACGGATCCGGGGAGCTTCAGCGATCGCCTCCGCCCGGGGTGCAACGGATCCACCCAGCCGGTCCGCATGTTCCAGCTGTCCCGGAAGGCATCCCACAGATCCTCATGCGCCTTGCCGGGCGGTTTGGGGTTGATTGCCTTCAACTTTCCTTTTGGCGTCATCACGGCCCGGGGGAAGAGGACATTCAGTTCCAGCCGCCCTTTGTCGGTATGCGCAATCCACAGCGTGGCGGGGCGCATCTCCTCCGGGATGCCGGCAAACGCGGTATCCTCGAAGTCCTGCATCACTTCTTCGCAAAGGGCACGAACGCCCGGATCCCCGATCTCGAAGGCCGCGACATCAATATCATCCCGGTCGAAGGCGATGACCGCCGATGTATAGCGATGTTTGAACGGCAGGGCCGTGCAGGTCCGCTGGACAAGGGCGCAATTGCCCGAGAGATGGATCGGCGCCCGCGCACGTCGCGTGGGCACCATATCCCCCGTATCGCTGTCCGGCTTGAGGACGGTCTCCCCCATGAGATAGTCGATCGCCCGGCGGGCGTCGGGATCATTATTGGCGGCCCCGGTGTGCTTCAGGAACTTGATCAGCATCAGCCTGCCTCCGTTTCCGGAGGCAGCGGATCGCACAAGCGTTCAAGGGCCAGACGGGCCGTCAGGACCTCGGCGGCGAGGGCCGCCGCATCCGCGTTGTTCCGGTAGTTGTCCGCATGGCGGGCGATCTGGTTCAGGTTGTTACCAATCCGTGCAAGCTGGGCATTCCGTTCCCGTTCGATGTCGGCATCGACGGACGTCGTAACGTTCGCGCCCAGGATAAGCGACCGGACAAACGCAGCCTCCGAAAGATTGGCCGCCGTGGCGTTCATCGTAAGAACCGCCCGCACATCTGGCGACATCCGCATCTCGAATTTGGGGCTCGGGCCGGCGGACGGCTTCTTACGGGGCTTCAGTTGAGCTTCGGGGATGGGGTGCGCGTCGGACATCATGAGTCTCCTTCGCCTCCCCATTCATCCCACGTCGGCGAAAAAACCTAATGGAAAAATAGCGCGGCAGCGCGAGACTGGCCGGACGCGGACGCCCTCCCGGCGTGAGGGATGTGCGGTGGACGGGTGCGATGATCATGACCCTCACGGCCCGAGTGCTGCGGTGGGTGGGTGCCTGTCCGGGTTCGACAAGGGTTACCTGAAAAAGTGCGGCGCAGCGTCGATGCCCGCGGGACCAGATCATCCGGAGGACGTCCGGTGAAAGCCAAGCCCTCCGCCGGTGGCCGAAGGGCGGCGTTCTCGGCGGATCGACGCCCCTCCTGACCGCGATCGGGAGCAAGGGTAATCTTCTGTTTCTTCGGGGGTTCGAAGGGGGAGCATCCCCCTCGCAAGATCTCAGTGTCCGGACCAAACCGCAGGTTTGTCCGGACACTGAGGAGCCTTGCTAAACCACGCCCCCCACAAGAATGCACTTTGCCAAAAGAATCACTTTATCATCCCAGAGCTTTCCCTCCCTCACGCGCGCGAGGGAGGCGGAGGGGAAAGGCGCGAAATGGATCACGACATCACAGGCCCGTGCGTTCAGACTTATCACGCGTTCAGACTGTCACGACATGTTCCGACGAAGGGCGATGGAGCACCCTCAACGGGGGTCGGTCAACTCAAGCCACTGAACCAGAGCGCGCCGGATCATTTCAGGGCGAGTCGGGAGATCGGCTTCGAGCTTCCGACGCTCATCCAAGAGGGCAATCATTTCATCAGGAAGACGAAGATTCACGGGACTCGTATCGACTCGAGGACGTCCGCGCTTTTTGCCCTCCATGTAATTATCCTCTTTATATTTGATTTAGTGGTTCTATATAATCGGACATGACCAGGGCTGCAACCCCAGCCATATCCTGATCACAAACATCTTTAGGGAGATGCCCATGACTGCCTTTACCCATACCGGTTTTCCTCTCCGTGGCCAAGACGGCGCGGCGTTTACGCACACGGCTGTCTCGCGGTCCTTTGCGGCGCTGATTGTCGCTATCCGCGCGCATGTTGAGGCCGAACGCGATCTGGAGCACGCGGGCAGCTGGGACCTCGCCTGCGACGCCTGGCTTCGCGACGCCGAGGCCGCGCGCGCGGCTGTCCTCACCTCCGTTGCCGACTTCCGCGCTCTTCCCGTGGACCGCCCCGAGGACCGGGTGCTGCGGCATGCGGCGGGCCTGATCGGTGCGCTGGTCGACTGCGACAGCCCCGAGGCCTTCGGACACTATCGCGCCCGGATTGTCGCCTGCGCGGGGCGCTTTGCCCCGGACGCCGGACCGCTCGCCCGGCGACTGTCCCGGATGATGGACGTCCTTCTCGATGTGATGACGGCAATGGCCGCCCTGCCCGATTACGACGACATGATTGACGCTGTGTCGGTGGACCCGGTGACGGATAGCATGGATGAGGACGACACGGGGCCGTTCGAGGTCCCGGCCGACATCCTCGATCCCCCCTTCGCGCGTGAGATGCCGGTGGCCTCTCCGGGAGTCGGGCCCCTCTGACCCCGACGGAGCGCAGCGGTCTCCGTCCCGCTGACGTCCATTGTCCGCCGGTTCAGGTCCAAATGTCGCCCCGGATCCGCCCCGATCGCATCATCCTGCGCGATCACCGCCGCTCCCGTATCGGGGTGGCGCCGGGGGGACCCGACGGCCCGCACAGGGTGACGCGACCGAAGCCGCCCTCTCCACCCGGTCCATTTGACGCTGCCCCCGCCCATCATCGCGGGGCGCGTCTCATCTCTTTCCAACTCCGTCACCCTCGATCCAGAGGAGGATATCCCATGTCCCTGCCCTCGCATCTGTTCGGACCCATGCCGTCCGACCCCGCCATTCCTGCCACGCGTCGTTCCTCCTCCGCCATCGATCCGTCCCGCGTCTCCGACCTCCCCATCCTGCGTAGGGTCATCCCTCCGCTCTGGCAGGCCATGGCCGCCAGCAAGGGCTTTGATATCCGCGCCCGGGTGCAGGATCGCACCCGCCTTCTTCTCGACTGCCGCACCTGCGGCGGGGTCATGGTCACGCGGGTCTTCACGGTGGTGAACGCGAAGCCGCAATGCCCCCATTGCCTCGCCGCCCGACGCAGCGCGCAGGCCGAGGCGGCGGGGGTGGTGTTCCTCGCCCCTCATCCCGAGCGGGTCGGCTACGGCGTCTTCCGCGCCCCCTGCGGGCATGAGCTGCACCGCCAGTTCGAGTTGATCGACCGCGTGGCACGTGGCGAGACGGGCTTGCGCTGCGGGACCTGTCTGGCCGACCGCGAGGCCGAGGACGCCCGCCGCATCGGCTGGGAACGGATCGGCCCTGACCCCTCTGCCCGAGGACCTGCTGGATACCGCCGCCTCTACCGCCACACCTGCGGCCATGTGCAGAGCATTCTCGCGGCGAACGTCGCGTGGGGCCAGTGCGATTGCGCCGGGTGCGGCGACACATGGACCGCCCGGCCGAGCCGGATCTATCTCTTCGACCTCCGGATCCCCGCCGCCCCGGGCCGGCCTTCCCGACACTGGATGAAGCTGGGCTATTCCGCGCATCCGGTGAAGCGCCACCGCCACCAGCTCGGGCTGCCGCCCGAGGCGGCGGTGAAGATCCTGCGGGTGGTGGAGATGCCGACGGGCCACGCCGCCCGCCGCGCCGAGGAGGCCGCACATCGTCGCCTGCGCCGCGCCCATCCCGAAGCGGTGGTGCCGCGCGTCGAGTTCGGGGACGCAATCAACGTCACGCGGGAGATTTACCACCCGACGATACTGCAAAGGCTGGAGGCGGAGATGGACCGCATTCAGCGTGAACGCGATGACGAAGCGGCAAAAGCGATATCCGTGCCAGCCTCTCCATAGGCTGGCACGGCAGCGCCCGGCCCGTGGCATTCCGCTCTACCCTCCCCCGGTCGACCCTCCTTCTCTCTGGCACAGGAGACATGCCGATGCCCCTGCCCCCCAACATCACCCCCGTGACTCATACCACCACTGATCGGCCCGTGCCGCGGGGGCTTATCCATGCCCTCGATCGGGGGGAGGCCCTTGGCGATCTTCTCCGGCTGATCGTCCTTGCCGCCGAGACCTTTGGCGATCCGGACGGTGCCGCCATCGCCCGCGCCGCCCTGATCGCCGGGGATCATCTCACCGAGATGCAGGCCGCTGTGGAACGCCATTTGGATGATCTTTCTGCCGCCTGACGGTGGGGTGGATTGCGGTCGGTTCGGGTTGTGGCTGCCACTCCGCCCCGCCTTCCCGTCAGTTCAAAATTGACCGTCAGAGACACATCGCTCGCTGCCCCTGTCCATGGACCATCCCAAATCCAAAGGAGCCCGCCCATGCCCAACCTCAATCGCATCTTCGCCGCTCCCGTCCCGACCTCGCCCGAGATTGCCCTGTCCGACCTGACCCTGCGGCTCACGCGCCGCCGCACTGCCCTGCAGCGGCGAACCCGCGATCGGGAGATGCACGATCTCGGTCTGACCGAGGAGGATATCGGCGTCATGATCGATCTCGACACGGCCCTCGCGATGGAGGGCGACGGCACGCTGCACGATCTCGCTACCTTTTACGCCGACACCGGCACCGATCCCCTGCAAGGATGTGCCAAAGCGTGGCACACCCGCCGGGCAGCCGAGGTCGACCGGCAGACCGCGCATCTCGAGGGGCGCGATGCGAAGATCATCCGGGCGGCCATCGGCAAGGGCCGCGTCGGCGGGGTCGTCTCCCGCGACCGCCTGCACGAGGTCTTGGCCGAACTTCACGCCCATGCCCCGTGGATGGCCCCGGCGGCCGCCGCGATCCAAAGGGTGATGGAGCATGCGACGGCCCATGGCCCGGCTCCCCTGCACACTCCGCCGCTGATCCTCGTCGGGCCTCCGGGCATCGGCAAAAGTGCCTGGGCGCGGGATGTCGCCCGCCGCTTCCACGTCCCCGCCATCGACATCGACATCGGAAGCACCAACGGCGCTGTCTTCGCGATCTCCGGCACGGAACGCGGATGGGGCAGCGCGGCCCCGGGCCGGGTCGTCTCCACCATCCTCGCCACGCAGGTGGTGAACCCGCTGGTGATCGTCGACGAACTGGACAAGCTGCCGCAGAATGTCTCCTCGACCCGAGGGGCCCTGCCCGGTGCGGCGGAGGTGCTGAAGTCTATGATCGAGCCAACAACGGCCAAGGCCTGGACCTGCCCCTATTACCGCATGCCCGTCAATCTGACCCGTGTCGCGTGGGTCATGACCACCAACAGCCTTTCCGGGATTCCCCTGCCGCTCCTCGACCGTTGCAAGGTAGTGACGATCAAGGACCCCACCCCCGCCGATCTGCACGCCGCGACCTGCCGCATGCTGTCCGACCGTGTGCCCGATCCGGACCTGCGCGCCGCCCTAGCCGAGGGCATCGCCACCCAGGTGCTCCGCCGTCGCCGCCAGGGATACCGCACCTCGCTGCGCCAGATCGCCCGCGCCGTTGCCCAGATCGAGGATCGCCCGCAGCGGGTGTGGGAGATATGATGCCACGCCGAGATGGTGGAGGGCCCGCCCGGGATCACATTTCCGCAAATGCGGAATTGGGCGGTTTCCGCAAATGTGGATGGCCGCAAACCCGCAAACCCGCAAACCCGCAAACCCGCAAACCCGCAAACCCGCAAACCCGCAAACCCGCAAACCCGCAAACCCGCAAACCCGCAAACCCGCAAACCCGCAAACCCGCAAACCCGCAAACCCGCAAACCCGCAAACCCGCAAACCCGCAAACCCGCAAACCCGCAAACCCGCAAACCCGCAAAGATGTGTGTGTAGGTCCGATCGGATGCAAGCCGCCATCTCCTCATGCACCCGGCGCCGAAGCCGCATATGCGATTTCGCGCATCAATGGACGAGGCGCTTGAGGCGCACGGAACTTCGCCGAACCCCTGATGCGCAACGAAGAACGACGTTCACCCCTCGTATGCAAATGTGCGTTTTTCTAAAATTGGTAAACCCGCAAAGCCGCAAATCATCTGGCGCATATGCGGCAAACCACATTTCCGCAAAAGCGCATTCGCGATCCCAAAGGCCCAATCAGGCATGCCTATGGCTTTGGGAAACGGGACTGGCGGGGAACGCAGCGCGGCATGTCCACCCTTGCGTCTTTCCGCAAATGCGGAATCTCACAATCCGGCGGGAGAAAGGAGCCGATCAACCACTGCCTGCGCCCTCGCCTCGGCCCCCGGTGCTGCATTTTCATATTTCCGCAATTGCGGAATCCCGCATTCCCCGGACGGGCATCGGTCAGCCCCTGCCTTGGCCAAGCGCCGCTTCGACCCGGGCCATCAGCTCGGCCAGCGACAAATCCAACGCCCGGGCGATGTCATGCAACGTGGTGATGCTCGCCTGATACTGCCCCTGCTCAAGCAAGATCACGTAACGCGTTGACATCCCGGCCCGGTCAGCAAGTTTCGCTTGGGTCAGGCCGGCCGCCAGCCGCGCCTCCCTCAGGACCGAGCCAAAGGACCCGACGATGGGAGGATGATCATTCTTGCCCGACGTCACGCGGTTGCCTCTTGAAGTATGGTGAAGCATGCTTCACATTGTATTCGATGCCCTAGCCTAGATGGAGGCCGATCATGCCGCAACCTCTGAACGGCGCGTCTTTCCGCGCCCGCCTCCGCGAGAGCTGGTCCCTGCCCCGCACGCCAAACGCCATCGCGCGCGATCTTATCGGGGGCGCGATCGGCTGTGCCATTCTGACGCTGCCCTTCTGGTCCCTCCTCATCGTTGTCTACGAGAACGACTATATCCATGATCTCCCTCTCGCCCCATGGATGGCGTTGCCGGTCATGGCCCTCTGGGCGATCGCGGCCGGTCTCTTTACGCTCTATGGTAACTACGGCGTGCTGCCTCGGATTGTCGTGCTTGTCATCTGGGCCGCGATCATCGTGGCCAAGGCCAATGTCCTGTTCTTCGTCGGCTTCCTGATCGCGGCGTCGGTGTTCACGGTCATTCTCCTGATGGCTGCGATTGCGGCTTACGGCGCGCTGCCAATCCTCGGCGTTGTTTTCTGGTTCGTCCTGCTGCTCTACGGCCCGATGGCGGTCGCGGGATGGGCCGCAGCACGCCATGTCCTGTCCGTTCGGCCGACCTGATCACCCCCGTTCCGATATCCCCGTCCCGATCCGGAGTTGTTCTCATGATCCGCACCCTCGCCCTCTCGGCGGCCCTCGCCGCCTCCACCTCTTTCGCCACGCCCTCCTTTGCCGAGACCTATGACAATCCCGACCGCGCCTGGTGGACCCGCTTTCTCGAGACCTTGAATGGAAGCACGCCCGATCTTGAGGCCGAAGCCCGCCAAGATCCGCGCTATCTCGGCAGTGATGAGTTCACCCGGACCGAGGTTCTGGCAGAGATCATCGCCGAGATGGAGGCGGCGCGGCAGGAGATCGACCCCGCGACGACCGTTGTCACCCTGCCGATGCGGGCATCCTTGGGCGATTACGATGCCACCTCGGGAGGCTTCCCCGTCTCTACCTTCCGGTCCGGCAGCTACCTGCAGGTCGGTGTCGGCAGCAGTCTCTACTTTGCCAATGCCGACGATGTGCGCATCTACCCCGCCGCGCTTGACGACGCCAAGGCCCTGCGCGCTCGGATCGGAACGCAGGACATCATCGCCCGGCTGACCCTGATCGACATCAGGCCCTCGACCAGCCGCCGGAACGCCTACGAGGCGCACGTGGCACGGGTGGATTACGAGACGACCGGCGGCGTGCCGCTGCTGACCGTCGAGGCCGATCCGGCCGCGACGGGAGGTGCGGACGACGCAGCGGGTGCGGAGGCCGTGGAGGCTGGTATCATCGCGGCCGCAGGTCTCCCGCCTCTCGGGTCGTCGTGGGAGGCGGCGATGGAGCAGTTCCGGGGCAGCGACTATTTCTACGTCGTCAGTAACGCGCAGTATGATCTCCCCGGCGGCTCGGCTCCGGTCTATGTTCGCAAGGACGGGGCGATCACCACCCTGATGGAGCCGCGTCCCACGGACGCCTTCACGGTCTACCTGCAGCCGGTCGAAGGGGACTGGGGTATCGATCGCGGCAGGTCCTTTTCCGTCATCGGCCTTACGGGGCAGGACGGTCTCGATACGACCGGCCTCGGTCCCGGCCTGAACTGCGGCACGCCGGGCGTTCTGGACCGCTGCGCCATGCTGCGGTTTGAGCCGTCCGACACAGGACACGTGCTGACCTCTGCCTGGGGCGTCCTCGAGATGCCGGGGGATCTGACCGCCGAGGGTGTTCTGTCCCGCTTTGGCGGTCCGTCCGCGTTCGACACGTCCGACACGGTGCTTGCCTACGACACCCGGGACATCGCCGCAGGGGACCGGACCGTGCATCGCGGCAGCAGTCTTGGCGTTCGGGCCACCCTCGCCACGGCCGGCGCGGCGCGCGATGAGCCGCCGCGTTACGACCCTCTCGAGATGACCTCCGGCGCCCGCGACAGGATCCGCCGCGCCGTCGAGGTCTATGCGGTCGAGGGCGCCGAGGGCCGCACGCCGGTCCTCTACACCCTGAGCCGCTGAGCCCGATCGACAGCCGGGCGTGCTCATGACGCCCGGCCCTTACCCGCCATATCGGAGGCCGCATGTCGCCTACATCCTCCAGCCCGCATCCGAATGGCGGCACCTCGGCCGAGGCCATTCGCCAGCTCGACCTCGCCGATCATCTCTCCCGCCTGTCGGACCTTCTGCATCTCGTGGCCGCCGCCGCCGACAGCCTGCCCCCACCCCACGGCGCGGCCATCGCGCGGGGAACGCAGATCGCCCTCGACGAGGTCGACGCCATCCGGGAGATGCTGGAGGACTAAGACCGGGAGTTCGATAAGACGCGCATGTTCCCCGAGACGGACACGCAGGCCTGCCGACCGTTGTTTTCCAGCTCGCACCGCTCTGCGCACCCACATCCGCGGACATACACATTTGCGCAAACCGCACATTTCCGCAAATGCGGATTTATGTATTTCTACATGAGAGCAATAGATTACGCATTTCGATCGCGCAAAAATCCTTAGGTTTTTTCGGATGTGCGGGATACGTGGAGTGTCATGACAGCGAGAAGGGTGATTCGCGCATGACACAATGGATGACCACGGTGCCGACGACCGACGCCTTCGAGGCCCGTCTGTCGCGGCACATCGACGATCTGACACGACGGATCAGTCCGGCACGGCGGGCGCGCCTGCGCTGGACCGAGCGGATGTCCCTTGTCCGCGCGATCGCCGCGCAGGGCCTGCATCGGAGAGAGGCGGAGGACGCGGGCGATCTTGTGACCCTTCGCAGCCTGACCCCGTCGCGATACCGGTTCGGGGACGCCCCGCATCCCGACCTTATGGCCCTGGTGCGCAGCCTCGCCCGTCAGGCCGCCGAAGCCGACCTCGCCGCGCAACGATCTGCCTCGGTCGCCGCCAACCTCGCCCCCAGCCAGGGAGACCCCGCATGACCCGTTCCCCCCTCCGCGCGGCGATCTACGCGCGCTATTCCTCGGACCTGCAGTCGGCGGCCTCGATCCAGGATCAGGTGCGGCTTTGCCAGAAGCTGTGCCAAGACAACGGCTGGGAGGTGGCGGAGGTCTTCGCCGACGAAGCAATGAGCGGAGCTTCCCATCTCCGCCCCGGCTTTCAGGATCTGCAGCAGGCGGCGATGAACGGCCACATCGACGTGGTGGTGGCCGAGGCGATGGACCGGCTGTCGCGGGATCAGGAGCACATCGCGGGCTTTCACAAGCGGATGGCGTATTATGGCGTGAAGATCATCACGAAGTCCGAGGGCGAGATCAACGAGATGCACATCGGCCTCGGCGGCACGATGTCGGCGCTGTTTCTGAAGCAGTTGGCGCAGAAGACCCATCGGGGTCTTGAGGGCCGAGTCCGTCAGGGCATGTCCGGAGGCGGCATCAGCTATGGCTACCGGGTGCGCAAGGGCTTCCATGCCGACGGGTCGGTCGTCACCGGCGAACGCGACATCGATCCGGAAGAAGCGGAGATCGTGCGCCGGATTTTTACGGATTACGACAGCGGCCTGTCGAGCCGCTCCATCGCCGCCGCCCTCAACGCGGAAGGCATCCCCGCCCCGCGCAGCGGCGGCAAGGGGGATGGCCGCTGGGGCTTCTCGACGATTTCCGGCAACTGGAAGCGTGGCACGGGGATCCTGAACAACGAGCTCTATATCGGGTTTCTGGTGTGGAACCGGCAGCGGTTCATCAAGGACCCCGACACCGGCAAGCGCCAGGCCCGCCTGAACCCCACGGACAGCTGGATCGTGACCGAGGTGCCCGAGCAGCGGATCATCGAGGATGATCTGTGGCAGCGGGTGAAGGCGCGGCAGACGGCCATCCGCGAGGAGATGAACCCGGCAGGCGTGCAGACCGAGCGCCCGCATCCCGAACGGGGCCGCCGCCCGGATTACCTGCTCTCGGGTCTGATCTGCTGCGACGCGACCTACACCCTGATCAACAAGACCCGGTATGGCTGCAGCGCGTCACGCAACAAGGGCGGCGCCGCCTGCACCAATCGCGCGACGATCGAGCGGGCGGAGGTCGAGGCCCGGGTTCTGGGCGGCCTGAAGGAGCGTCTTCTGCATCCCGAGCTGATCGTGGCCTTCGTCGAAGAATACCGCCGGGCGTTCAACGCAGCGGCGGGGAACCGGAGCGCCGACCGCACGAAGGCCGAGCGCGAACTGGCCCAGATCGACCGCAAGATCGCGGGGATCCTGTCGGCGATTGAGGATGGGATGTATCACCCGTCGATGAAGGCGAAGATGGAGGGACTAGAGGTCCGAAAGACGGAACTGACGCGGTCATTGGCCGAGACGCCCGAGCCCCCTGCCCTGCGTCTGCATCCGAGCCTCGGGTCTCGGTATCGGTCCGAGATCGCGCGTCTGTCGGAAGCACTTCAGG
Source organism: Falsirhodobacter halotolerans (assembly GCF_022899245.1). Classification (NCBI taxonomy): domain Bacteria; kingdom Pseudomonadati; phylum Pseudomonadota; class Alphaproteobacteria; order Rhodobacterales; family Paracoccaceae; genus Falsirhodobacter; species Falsirhodobacter halotolerans. Next base: position 1,887,600 of record NZ_JALJAZ010000001.1, read on the forward strand.
CGCCGGGAATGAAGCGCGAGGCGACGGAGATCTTGCGCGGCCTCATCTCCGAGGTTCGGATGATCCCGGAGGCCGGGGCACCTGGAGGCCACCGGATGGAACTGGTGGGCGATCTGGCGGGGATTCTGCGTCTGGCGGAAGACGGCGCGCTTCCCGGGCCCCAGGTCCGGGTTCAGGTAAAGGGCGGATCGTCCAAATGCCAAAAGCCCCGGCGTTTGGCCGGGGTTGGTTGTGACGATGAGTCGGAAACGATGGTTGCGGGAGTAGGATTTGAACCTACGACCTTCAGGTTATGAGCCTGACGAGCTACCGGGCTGCTCCATCCCGCGGGAGTTGCGCTTTTGTGGGAGCGCTACTTTTGTGTCGAGAGAGGGATTATCGTTTGAGAGTATGGGGTCTTTCTAGGTTTGGCGGTGACCTACTCTCCCACGTCTTGAGACGCAGTACCATTGGCGCGACGGCACTTAACGGCCGAGTTCGGGATGGGATCGGGTGTTTTGCTCGTGCTATGACCACCAAACCGAGGAAGACCCCGTCCCGGCATGTTTGCCGGGAGGGTTTTACAACATCAGGGATCGTTTTGATCCTGTGTTCAAGTCGTGGTTGCTTTTGGTCCGGCTTTTTCCGGATCAAATCAAGCCTATCGGGCAATTAGTACCAGTCAGCTGAATGCATTGCTGCACTTACACCTCTGGCCTATCGACGTGGTGGTCTTCCACGGCCCTCAAGGGAGACCTTGTTTTGAAGGGGGCTTCCCGCTTAGATGCCTTCAGCGGTTATCCTGTCCGAACATAGCTACCCAGCACTACCGTTGGCACGATAACTGGTCCACCAGTGGTTCGTTCACCCCGGTCCTCTCGTACTAGGGGCAACTCTTCTCAAGTCTCCTACACCCACGGCAGATAGGGACCGAACTGTCTCACGACGTTCTAAACCCAGCTCACGTACCTCTTTAAATGGCGAACAGCCATACCCTTGGGACCTGCTCCAGCCCCAGGATGAGATGAGCCGACATCGAGGTGCCAAACGATGCCGTCGATATGGACTCTTGGGCATCATCAGCCTGTTATCCCCAGAGTACCTTTTATCCGTTGAGCGATGGCCCTCCCACTTGGGACCACCGGATCACTATGGCCGACTTTCGTCTCTGCTCGACTTGTCAGTCTTGCAGTCAGGCTGGCTTCTGCCATTGCACTCAACGACCGATTTCCGACCGGTCTGAGCCAACCTTCGCGCGCCTCCGTTACACTTTAGGAGGCGACCGCCCCAGTCAAACTACCCACCACGCAGGGTCCCGGACCCGGATAACGGGCCGCGGTTAGACATCAAGAGTGCGAAGGGTGGTATCTCAAGGATGGCTCCACGAGGACTGGCGTCCCCGCTTCGATGCCTACCACCTATCCTGCACATCACAATCCTGATGCCAGTGCGAAGCTATAGTAAAGGTTCATGGGGTCTTTCCGTCTAACCGCGGGAAGTGTGCATCTTGACACACAGTTCAATTTCGCTGAGTCCACATCAGAGACAGCGGGGAGATCGTTACGCCATTCGTGCAGGTCGGAACTTACCCGACAAGGAATTTCGCTACCTTAGGACCGTTATAGTTACGGCCGCCGTTTACCGGGGCTTCAATTCGGAGCTTGCACCCCTCCTTTTAACCTTCCGGCACCGGGCAGGCGTCAGACCCTATACGTCGTCTTGCGACTTCGCAGAGCCCTGTGTTTTAAGTAAACAGTCGCCACCCCCTAGTTTGTGCCCCCCACCCACAGTTGCCTGCAAGTGGGGCCTCCTTCTCGCGAACTTACGGAGGCATTTTGCCGAGTTCCTTTGATGTGGTTCTCTCAAGCGCCTTGGTATTCTCTACCAGTCCACCTGTGTCGGTTTCGGGTACGGTCTTATAGAGAGGCTATTTCCAGGAACCCCTAAGCAGCTCACCCAATCCGATAAGGGCAAACTACACTCGGGATCCGTCACCATCTCACGGCCCAGGAATATTAACCTGGTTCCCATCGACTACGCCTTTCGGCCTCGCCTTAGGGGCCGGCTTACCCTGCTCAGATTAGCTTTAAGCAGGAACCCTTGGACTTTCGGCGACAGGGTCTCTCACCCTGTTTGTCGCTACTCATGTCAACATTCTCACTTCTGATCTCTCCACCGGATGCCTTCCGGCCCGGCTTCACAGACAGAACATTGTCTTCACTGCTTTGCGCTACCGCTACGCTACTTGAGCGCGGCGACCCGCTTAAACAGAACAGACAGCGTTCTATATCACAGAACGCTCCGCTACCACGCATATCGCTATGCATCCTGAGCTTCGGCTCGTGGCTTGAGCCCCGTTACATCTTCGCCGCAGGACAGCTTATCTAGACCAGTGAGCTGTTACGCTATCTTTAAAGGATGG
>NZ_JALJAZ010000002.1 GCF_022899245.1 Falsirhodobacter halotolerans
TCGTCCGCCACCTTCGCCGCCTGTTCCAGAAGCCCCACCGCCGTCTCTGTCTCGCCCCGCGCCTGAAGATCCTGCGCAAGCTTCAGCATTCGCCCCTCCTCGCCCGCCGGGGGGCCGGACGGATCGGGGGCGGCGCAGGCGGTCAGCGCCAGACCGGCCGCCAGCGCGGCGGGAAAAGAAAGACGTCGCATCATGTCACCTTGGCATTGTTCATCATGACGGTCCTACATCGGTTTCATGACAATCCCGCGTCGATGCCATGAGCGGGACGAGCGAGGAGAAAAGCCTTCCCGCCTCGGACAAGAAGCTGCGCGATGCGCGTGGCAAGGGGCAGGTGGCCAAAAGCCAGGATCTGGTGACCGGCATGACGCTTCTGGCGGCGGTGATCTATCTGGGCGTCGTTCTGGCCGATCGGCAGGCGCAGGTGCGCAGTCTGGTCGATCTGGTCGCCGACCGCGCGGCGCGCGAACCGCTTGCCGACGTCTGGCCCGAACTGCGCGCGGCGGCGGCCCAGATGCTGATGGGCACGGCCGTGCCGCTTTTGCTGCTGACACTTGCGGTGGTCATCATCACCAACCTGACGGTGATGCGGGGCTTTGTCTTTTCCACCGAACCCGTGATGCCGAAATTCGAAAAGATCAGCCCCGTGGCCGGCGCCAGGCGCGTGTTTTCGTTGCGCAGCGTGGTGGAATTCCTGAAGGCGGTGGTGAAGATCGCGGCGATGGGGACGGCCTTCGTGATCGTATTCCGAAGCGGGATCGGGGCGCTGCTTCTGTCGCCGTCCTGCGGGGCCGACTGCATCCGCGCCAGTTTCGACGGCATGGTGCGTCCCTTGATGCTGACGGCCATCGCAAGCTTCCTGATCGTCGGCATGATCGACGTGATGGTGCAGCAATGGCTGTTCCGCCGCGACATGCAGATGACGAAAAGCGAGATGAAACGTGAGCGCAAGGACGCCGAGGGCGATCCGGCGATCCTGCAACAGCGTCGCCAGCAGCGCCGCGAGATGCAGGCCAGCGCGTCGAAGGTGGGCATCGCCCAGGCGTCGGTGGTGATCGGGACGGCCGGGGACTGGGCGGTGGCCGTCCGCTATGTCCGGGGGGAAACCTCGGTGCCGGTGGTCGTGGCCCGTGCGACCCCGGCGCAATCGGCGGCCCTGATGGCCGAAGCGCAGGCCCGGGCCGTGCCCGTCGTGGGCGACACGGCCCTTGCCGCGCTGCTGGCCCGCACCGCCCGCACCGGCGATCCGGTGCCCACCGCGCAGTTCCAACGCGTGGCCGATATTCTGGTCGGAGCGCGCCTGATCTGAAACCAAGGAGATGCCCATGCCCCACGTCCTTTCACGCCGCGCGCTTCTTGCGGGCCTGACCCTCGCTCCCCTGCCCGCCCAAGCACATGCGGACGACTACATGAATTTCCTGTTCGCGCCGATGCGCGGGGGTGCGGGGGCGGCCGCGGCCGATCGTTCGACGCGAACGGAGGTGCGCCTTGATACGCCGATGCCTGCGGGTTCGATCCGGATCGACACAGCCGCGCGGCGGCTGTTCCTGATCCTGGGCGGGGGCCGCGCACTGGCCTACGATGTGGGTGTCGGGGCCGAGGGCTTCGGCTGGAGCGGAACCGAAACGATCACCGCAAAGCGCGTATGGCCGGACTGGCGCCCCCCGGCGGAGATGCGCACGCGCCGGCCCGACCTGCCCGCCTTCGTGCCGGGTGGGCCGGACAACCCGATGGGGGCGCGGGCGCTGTATCTTGGGCGGACCCTGTATCGCATCCACGGGTCAAACGCGCCGGAAACCGTGGGGGACGCGGCCTCATCCGGTTGCTTTCGCATGACGAACATCGATGTGATCGACCTTTATGACCGCGTGTCCATCGGCGCACGGGTAACCGTTTCCTGAAGATGCCGCGATCGGTCACATGCCGGTCACACATCATCCGTTAACCTCATTCTCGCAATCGTTTCCCCGAAAAGGCCAGTTCCATGTCCAACGTTTCGCCTTCGGCCCCCATCGACCCCAAATCCGTCGATCCCGGCAACGACGCCGCGTGGAATCAGGCCGAGGCCGATGCCCGCGAAGCCGGTATCCTGTGGGAACGCCCCAAGGGGAACACCGACAGCGCGCAGGAGATGGTGGAGAAGAACAAGGTGCTGCGCGATCTGGGCAACCAGTCGGGCGTGCGCACCTCGCTGGAACAGCGCGTCGGCGGAAAGATCGGCGAGGATGCGGATGCGACCTTCCGCGCGCTTCAGGTTCTTCAGCATGTCGAACGTTTCGATGGCGGTGGGACGCGTCTGGTGGGCGGCGATGTCGACAACGGCCGGATCAACGGATTCACCAAGGGCGGCGACGCGAAAAACGGCACCGAGGCGGGTCGGTTGCAGGATTTCGGCAAATTCGGCTTTTCCAACCTGAAGGGCGAATTGCAGAACATACAGACCGCCGCCACCGACCCCGAGGCCCGCAAGCAGGCCGAAGCGCTTGGCATCGAATGGGAACGACCCGCCGGAAATACCGACAGCGCGCAGGACATCATTGACCGCACGCCCCTGTTGAAAAACCTTGGAAATCAATCGGGCGTCCGCGATATGCTGAAGGAGCGTGTGGGCGATTTCGAACAGGATGCCGATGCCGCCCACCGCGCGGCCCAAGTGCTGGAGCATGTCGAGCGTTATGACAGCAATGGCGTGCGGGTCGCAGGCACCGATGTCAACAATGGCCGGATCGACGGCTTCACCAAGGGCGGCGAGGCGAAGAACGGAACCGAGGCCGGGCGGTTGCAGGATTTCGGCAAACACGGTTTTTCCAACCTGAAAGGCGAAATGCGCGCGGTGGGCGCATCCGGGAACGACGATGCGGTGAAAGCCAAGGCCGCGGACCTCGGCATCCTGTGGGAGCGCCCCGAAGGCGACACGCGCAGCGCGGCAGAGATCGTCGAACAGGATCCCCTGTTGCGCGATCTTGGCAACCAGTCGGGCGTGAAAGACATGCTCAAGGAACAGGTCGGCGATTTCGAAACCGACGCGGATGCCGCCTTTCGTGCCACCCAGGTGCTGAAACACATCGAAACCTACGATGCGACCGGCCATTCGACCGGCCACGGCAGCGACGGGCGCATCAACGGCTTCACCAAAAGCGGCGAGGCCAAGCACGGCACCGAGGCGGGCCGCCTGCAGGACTTCGGCAAGTTCGGTCTGGACGCGCTGAAAGGCAAGATGACCGACACCGTGACCCCCGAGGCCGAAGCCGCCGTCCAGCAGGCCGCCATCGATGCGGTGAACAAGGCACGCGAGGATGCGGGCCTGCCCCCCATCCACGAACAGGACGTGACCCAGCTTGAAACCAGCGACAAGGGCGAGGACGGAAAAGCCCTGACCGTGACCGAAGCGGCGTGGAAGAAGGTCATGGACGACTGGAAGGCCGGCATCGACAAGGGCGACATCAAACCCGACGACGACCGCGCCAAATTGTACAACGCGATGAAGGCCGGGGCCTTTCTGGACGAGGGTGTCCAGATGTATACGCTGAGCATTTCTGAAGGCGTGACGACCCAGGCCGTGACGGGTCAGGATCTGGAAGGGGTCATCGATGGCGGCAAGGTCGACGAACAGATCCTGAAACTCATGGAGTCCGAGGCGGTCGGCAAGGATCTGACCGCCGCGCGGGCCGATGCCCTGTCCAAGGTCGAGGGGGGCGACAAGATCGTGGCCGACCTCAAGGAGATGGCCTTCGGGGCCGATTACGCAAAATATATCCAGGACTTGAGCAAGGATCCCGAGAAGACGCAGATCGCGACCGACGACATCGCGGGCACGTATTCCTCGCTTTTGGCGGCCGATCCCGAGGCCGCGGCCAAATTCGCGCAGAACATGCAGATCGACACGATGACGATGGAATTGGACGCCCTTATGGCCGATCCATCCAAGATCACCGAGGAAAACCTTCAAATGGCCGGCAGCGATGTCGGCAAGATGCTCCTGACGCTGATCAAGAAAGGCGGTCTCGACCTGGGGCGACGTGCCGCCGAGGCGCAGAAGTTCCTTGAGGGAATGATCGGCGACAAGAAGACCACAAAGGAATTCGTCGCCGCCATGGCCGAGTTGGGCCATCACTACTCCAAGACGGGCGAGGTCACGTTGAAGGATCTCGATTCCATCATCGGCAAAGGGAAATACGAAGGTCTTCAAAAGGGCGGTGCGCGCGCGTTCTTTGAAGAGATGACGAAGGCCGGGTTCATCGGCTCGGCCGGCGGGATGGTGTCGCTGGCCTCGGGCATATACCAACTGGCGGGTAAGGGCGGCACGCTTGCCGATACGCCCGAGGAACGGCTGGCCATCGCCAAGGACTTCGTCAGCTTCGTCGGCGCGGGAAAGCATTTCGCCGATCTGGGCAACCACATCATCGGCGAGCACAACAAGGACGTGGCCGCGTTCAACAAGGCCATCGATGACAAATATGTGGCCAGCGACGTGGCCCCCGAACCCGGCCAGCCCGACCCGCGCGATGACGAGACGCGCGAGTTGAAGACCAAGGCCGAAATCGATGCGATGAAGAAGAAGCCGACGCAGTCGCTGCTGGGTCTGGACAAGACGCTGGACGATCTTCTGAAGCCGCCATCGGGCATCGAAGGGCCCGGACCGCACGCCAATGGCGGCAATTTTGTCGCCGCGGTGAACGAAACGCTGGATGGCGCGACGAACCCCGACAAATACAAGGCGTATCTGGAAAGCTTCGATATCAGCCACGACGACGGCGTCAAGATTTCAAAGGGTGTCGAGGAGGCGTATCAGATACGCCCCGAGATCAAGGGACCGGACGGCAAGCCCGTATCGAACCTTCAAAAAGGCGCTTCAGCGGCCCTTCTGGTGGCCAGCGCGGGGGCCGACACCTTCGCCGGTGCGGCCGACATCGCCATCGGTGCGCTGACCATCCAGAAAGGAAACACGTCGGGCGACGACGTGACGGTGGCAAAAGGGGCGATCCAGGTCGCGGCGGGCGGTTTCGGTCTGGCCGGCGGGATGGCCTCGTCGCTGGGGCTGGTGCGCGGGCTCAGCGTCGTCAAGGCGGTGGCGGCGCCGTCCTTCTTCATCTCGGCCATCCTGTCGATCGCGACGGTGATCCCGGACATCATCAACGACATCAAGAAGACCAAGCAGATCGACAGTTACCGCGACGACTTGCAGGACTTCATGACACAGCTGGAAGATCAGGGCCTGCTGGTCGAGAACGGTCTGGACAATTTCCGCTTTCTGGATGCCTACATGGAAAGCTATGGCCAGCGCGATGCGCCGGACGGGCTGAGCATTTTCGATTACCGTGATTCCGAGGTGGATCACTTCATCGACTATTGGCAGGGCGATGACGGGCGGGCCGCCGAGGATCGCGGCCAGTTCTCCTCCGGTTTCGGGCTGGATGAGGACAACCACGAAGATTTCTCGGGGGACGGATCGAACCTGAACACGGATCTGGATCGCGGAAGCACCGTCGGATCCTGACGCCGCCTTCCGATTGTGATCCATCATGCGGCAGGCTATCCTAACGGCCCGCTGCGGCCGCGCAATACGCCAGAAAGGCATCGTAACTTGCAAAGGTCACAGGTTCGGACCGACTGCGTTCATAGGCCGGAAAGCCCTCGTCGAAGCCCGGTGTCGGCGGCTGCGGGATGCGTTTGACGGTGATCGCCGTGCCTGTGACCTCGGCGATCGCATAACCGCCGGGGGCGGCGACGGGTGACGGCAGGGCGATGTTCGTCAGCCCGCCCGCGCGGCCCGATCCCGGAATGTGCATGTGGCCGCTGACATGCAGCCCCAGCCCGGTGGCCGCCAGCCGTTCCGATGTTCGATGCGATGGCATCCGCCGCATCCAGATCTCCGGGGAGGGCACGCGCATCCCCGCATCGGGCGCCGGGGCATCGAACGCGACCATCGGGTAATGCGAGGCGGCCAGCAGCGCCTTTCCCCCGGCTTTTGCGCGGGCCACGACACCGGCGATCCAAGCCGTCAGATAAGGGCGCGCCGCAAGCGCGTGATCCCAGGCGGCGTCGGCCCGAAGGTGCCAGTCGCCGTCCTGCGGGTCGAACACGTTGGCATCGAGCATCAAGAGCCACAACCCCGGCACGGGTTCGACCAGATAAGACGCGTCGATCTGCCCACCGACACTGCCGGGCGCACGACGGGCCGCAAGGCCCGGGTCCGTGCCGAACGGCGTTTCCCAATGGAACATGCCCTCGCGCGGCATCAGGCCCCAACCTGCGGTCGCGGTGATCGCGTCCGATGTGGAAAGCCCCCGCATCGGCGGCACGACCAAAGGGTCGCCCTGCGCATCCGTCAGCCGCTTCGAGAGGCTCCGACCGGCCGGACCGAAGGCATCATGATTGCCGAAGGTCGCAAAGAACCGGGTGCCGAAGCGTCGTTCATGATCGCCCAGAAGACGTTGCAATGCCGCATAGGCGCCGGGCTGGCCATCATCCGTCAGATCACCGGGCAGAACCACCGTGTGAATTGCGCGTCGGGCGATGTCGGCAAGGATCGCGCGCAGCGCCGCCTCGCTTTCGTTGAACACCCGCGTGGAGGCCAACGTGTCGTCCCAGGTGCGCAGCGCCAGCCCCCCGGCCTGTGGGTCGTGGCTGCCATAGCCGCCACGCATGTCGTGCAGGTGGATATCGGCGACGATCGCGACACGGATCACGCCGCCGCATCTCGGGCGGCGGCGAACAGTTCGGTATTGTCGGTATTGATGAAATCCACACCGGCCGCCGCGATCTCGGCGTGGATCGCCGGATCCTGCCCACCGTAATAGACCATGACATCCATCCCGGCCTTGCGCGTGGCCTCCAGGATGCCGGGATGGCGCATCTGGGCCGGGGTGATCTCAAGGATCGCCGCATGGTGCAGCGCCGACGCCAGCGAGGGGGATTTCGCGATATCGAGGGTGATCATCTTGCGGAACTCCGGTGCGATGATCTGCAGATCGCGGCGCATCTCCTCGGAGAAGGAGAAATAGAAGGTGTCGCGTTGCAGACCCAGTCCGCGCACCAAGGCGGCCACTTTGGCGGTGTCGCAATATTTCAGTTCGACATAGATTTCGCAGCGCCCGCGCAGATGCTCCAGATAGGCGTCGAGCCGGGGCACGCGCTGGCCCTCGAACCGCGGTGCGAACCAGCGGCCCGCATCCAGCGCATCGATATCCGCTGACCGCATATGGCCGATCGGGCCGGTGCCATTCGTCGTGCGGTCAAGCGTTTCGTCGTGATGGACATAAAGCACGCCATCCGCGCTTTCGCGCACGTCCAGTTCGATGACGTCGGCCCCCTGCGCCAGCGCCAGATCGGCGGCGGCAAAGGTGTTTTCGGGGGCGAACTTGTTGGCACCGCGGTGAGAGACGATCTTGGTCACGGGTCTTTCCATCACACAAATGCCGCTTCGGGGGCGGCTGGCAGGGGCAGGCTGGCCGTCAGGCCATCGCGGCGCAGACCGGCATCGTCGAAAACAAGGCTGCGGGCGGGATCGAAGGCCAAGGCCACGCGATCCCCGATCCTGTGGCGTGGAACTTCGCCCGCCTCCAGCACATGCAGAGTGCCGAAAGGGGAGGCGACGCGATAGAAAACCTCGCGCCCCAGCGGTTCGATCAAGGCGATCTCGCCGCCGATGGCGGTCCGGCCGGGCGCGGAGAGCGTGATATCCTCGGGGCGCACCCCGAACGTGACCGTGCCGTCATGTGGCCGGTTGAGGTGAAGATGCCCCGCGCCCAAGGACAGCGCCGTGCCGCGCGCCTGCCCCTGCAACAGGTTCATCGGCGGGGTGCCGATGAAACCTGCGACAAAAAGATCGGCCGGGCGGCGATACAGATCGTCCGGAGTGCCGATCTGAACGATCCGGCCCGCGTTCATGCAGATGATCCGGTCGGCCATCGTGATCGCCTCGATCTGGTCATGGGTGACCAGAAGCGTGGTGAAGCCAAGCCGTTTCTGGATCGCCTTCAACTCCGCCCGCATCGAAATGCGAAGGGTTGCGTCAAGGTTCGACAGCGGCTCGTCCAGCAGCAGGATGTTGGGCTCCTTGACCAAGGCGCGTGCCAGCGCGACCCGCTGCTGTTGTCCGCCGGAAAGCTGTGCGGGCTTGCGATCCAGCAGTTGGGTGATCTGCACCAGCCGCGCGGCTTCGTCGACCTTCGCGGCGATGGCCCGCCTGTCCAGTTTCTGGAACCGCAGGGGAAAGGCGATATTGTCGCGCACGGTCAGATGCGGATAAAGCGCGTAGCTTTGAAAGACGATGCCGACATTCCGGTCCCGCGCGTCGACACGGTTCACGTCGTGACCGTCGAAGGCTACGGTGCCGGCGGTCGGCGCGTAAAGGCCGGCAAGCAGGAACAGCGTCGTGGACTTGCCGCAGCCCGACGGGCCGAGGACGGCGACGAACTCGCCATGTCCGATGGTCAGATCCAGCGGATGCAGAACCTGCGTGTCGCCCCAGCTTTTGGTGACGTTCGAAAGTGTGATCCTGGCCATGAGGTCAGCCCTTGATGCCGCCGAAATTCATCTGGGTGATGTATTTCTGCGTGAAGAGGTAAAGGATAAGAACAGGCAGCAGATAGACGACGCCCACGGCGGCGATCAGCCCGTAATCGGCGCCCATCGTGTCCTGCGCGACATAGAAGAGATACAAGCTCATCGTCATGTGGCTTGCATCGATCAGCAGCGTCTTGACGAAGACGTATTCCTCCCACCCCCGCAGGAAGGTGAAGGTGGCGACCGCGATGAGACCGGCGCGGACCTGCGGCAGCACCACCGTGCGGAACGCCTGGAACCGGGTGGCGCCATCGGTCAGGGCGCTCATCTCGATGTCCCATGGCACGGCATCGAAGAAACCTTTCAGGATGAAGATCGCGAAAGGCAGCTCAAGCGCGCTCATGACCAGGATCACGCCGAACAGGTTGTTCAGCAGACCCATGTAATGCAACTGCACGAACATCGCGACGGTCAGCGCAAGGGCGGGAAACGCGTGCAGGATGAGAAGACCGCCCAGAAACCCGGCCCGCGCCGCAAAGGCGAAGCGCGACAGGGCATAGGCGGCCGGGGCCGCCACCGCCACCACGATGACCACCTGTGCGACGGCGAAGATGGCGGAGGTGCGCATCGCGTCCCAGACCGACGGCATCAGATCAAGCCGGGTGGAGCCGGTATCCGCCACATCGCGGGTCCACAGAAAGCGGTAGTTTTCCAGCGTGACGGCGGGCAGGATCAGGATGGCGGCCAAGAGCGTCGTGACCGCCACCAGCCCAAGCGAGGCGGCGCGGCGATGGCCGAAACGTTCCGGCAGCAGCGCGATCACGATGGCCCCTGCATAGGCCAGGGCACCGATGCCTGCGGCCCGCCACAAGACGGCATGGCCCAGCACGTCGTTGTCCGGGGTCAGGGATTTGACCACCAGCCAGAGATAGGGCAGCAGCACCGGCGCCGAAATCAGGGTGAGGAAGGCCAGGATACCGCCAAGGAAGGTGGTCCGGTGCCAGCGGCCGCGGGATTCCAGCGCGTGCCAATCTGTCGTCGCTGTCATCACAGCACCTCTATCTTCGGGGTGGCAAAGGTGGCGCGCATGTTGGTCAACCGCCACTGCGCCAGCGTGATCGCAACGCCGATCACCATCAGGCCGAGGGCAAGTGCCGCGCCATAGGCGTAGGCCCCGTTCTCGAACGCGCGGCGATAGATATAGAGCGCATAGGGGGTCGAATCGTAGACCGGCCCGCCGCCGGTGATCAGGAGGATGTATTCATAGGTCGTCAGCAACGACAGCGCCTGATAGAGCGTGATCATGCGGATCGGCCCCAGAAGCGCGGGCAGCGTCACATGCCGCAGCACCCCCCATTCCGACGCGCCATCCACCCGCGCCGCATGGCCCAGATGCGACGGGATCGACCGAATGGTCGAGGTCAGGATCACCATCGCGAAGGACGCGCCCACCACCCCGTTGGCGATGACGATAAGAAGCAAGGGATGATCGTTGCGCAGGTTCACCGGCGCCAGTCCGAAGACGGCGGTGACCTGATTGATCAGCCCCGCCTCGGTCGGGTCCGCCATCCAGATCCAGAGGATCGCGTAAAGCACCGCCGGGCTCATCCTCGGAACAAGCCAGAGGCCGCGGAAGAAACTGCCCAGCCGCTCCGGCACCGCCGTTGTCGCCAGCGCCAGCGCAAGACCCAGGCCGATGTTGAACAGGAACAGCGTCGCCGTGACATAGACGAGCGTGGTCAGCAAGATGCCGGGCAGCCGCCCGTCGCGCTGCAGGATTCGCTGGAAGTTTTCCAGCGTGAAGCCATCCACCTTCAGCGTTGCGCCCATGTCGGTGAAGGCGATGACGGTGTTCACCAGGATCGGGCCAAGAAAGAAAATGCCCAGCAGCGCGATCGCAGGCGCAAGGTAGAACAGCGGACGGGCCGGAGATCTTCGGCCGGTATGGGTCGGGGTCATGGCTGGGGTCCACAAAGCTATGCCGCCCGCACCGGAATGCGGGCGACCTTGAAGTGACGTCGATCAGTTGCCGAGGGAATCGACGATCTCGATGGTGTCGCCGAATTGCAGGTCCAGTTCGTCCGCGATGAAATTCACGGCTTCGGCGGCGGTCATCCTGCCGGTCTCGACCGCTTGCAGGCCGTTGAACAAGATCTTGTTGTAGCTGCCGAATTCGGTGTGGTTCGGCACGAATTGCGCCCGGTCCATCATCGGCGAAGCGGCCGAAAGCACCCAGTTGTCCTTGTATTCCGGCATCGCCGTCTGCGCATGGCTGATGGCCGTGTGATAGGACTGCACCGCATGTCGGTTGTTGAAATAGGGCAAGGTCGCCAGCGCCACCAGTTCCGCCGCCAGCGCGGCATGATCGCCCTGCGGGTTCACGGTATAGAGCAGGGGATGCGACAGGTTGACCGGCGCGCCGCCCTTGACGGCCGCGGGGGCGGGCAGCCACCCGATCTTGTCGAAGTATCCTTCGGCATCGGTGGGCCACGTCGCGCCCTTGTTCTCGCCCAGTTGCCACGCCACCGCCCAAACGCCCTGATGGAAGATGAAGGCGTTTTCCTGCTTGAACGCGCCCTGGATCGCATCCCAGCTCATCGCGGTGTTGTCGGCCGGGGTCACGCCTTCGCGGGCGTTGCGTTCATACCAGCCGAGGGCGGCCTCCATCTCGGCCTTCGGAAAGACGAGATTGCCGGTGTCGGGGTCGAGGAAGCGGACGCCGAAGGACTGGAACACCATCAGATAGTCGATGCCGACATTCGGCCGGTGCAGCATCCCATAGGTTGCGATCCCGCCATCGACGACCTCCTTCGACAGCGCGGTCAGATCGTCCAGCGTGAAATCGCCGGCCTCCACCGCCGAAGGCAGGCCTTCGATGAAGGCCTCGTCCTTGCCCAGTTCGCGCAGCATGTCCTTGTTGTAGAAGAACATGCGGATTTCGGCGTCTTGCGGAATGCCGTAGACCTGCCCGTCGGCGGCTTTCGCCGAATCCCAAAGCACCGGAAGAATATCGCCGTACACCCAGGGCTTGGCCGCGATCTCCGGCCCCATGTCCATGGCATAGCCGGCTTGGGCATATTGCCCGACCCATTCATGGGCGATGACGGAGATATCTGGCCCCTGCCCCACCGCAAACGCCTTGAGATTTTCCAGTGCGAGATCGTCCCAGCCTTTCGCGCCGCTGCCCGCCAGCTCGACCTTGATGGTCGTATCAACGCCGGCCGCCGCGAATTGGGCGTTCATCAGGTCGGCCGCCGCCTCGATATTGGTCAGCCGCCCCATGCCCGCCGCTTCCGACAGGGTCGAGACGCGAATATTGACCTCTTCGGCATGAAGGGCAACGGCGCTCAGCGCCAGTGCGGACACCGTGGTGCAGATCGAGAAGAGTTTTGTCATCCGTGATTTCCGTCATGATTCTTGTCGCTTCGTTGTTTAATTAGCTTTATTAATTAACAGTCGCGTGACAGGGTCAGGCCCAAGGGGAGATGACGCCGATGATCCAGACCTTGCGCGGTTTGACCGCGGGCCAACGCAGCCTGCTGCGGATCCTGCGCCAGCGCGGCACCGCAAGCCGGGCCGAACTTTCCGCGGCGTGCGGCGTCACGCCGGCGGCGGTGAGCGTCATGACACGGGACTTGCTGTCGACGGGTCTGGTCGTCGAAGGCGCGCGACGCCACGGCGGACGCGGCGCCCCGCAGATCGATCTTTCGCTCTCGGCAGAGATTGGGGTGGCCTTGGGGATCCATGCGACACGCCACGTGATTTCCCTGTCTCTCCTTGATTTTGCAGGCCGAGCACGGGCCGAGACATCCGTCACAGGTGATTTCCGCACCTTTCCCGCCGTATGTGCGGCGATCGCCGACGGCCTTGGCACCCTGCGCCACCAGTCGCGCAATGACAGGCCGTTGATCGGCGCGGGGCTGGCGATGCCGACCCGGTTCCACAGCCGCATGACCGGCCTCGATCTGGCGAAGGAGGTGACGTCATGGGGGGGCGAAGGGCTTGTGGAGGGGCTGGAAGCGGCACTTCATTGCCGCGTGGTGGTCGAGAATGACGCCAACGCCGCCGCCATCGGCGAAATCGCCCTCGGCAATCCCTCCGGCCACCGCGACTTTGCGTATCTTTATCTGTCCGAGGGGATCGGCGGCGCGCTGATCCTGAACGGCGCCCTCTATCGCGGCCCGTTCGGCAATGCGGGAGAGTTTGGCGCCCTGCGCCCGCGCGGACGGCCCCGCCCGTCATTCGAAGATCTGGCGCATTTCTGCGAGGCGGAAGGCCCGGCCCCACCTTCCGGCCGCGATCCGGGGCAATGGGGGCGCTATATTGCCGACAACCCCGCCGTGATCGACCGATGGCTTGACCGGGCGGTGCCCGAGGTGGCGCATCTGGTGTTTTCGGTGACGGCGCTGCTCGCCCCCATGGCCGTTTGTCTGGGCGGCACCCTGCCCCTGCCGATCGTCCGCGCGTTTCGCGACCGGATCGACCTGACCCGGCGTGACCTGTTCGACGGGGGATCTGTGATTCCGCCGGCACTGGTCCTGCCCGCCGTCGCGGCCCAGGACGCGGTCGCCTTCGGCGCAGCCGTCGGCGCGCTGGAGCTGCACGGCTGATCCGATATGCCGGTCCTTTCGCAACCGCACATCAAACGGTCGATGCCCGACGACACGCCTCAATAACAGGCATTCAACGGCCCCGACCCCATGACGCGTTCCACGATGATTGACGGATGGCCGACCAATAAACCGAATGGTCGAACCAATCATCAGATGGTCGCCGGTCGATGTCCAGGAACGAAAACTCCGCCTATGCGCTTGAACAGCTTCGCCTGTTCCTGTCGACATCGGCCCGGACCGCCGGCGCACGCCTACCGACCGAGCGGGAGCTTTCGGCCCGGTTCGGCCTGACCCGGACGGCCATCCGCCGGGCGCTGGACGTGCTTGAGGCGGAAGGCCGCATCTGGCGGCGGCAAGGCGCAGGCACCTTCGTCGGGCCGGGTGATCAGCGGTCCCTGTCGGCGTCCGACCTGATCCTCAGCACCGATTTCGTGGAGATCATGGAGGTCCGGCTGCGGATCGAGCCGCAGATCGCCCATATGGCCGCGCTTCGCGCGCGCGGGGCGGACATTGTGCGGATGCGCGATCTGGCGAACCGGATTGCCGAATCCACCGACGCGGATGCGCGCGAATTGTGGGACGGCGCCTTGCACCGGCTGTTCGCCGAAGCCGCGCGAAACTCCCTGCTCCTGTCCATCTTCGACATCGTGAACCGCGTCCGGCAGGACGATGCGTGGCGCAGCATTCGCGAACGCGTTCGCACCGACCGCACCTCGCTGCCGGTCACGGGACGTCAGCACCATGACATCATCGACGCCATCGCCGCGCGCGATCCCGCCCTCGCCGCCGACCGGATGCATCAGCACATCCTCCTTCTTCAGGACATGCTGATCCATCAGGTCCGGACCGACCAATCCGCCCAACCCCCCCAGAACGTGGAGATTTCGATATGATCCGCCTCCCCCTCGCGACCGCGCTTTGCGCCCTCATGGCCGGGCCCGTCCTTGCCGCCGACCTGCGCATCGGCCTTCAGGACGATCCCGATGTGCTGGACCCGGCACAATCGCGGACCTTCGTCGGCCGCATCGTCTATACCGCCATGTGCGACAAGCTGGTGGATCTGACGCCGGAGGTCGATTTCGCGCCGCAGCTTGCGACCGACTGGGCCTATTCCGACGATGGCATGAAGCTTGTCATGAACCTGCGCGAGGGCGTGGTCTTTCACGACGGCGAACCGATGGATGCCGAAGCTGTCGTCTATACCATCAACCGCAACATGACCCTGCCGGAATCCCGCCGCAAATCGGAACTCTCCTCGGTGGCGTCCATCGAGGCGACCGGCCCCTTGCAGGTGACGTTCAATTTGAACGCGCCCGACAGTTCCCTTGTGGCGCAGCTTTCGGACCGCGCGGGCATCATCATCTCGCCCAAGGCGGGCGAGGAACTGGGCGCGAATTTCGGGTCCGCCCCCGTCTGCGCGGGGCCGTTCAAGTTCGTCGAACGCATCCAGCAGGACCGCATCGTGCTTGAGAAGTTCGCGGATTACTGGGATGCCGACAATATCCACATCGACCGCGTGACCTATCTGCCCATTCCCGACACGACCGTGCGTCTGGCCAACCTGCGGTCGGGCGAGCTGGACATGATGGAACGCGTGGCCGCCCCCGATGTCGCCGCCCTGGAAGGCGCGTCCGACATCGCCATGCAGGAGTCGGTGGGCCTGGGCTATATGGCCATCTACAACAACATCGCCAACGGGCCGCAGGCGGACAATCCCTTCGGGCAGGACGCCCGCATCCGTCAGGCCTTCTCGCTTGCCATCGACCGCGAGGCCCTCAATCAGGTGGTGTTCGAGGGCACGGCCCGTGCCGGCAACCAGCCCTTCCCCCCGAACAGCCGCTGGTTTGATCAGGAAAACCCGGTTCCCGCCCGCGATCTGGAGGCGGCGAAGGCGCTCTTGGCCGAAGCCGGGCATGAACGCCTGTCGCTGACCATCCAGCACGCCAACAACCCCGTCGTCACCCAGATGATGCAGGTCATTCAGGCGATGGTGTCCGAAGCGGGGTTCGACGTGCAACTGCGCGCGACCGAATTCGCGACGCTGCTGTCGGAACAGTCGGCGGGCAACTTCCAGCTGTCGCGGTCGGACTGGTCGGGGCGTCCCGATCCCGATGGCAACCTTCATCAGTTCGTGACCTGCGAGGGGGGGATCAACGATCCGAAATACTGCAACGCCGAGGTTGACGAGCATCTGAACGCCGCCCGCGCCACCACCGATTTCGACACGCGCAAGGGCCATTACGACGCGGCCGGGGCGATCTTGGCCGAGGATCTGCCGATCATCTATCTGGGCCACCAGACCTACATCTTCGCCATGGATACGGATGTCGAGGGCTTCACCGCCTATCCCGACGGCATGATCCGCCTGCAAGGCGTCACCAAGACCGAATGATGCGACCGGGGGGCGGTCGTCGCCCCCCGCCCTGTGCGTGAAGGATCCCCGATGCTCGTGTTCATCGCAAAGCGCATCCTGATTTCCCTGCCGACGCTGCTGATCGTGTCGGTTCTGGTGTTCGGGCTGCAGAAACTTCTTCCCGGCGATCCGATCCTGGCCCTGGCCGGAGAGGAGCGCGATCCCGCCGTTCTGGAGGCCCTGCGCGAGCAGTATCACCTGAACGACCCGGTCGTCGTCCAGTATTTCCGCTGGCTGGGCGGCGTGCTGACGGGGGATTTCGGCACCTCGCTGCGCACGAACGAGCCGGTCCTGACCCTGATCGCGCAGAAGCTTCCCGTGACGATCCAGCTTGCGACGATGTCGATGATCTTTGCGTTGCTGATCGGCATTCCGATGGGGATTCTGGCGGCGGTCAGGAAAGGCACGGCGCTGGACTGGTTTGCCAGCCTCATCGCCCTGTCCGGCCTGTCGATCCCGAACTTCTGGCTGGGGATCATGTTGATCCTTCTGGTGTCGGTCAACCTCGGCTGGCTTCCGGCCTCGGGCTACGAATCCTTTTTCCGCGATCCCGTCCGGTCGCTGGAAACGATGATCATGCCCGCCTTCGTTCTGGGCACGGCCCTTGCCGCAACGCTGATGCGGCACACGCGGTCGTCGATGCTGGGCGTCATGCGGCAGGATTACATCCGCACCGCCCGCGCCAAGGGCCTGTCGGGCGGCGAGGTGGTCATGGTCCATTCCTTCCGCAACGCGCTGTTGCCCGTCATCACCCTGACCGCGCTGTTGTTCGGGGAATTGCTGGCGGGGGCGGTCCTGACCGAACAGATCTTCACCATTCCCGGCTTCGGCAAGCTGACGGTGGATGCCGTCTTCAACCGCGATTACGCGGTGGTGCAGGGGGTTGTCCTGTGCACGGCGGTGGGCTTTTTGCTGATGAACCTGATCGCCGACATTCTCTATGTCCTTCTGAACCCCCGCATGAGGGCCACGCTATGACCGCCGCCGATACCGCGCTTGTGGCACCGAAATCCACCAACCGGGTCTGGGCGCGCCTGAAGCGCAACCCGTCGGCCATCGTCGGTCTGGTGCTGGTGCTGTTCTTCGTGGCGCTGGCGGTGCTGGCCCCGGTCCTGCCGATCGCCGATCCGCTGCAGACAAGCTGGACCGCCATCCGCAAGCCGCCCTCGGCCGAGTATTGGATGGGGTCGGACGATATCGGACGGGATGTGCTGTCGCGCATGATCTGGGGGGCGCAGGCCTCGCTGATGGCGGGGGTGATCTCGGTCGCCATCGCGGTGGCGGTCGGGGTGCCCATCGGCATCATCGCCGGATATTTCGGCGGCTGGACCGATATCGTGATCTCCCGCTTCACCGACGCGCTTTTGGCAATGCCGTTCCTGATCATGGCGATCGCCCTCGCGGCGTTTCTGGGGCCAAGCCTGACCAACGCGATGATCGCCATCGGTCTGTCGGCCACCCCCATCTTCATCCGCCTGACGCGGGGGCAGGTGCTGGCCGTCAAGACCGAGGATTATGTCGAAGGCGCCCGCTCCATCGGGCTTGGGCATGGCGCGATCATGCGCCGCTATGTGCTGCCGAACATCCTGCCGCCGATCATCGTACAATCCACGCTGACCATCGCCACCGCCATCATTGCCGAGGCGAGCCTGTCCTTTCTCGGCCTTGGCCAGCAGGCGCCCGCGCCAAGCTGGGGGTCGATGCTGAACGTGGCCAAGAACTTCCTCAGCCAGGCGCCGTGGATGGCCATCTGGCCGGGGGCCGCGATCTTCACGGTCGTCATCGGTTTCAATCTTCTGGGCGACGGGCTGCGCGATGCCCTCGACCCCCGCGAACATTAAGGATCACGCCATGACCTTCACCACCCGCCCCGAGATCCTCGGCACCTTCGGGGTCGTCACCTCCACCCACTGGATCGCGACCGCCGTGGGGATGAGCATTCTGGAAAAGGGCGGCAACGCCTTTGATGCCGCCGTCGCCACCGGCTTTGCGCTGAACATCCTCGAGCCGCATCTGAACGGGCCCGGCGGCGACATGCCCGCCCTCCTCTATACCGCGGCCACCGGCAAGACGGAGGTGCTTTGCGCGCAGGGGCCGACGCCGGCCGGGGCCACCATCGCCCATTACAAGGCCGAAGGGCTGGACCTCATCCCCGGCGACGGGCTTTTGTCCACGGTGATCCCGGGCGCGTTCGACGGCTGGATGCTGATGCTGCGCGATTACGGCACGATGACGGTGCGGCAGGTGATGGAGCCCGCGATCCATTACGCCGAACACGGCCATCCGATGCTGCCCCGCGTGGCCGCCTCCATCGCGGGGCTGGCGGGCTTTTTTGCCGACCATTGGCCGACCTCCCACGCCACATGGGTGCCGAACGGCCATCTGCCCAAGGCCGGTGCGCTGTTCAAGAACCCCGCGCTGGCGCGCACATGGACGCGGCTGGTGGCCGAGGCCGACGCGGCCCCCACGCGCGAGGCCGGGATCGACGCGGCGCGCGACGCCTTCTATCGCGGGTTCGTGGCCGAGGAAATCGACCGCTTCGTGCGCGAAACCGCCGTCATGGACGCCTCCGGCACCCCGCACAAGGGCGTGCTGACGGCCCAGGACATGGCCGGATACCGCGCCCATGTCGAGCCGCCGCAGACCGCCACCTATCAGGACTGGACCATCGCCAAGACGGGGCCGTGGGGGCAAGGGCCGGTCTTCTTGCAAACGCTGAAACTGCTGGAAGGGATCGACATCGCGGCGATGGACCCCTCCGGCCCCGATTTCGTGCATACCGTGGTCGAGGCGATGAAGCTCGCCTTCGCCGACCGCGAGGTGTATTACGGCGATCCCGATTTCGCCCCGGTGCCGATGGATGTGCTGCTGTCGGAGGCCTACAACGCCGACCGCCGCGCGCTGATCACCGGCACCGCCTCTCCCGACCTGATCCCCGGCACGGTGGCGGGGTTCGAGGATCAGCGCGCCCGCACGCTTTCGATGATCGCGGGGATGGAGCAGGGGGCCGTCTATGAACCCACCATGGCGCATCTGTCGGAAAAGCGCGGCGATACGGTGCATATCGACGTCATCGACCGCTGGGGCAACATGGTTTCGGTCACGCCCTCGGGCGGGTGGCTGCAATCCTCGCCCATCATCCCCGCGCTCGGGTTCTGTCTGAACAGCCGCGCGCAGATGTTCTGGCTTCAGGAAGGGTTGCCGACCTCGCTCGCCCCCGGCAAACGGCCGCGCACGACGCTGACGCCCTCCATCGCGCTGCGGGACGGGGTGCCGCATCTGGCATTCGGCACGCCGGGGGGCGACCAGCAGGATCAATGGCAGTTGTCGTTCTTCTTGCGTCACGCGCATCACGAACCCAACCTTCAGGCGGCGATCGACCTGCCGCTCTTCCATTCGACGCATTTCCCCGCCAGCTTCTATCCGCGCACCCGCCAGCCCCTTGGGGTGATGATCGAAGGGCGGGCGGGCGAGGCGACGATTGCCGAACTGCGCCGGCGCGGCCACGACGTGACCGTGGCGGGCGATTGGGACATCGGGCGGTTGACGGCGGCGGCGCGCGATCCGGGCGGCCTGTTGCGTGCGGCGGCCACCCCGCGCCTGATGCAAGCCTATGCGGCGGGGCGCTGACATGACCCCCGTCCTGTCCGTCCGCAACCTGACCACCTCCTTCAAGACCTATGAAGGGTGGAAGACGGTGGTCCGCGACGTCTCCTTCGATGTGATGCCGGGCGAGACGGTGGCCGTGGTGGGCGAATCCGGTTCGGGAAAAAGCGTGACCTCGCTGTCGATCCTCGGCCTGCTGGAGGCGGGGAAATCGAAGGTCGACGGCGACATCCTTCTGAACGGTCGCAACCTGAACGGCCTGCCCGACGCCGAGATGCGGAACATCCGCGGCAACGAGATCGCGATGATCTTTCAGGAGCCGATGACCTCGCTGAACCCCGTCTTCACCGTGGGGCGGCAGATCGGCGAGGTTTTGACCCGGCACCGCAACATGTCGAAGGCCGAGGTGCGGGCCGAAACCCTGCGCCTGATGGAACGGGTCCGCATCCCGAACGCCCAAGGCCGGATCGACGAATATCCGCATCAATTCTCGGGCGGGATGCGGCAGCGCGTGATGATCGCCATGGCCCTTGCCTCACGCCCCAAGCTGCTGATCGCGGACGAACCGACCACGGCGCTGGACGTGACCATCCAGGGCCAGATCCTTGACCTGATCAAGGAATTGCAGGCCGAACAGGGCATGGCCGTCTTGTTCATCACCCATGACATGGGCGTCGTTGCGGAAATTGCCGACCGCACGGTGGTCATGTTCCGGGGCGACTGCGTCGAGGCGGGCCCGACCGATCGCATCTTTGCCGACGCCACGCACCCCTATACCCGCGCGCTCTTGTCGGCGGTGCCGAAGCTCGGCTCCATGACGGGGCAGGCATGGCCGCTGCGATTTCCCAAGGTGGACATGGCGACGGGGGTCATAACGCCCCTGCCGCCGGTGGAAGATACGGTGGGACCGCGCAGCACGCCGATCCTGTCGGTGCGGAACCTCGTGACACGGTTCGACGTCGGCGGCGATCTGTTGGGACGCCCGACCGAAGCCGTCCACGCGGTCGAAGGCGTGTCCTTCGATCTGTTTCAGGGCGAGACCCTCAGCCTTGTCGGGGAATCGGGGTGCGGGAAATCGACCACCGGACGGTCGATCCTGCGCCTGATCGAACCGCGCGGCGGGGATGTCACTCTGGACGGGCATGATGTGCGCACGCTGGGGCCCGCCGATCTGCGCCGGATGCGGCGGGCGGGGCAGATGATCTTTCAGGATCCGTTCTCCAGCCTCAACCCGCGCATGACGGTGGCGCAGACCGTGGCCGAACCGCTGTTGCACCACCGGATCGCCACCCCGCGCACCGCCCGGGTGCAGGTGGCAGAGCTTCTGGATCAGGTCGGTCTGTCCCCGCAGATGATGGACCGCTATCCCCACGAATTCTCGGGCGGGCAACGCCAGCGGATCGCCATCGCGCGGGTGCTGGGGTTGAACCCGAAGGTGATCGTGGCCGACGAATCCGTCTCGGCGCTGGACGTGTCGATCAAGGCACAGGTCTGCAACCTGTTGATGGACCTGCAGGAGCGTCTGAAGATCGCCTATCTGTTCATCAGCCACGACATGGCGGTGGTCGAACGCGTCAGTCACCGGGTCGCCGTCATGTATATGGGCGAAATCGTGGAGATCGGCCCGCGTGAGGCGATCTTCGCCGATCCCCGTCACCCCTATACCAAGCGTCTGATTGCGGCGGTGCCCGTTCCCGATCCGGCAAGACGGACCTTGCGCCGTGGGGGGGTGCCGGACGATCTGAAAAGTCCGGTTCGTGCGAAGGGGTTCGTGCCGCCCGCCCGGACGTGGGACGAGATCCGGCCCGGCCATCTTGTCATGCGCACGGCGTGACGGGGGTCCGGCTCGCGTTCGGGGGGCGACACCGTGGTCATGCCTTGCGCCGTTCCGCACCCCGACAGTATTCGCCGCACTTATCGACCGCCCGCTCTTCTGATTTTCTTCTGGGGCGCAATGATGGTCATCTGACCGGAACGCATTTGTCCCGGAGCCATCGTTGACCTTTTCCCTTATCGCCCGCTGTCGCGAAACCGGAGCCTTCGGGGCGGCCATCACCACATCGGACCTTGCCGTCGGATCGCGGTGCATCCGGCTCAGCCACGGGCGGGGGGCCATCCTGTCCCAGCACCGCACCGACAGCCGTCTTGGCGATCTGGGGATCGGGCTGCTCTCTCAGGGGCAGGATGCGGCAAGCGCGGTGGCCACCGTGGTTGCCTCGACGCCCGACATCGGCTGGCGGCAGATCGGCGCCATGGATGCGACCGGCGCCGTGGCCGTGCACCACGGCCACCGGATGTATTCGATCTTCTCGCATTCCGAAGGGCCGGATTGCCTTGCCTTGGGCAACATCCTTGCAAACGAACATGTCACGGATGCCATGGTGGACGCTTTCGCGGCCGCAGCGGGCCAGCCGCTGGCCGAACGCCTCATGCTGGCGTTGGAGGCGGGAGAGGCGGCGGGGGGTGAAATCCTTGGGCCGCTGCGGTCTTCGGCCCTGCGGGTGACGGGGGATGACGGGATCGACGCCTATGACCTGCGCGTCGATCTGTCCGCCACCAGCGCCGTGGCCGACCTGCGCGCGCTGTTTGCGGCCTATGGCGACCGGCAGGCGGCCCTGCGGCGCGTGGCCCTGTCGCCCGAGGAGGTTCCCGTGCAACGCGCGCTGTTCGATGCCAGCCTTCAACGCATCCGCGACCGGGGCCTGACCGACCGTTTCCCGTCCGCCGATCACCCGGACGGCTGGACGGTCACACCCCAAGACGCAAACACCAGGGAAAAGACATGACACACGCCTTGATCGTTGCCACCCCATCCGCCCCTCGCGGCGCGTCCCGGATGACCGTCCGCGCACGCCCTGCCCCGATGGCCGACATCGTCGGCGGGGCGGGCGCGCTTGCGGGCGTGGACATCGAACGGGGCAACGCCCTCGCCCTGGCGAACGTGCTTGAAACGCCGCGACTGAACGCGGGGACGCAATGACGACAGGGGCCAACCTCTCACCCGGTTTTGCCGACACGCGCGGAATGCCCATCGCCCGGCGCTTTTATTGGGGACGCTGGCTGGCGGCGGCGCTTATCGTGGTCATGCTGGCCTTTCTGGTGCGCGCCTTTGCGCAAGGTCAGATCGACTGGTCGGTCGTGGGGCAGTTCTTCACCGCGCCCGCCATCCTGCGCGGCATCGTCAACACCGTCGTGATGGCCGTTCTTGCCATGACATTGGGCATCATCCTTGGCGTCATCGTCGCGATCATGCGGCTGTCGTCGAACCCGGTGCTAGTGGGCGTGGCCGCGGGCTATGCCTGGCTGTTCCGGGGGACGCCGCTGATCCTGCAACTGCTTTTGTGGTTCAACATCGCGCTCGTTTTCCCGACGATCGGGATTCCGGGGCTGTGGGAAGGCCGCGCGGTCGATGTGATGACGCCGTTCACGGCGGCGCTTCTGGGCCTGTCGCTCAACCAGGGGGCCTATACGTCCGAGGTCATTCGCGCGGGCATCATCTCGGTCGATGAGGGGCAGCATGATGCCGCCAGCGCCATCGGGATGAGCAAGCTGCGCACCCTGCGCCGCATCGTGCTGCCGCAGGCGATGAAGGTCGTGCTGCCGCCCTTGGGCAACGAATTCATCTCCATGGTGAAAATGACGTCGCTGGCCAGCGTCATCCAGTATCCCGAAGTGCTGCACAGCGCCGAGAACGTGTATTACGCCAACTCGCGCGTGATCGAGCTGCTGTTCGTGGCGGGCATCTGGTATCTGATCGTCGTGTCCATCCTGACGCCCATGCAGATGCTTCTGGAACGCCGCTTTTCGCGCGGCACGGCGCGGAGGACGCGATGACGAACCCCATGGTCGCGATCCGCAACGTCGACAAGACGTTCGGAACCTACAAGGCGCTGGACGGCGTCTCTCTCGATGTCATGCCGGGCGAGGTGCTGTGCCTTATCGGCGCGTCCGGGTCCGGCAAGACGACCTTGCTGCGGTCGGTCAATCAGCTTCATGCCATCGACGAAGGCGCGATCTGGCTGGACGGAGAGCTGATGGGCAAGCGTCAGGACGGCGCGCACCTGCGCCTGTTGACCGACCGCCAGATCGCGCGGCAGCGGCTGGCGACGGGCATGGTGTTCCAGCGCTTCAACCTGTTCCCGCACATGACGGCCCTGGAAAACATCACCGAAGGGCCCGTGCAGGTTCAGGGCCGCCGCATGGCCGAGGTTCGCGCCGAAGCCCTGGACCTCTTGGCGCGTGTGGGCCTTGCCGACAAGGCGGACAACTTCCCGTCCGAACTGTCGGGGGGCCAGCAGCAGCGTGTCGCGATCGCGCGGGCGCTGGCGATGAAGCCCAAGCTGATGCTGTTCGACGAACCGACCAGCGCGCTCGACCCCGAACTGGTGGGCGAGGTGCTGGCCGTCATGAAGGAACTGGCACGCTCGGGCATGACGATGATGGTCGTCACCCACGAACTCGGTTTCGCGCGCGAGGTGGCCGACACCGTCGTCTATATGGATGGCGGCCGCATCGTCGAATACGGCCCCCCCGAACACATCCTGTCGAACCCCCGCGAGGAGCGCACCCGCGCCTTCATTTCCAAAGTCCTCACCTGAAACGGAGCCTCCCATGAACCTCTGCCTTGCCGCCGCCCTTCTTTCCGTCAGCGCCGTCGCCGCCGTGGCGGGCCCCCTGCCCGAGGCCGTGGCCGAAAGCGGCACGCTTCGGATCGCGAACACGCCGAACTATCCCCCGCTGGAGTTCAAGGATCCCGCCACGAACACGCTGACCGGGTTCGACATCGACCTTGGCACCGCGCTGGCCGAAACGCTGGGCGTGACGCCGTCGTGGCAGGAGACGTCCTTCAGCGCCATGCTCTCCGCGCTTCAAACCGACCGCGTGGACATGATCATGTCGGGGATGAGCGACCTGCCCGACCGCCACGATTCCGCCACCTTCGTGGATTATCTGCGCAGCGGCCCGCAATTCTTCGTGCGCGCCGAGGATGCGGCCGGTTTTGCCAGCGTGGCCGATGTCTGCGGCAAGAAGGTGGGCGCCAGCCGCCGCACCTCCTATCCCGCCGAAATCGAGAAATGGAGCGCGGAAAACTGCGCGGACACTCCCGTCACCTTCATCGGCACCGACGGGTCCGCCGACGCCCGGACCCAGCTTCGCCAAGGGCGCATCGATGTCGCCGTTCAGGGCAACGAGACGCTTCCCTACGTGATGGATCAGGAGCCTGACACCTACAGCATCGTCGGCGAGCCCTTCACCTACCAGTTGATCGGCATGGCACTGCCCAAGGACCAGACGGAGTTCCACGAGGCCGTCGTCACGGCGCTGGAAGGGCTGATGGAAGACGGCACCTATGGAGATCTCTTGGAAAAGTGGAACCTGACCGGCAGCGGGGTCGAGACGGTGACGATCAATGGCGCCGAATAGGACGCTCGACACCCTTCCCCGCCGTCCCGCCAACATGGCCCCCCCGGCCCCGGAGTATCCGTGGCCGGAGGGGTTCACCTCGGCCATGTTCCTGTCGTTCGACGTGGATGCGGAATCGGTCTGGACCGCCAAGGATCCCGACCATTTCGACAGGCTTGTCACCATGAGCTTCGGCGGTTTCGAGGCGCGGGTCGGCACCCCGCGCCTGCTGGAGATGCTGGATCGGCTGGACCTCAAAGCCACGTTTTTCATCACCGGCTGGACGCTGGATGCCCACCCCGCGATGTGCGAGGCGATCCTGGCCGCGGGGCATGAGATCGGGCATCACGGCTATCACCATCTTCTGCCCGATCCCGGCAGCGACCGGCTGATCGAGGAGGTGGAGGCGGGCCTCGACGCGTTGAAACGCCGATTGGGTGTGGTGCCGAAAGGCTATCGCGCCCCGTCGGGGGAGTTCTGCGAGGAGCTGCGCGTGGCGCTGGCGGAGCGGGGGTTTCTTTACACCTCGTCGTTCCGCGACGATGTGCGCCCCTACCGCCATGTGCTGGAGGACGGACGCGCGGGCACGATCGAGCTGCCGGTGACCGCCAGCTACGACGACTGGATGCTGGGGCTTTCGGCCCGCTTCAGCCCGCGCCCGATCTTCCCGAAAGAACATGTCCTGTCGATCTGGAAGGACGAACTGGACGAGACGCGCGACTGGGGCGCGATGGTGACCACCGTCCTGCATCCGCAATGTTCGGGCCGCCCCATGCGCCTGCGCCTGCTGCGCGAGTTCCTGACTTATGCCCGGTCCTGCCCCGATCTCTGGATCGCGACGGGCGAGGAGATCGCCGGGAACTTCCTGCACCACGAACGCGCCGGGGCCTGACCCCGGCGCAAGCCGTCAGCGGCAATAGGTGTCGTAAAGCCAGCGTGTCAGGACGGCGCAGCCTTCCATGAAATCGTCGATCTCCATCGCCTCGTCGGGGTTGTGGCTGCCGTTGGCGTTGCGCACGAACAGCATCGCCATCGGCACGCCCGCCGCCGCGAAGGCCGCCGCATCATGCGAGGCGGGCGAGCCGAGGTCCACCGCATCCACGTCCACAGCCTTTGCCGCCGCATGAAGCGCGCCACGGATGTCCGCGTCGGCCAGACCGACCGGCGCGGATTTCCGCGCCCCCAGGTCGACCCGCACGCCATGCTCCGCCTCGATCCGGGCGATGATGGCAAGAAAGGCCGCCTCCGCCCCCGCCAGCGTGTCGGGATCATAGGCGCGCACATCGACCGACAGGTGGAACAGCCCCGGCACCGTGGTCAGGCCGTGAAACCCGGCATCCGTGTGGAACCGCCCGAAGGTCACGCCCATCGGCTTGCCCGCCGCTTCGCTGTCGGACCAGACGCGGTCCATCTCCATCGCCAGCCGCGCGCCCGCCATCGCCGCGTCGTTGCGAAAGCGGCGGGGGGTTCCCACATGCCCGTGCACCCCCACGATGCGCAGGTCGGGGTAACGGAAATTTCCCGGCACGGCGGTGCAGATGCCCAGCGGCTTTCCGCCGCGCAGAAGCGAGGGCGCCTGTTCGATATGCACTTCCACATAGGCCGCGATCGCGGCGGGATCGAGCGCGCGCGCCCCCTGCCGCAGCGCGTCCACGTCGCAGCCGCACTCGGCCATGTGGTCGGCCAGCGTGCGGCCCGTGTCGATGCGCCGCGCGGTGTCGTAGGTGTCACGCGGCAGGGTTCCAAGCGCCGCGCGCGAACCGATATAGGACGTCTGGAACCAGACGCTTTCTTCGGCCCGGATGCCCATCGCGCACAGCGTCACGCGTGGCACCGCCCCGATCGCGCGCAGGGCGCGCATCGCCACCAGCGCCGCCAGCGGACCCGCCGCCCCGTCGAAGTTGCCCCCCCTTGGAACGCTGTCGAGATGCGAGCCCATGATCACATCGGGCGCGCCCGCGATCTGCGGCCAGCGCGCATAGGTGTTGCCCGCCGCATCGACCGTCACGGCAAAGCCGTCGGCGTCCGCCGCGCGCCGCATCACCTCATGGCCGCGATTCTCTCCCGCGCCATAGGTGTCGCGGGTGATGCCGCCCGCGGGATCGGTGCTGATGGCGGCAAGCTCGTCGAAGAAACCTTCGGCAAAGCGGCGCTGATCCTCCACCGCGCTGCGAATGTCCGGGATGCCGTGAGATGGATGTGCGAGGGTCATTGCCGTTTATCGTCCCGCCTTCGTGGCCTGCGCGTTCGTGTCGGTGGGATTTTGATCGGCGGCGGCGTGCGGGGCAATGACCCGCGCTATCGCCATTCCACCCGCTGTATAGAGGTTGCAAATAGCCGCCCCGTCCCCCGTGATACCGAAGCACAGGATGGGGCGGCGGATCAGGACAGGGGCGGCTGGATCTGGGCCAGCCGCGTCGTGATCTCCTGCGCGGATCGGCGCACCTCGCGCAGGAAGGCCTGCGCCGTGCGGCTCAGCATCCGCTTGCGCGAATGGATCGCCGAGGCGACCAGCACCTCGCGCGGTTCGAACGGACGCACCACGATGTCCGGCCCCATGACCGACACCGCGCTGAGGGCATCGACCACGGCCACGCCGACCCGGTTCTGGACAAGGATGCAGGCCGTGTTGCAATAGCGGGTTTCGGCGATGGCCTGCATCGGCACGCCCTCCCGCTCGAACGCGCGGCGCAGGATGCGGCCCATGCCCGTGGTCCGTTCCAGCGAGATCAGGGGATGCCCGACAAGATCGGCGGGGCGAATGGTCGCCTTGTCCACCAGCGGCGAGTCCTGCGGCATCACGCAGACCATGGCCTCGGCGAACAGGGGTTCGACGTGGAAGGCGTCCTCGTCCACGTCGCCGATGACGAAGCCCAGATCGGCAAGGCCCGTTTCCACCGACTGCGCGACCTCGGAAAAGGTCGCGATCTCATAGGAGGCGTGGACGTTGGAATGGGTCTCGAAAAACCGCCGCATCGCCATGGGAATCAGCGAATGGCCCAAGGGCGGGCTGGAATAGGCGCGCAGCGTTTCGCGGTTTTGGGCCTTGAGATCCTCCAGACGTTCGGTGAAAACCTTGTAGTTCTGGAACAGCGCCTCGCTTTCGGCATAAAGCTGGCGGGCCTGCGCGGTCGTGAAAAGTCGGTTGTTCACCCGTTCGAACAGTGGAAATCCAAGCTGGGATTCCAGATGTTTCAAGGCGTTGGAGACGGCCGGCTGGGACATCCCCAACTCTCGGCCCGCCTTTACCGTCGTCTGGCAGTTGATGACCGCGCGAAGGACTTCGATCTGCTTGAGGTTCATGTGCCGCCCTGTCTTGACCATTCAGAAAGGTTATCCCTTCGGCCCGCAATCGCCCAGATGGCAGATGTGGAAACCGGGACATTGCCTCCGGTTCTGCCGCAAATTTCGGCAATACACTCGAATATTGCGCGCATGACCTATAGCGCGCCCGCATAGGTCCGGCCCCATATTCATAGCGGCCCCGATTGCCGCCACGGCCCCCGCGGCGCTAGGCTGGCCGGGAACGCCGCAACAGGACCCTATCATGCCCCTCCCCCCCGTTCCGCCCAAGGCGCACGGCACCACGGCCATCCACGGACGGCATGTCCTTGCGATGCAGGACGGGGGTCCGACGCTGTTGCACGACACATGGGTGGTGACCGAAGGCGACCGCATCGTGGAGATCACGCCCCACCGTCCGACGGGGGTCGACACCCTGCACGACCGGCCGCACCAGTTCGTCCTTCCGGGCTTCATGAACCTGCACAACCACTGCTTTTCCGAAGCCGTCGCCCGCACCCAGACCGAGGACGGCGCGGGCCGCAAGGGCGGCAAGAGCGTCATCTACACCGTGCTCATGCCCCTGACCAAGATCGGGACGGACGTGCTGACGGCCGAGGAACGGATGGCCGTGGCCCGCATGGGCATCCTGCAACTGCTGAAGGGCGGCAGCACCACCGTGATGGAGCCGTTCCGCGCGGGCCTGCCCGAGATGTTCGACGCAGCACTGGAGATGGGCATCCGTTTCTATGGCGCGCCCTACCTCTTTTCCACCGACATGCCGGTGGCGCGGGCGGACGGCTCGGTCGATTACGGGGCGTCCGACACCGATCCCTTGCGCGACCTGAAGGTGTGGCAGGGCCTTCATGACCGCTGGCAGGGGGTGGACGAGGGGCGCATCGGCCTTGCGATGAGCCCGCACGCCACCGACACCTGCGATCCCGATCTGCTGCGCCACATCATCGGCCACGCGCGGGATCTGGGCGTGCCTTCGACCATCCATGCCGCGCAAAGCCTGGGTGAGGTCGAGACCATCGCCGCGCGGTATGACGGGCGCACGCCGATCGAATACCTCGACTGGCTGGGGGTGATGGATCGCGGCCTGTCCGTGGCCCATTGCATCCAGACGACGGATGCCGACCTGCGGCTGATGGCGGCCCGCGACACGACGATCCTGAACTGCCCCCGGGTCTTTGCCCGCGGCGGCACCACCGGGTCCTATGCCCGCTTTCGCCGTCACGGCGTGCGCACGGTCGTCGCCACCGACGGCTACAACATGGACCTTCTGGGGGAGGTCCATGCCGCGGCGCTGATCTCCAAGATCACCACGGGCGACGCGACGCAGGCCACGGCACCCGAGTTGATGAACGCGATCACGCTTCATCCCGCCGAGGCGCTGCGGCGGGATGATCTGGGGCGGATCGCGGTGGGGGCGAAGGCCGACCTGACCGTGCTGGATTTCAGCCATTCGCATCTGCGGCCCATGCAGCATCCGCTGCGCGCCGCCGTCTGGCTTGCGAACCGCGCCAATATCGGGCTGGTCATGGTGGATGGCCGGGTGCTGATCGAAGGCGGCACCGCCTGCGGTCTGGACGAAGCGGCGATCTGCGATGCGGGAAGCGCCGCCATCGGCAAGATCTGGGATCTGCCCGAAGCCCGCGCCGCCCTGTCCGCGTGACGCCGATGCACCTGATCGGACACCAGACCGTTGCCGACCGCCTGCCCTGGCCCCGCCTGATCGAGGCGCTGCGCGAGGAATTCGCGGCCCCCCGGATCGACGCGCCCCCGCGTCAGGTGCTGACCATCCCCCTGCCGGGGGGCGGCACGGCGTCGTTGCTGATGATGCCCGCATGGGAAGGCGGCAAGGCCATCGGCCTGAAGGCCGTGACCTTCTTTCCCGACAATGCGGCGCGGGAGAAAGCCACGATCAACGCGGGCTATCTCATGTTCGACGGGGCGGATGGACGCGCCCTGGCCGCGATCGACGGGGACGCGTTGACCGCGCGGCGCACGGCGGCGACCTCGGCCTTGGCGGCGGACTTTTTGGCGCGGCGGGATGCGGCGGTGCTTCTGGTCTGCGGGACGGGTCAGGTTGCCTCGGTTCTGGCCGAGGCACATGCAAGCGTCCGGCCTTATCGCGAGATCCTGATCTGGGGGCGTGATGCGGAAAAGGCCCGCGCACGCGCCGGGGCGCTGGCCGACCGGGGGCTTCCTGCACGGTTCTGCGACGACCTTGAGGCGGGGTGCCGCCGCGCCGACGTGGTCAGCACCGCCACCGCCGCCACCGTTCCGTTCCTTCGCGGCGAATGGCTGGCCGAGGGGTCGCACCTCGACCTGATCGGCGCGTTCAAGGCCGACATGCGCGAATGCGATACGGCGGCCATCACCCAAGGACGGGTGTTCGTGGATGGGCGCGACGGCGCGATGCTGTCGGGCGATCTGGCCGGACCCGCCGCCGAAGGGGCCTTCCGCGCCGAGGCCATCGCCGGCGATCTGTCCGAGGTGATCCAAGGCCGCGCCGGTCGCAGGTCCGAGGCCGAGCGGACGGTGTTCAAGTCCGTCGGCCTCGCGTCGGAAGATCTGGTGGCGGCCATGCTGGCGGCACAGCCCTGAACGTAACGGCGGCCCGGTCCGCAGTCGTTGAGGACCGCGCGACGCCGTCCACCCCTATCCGCCCGCACGGGGGTTTCCCCTGCCCGCCTGACCGGGTAGGGGACCGTCGTCGGAGGATCGCAATGCTACGGAACATCTATGACTGGACGATGCGGCTTGCGTCGAAACGACGGGCCGATTACGCCCTTGGGGCGATCGCGTTCGCCGAGAGTTCGTTCTTCCCGATCCCGCCCGACGCCCTGCTTGTTCCGATGGTTCTGGCAAACCGGCGCAAGGCCGCGCGCCTGGCGTTCCTCTGCACGATCATGTCCGTCCTGGGCGGCATATTGGGATATCTGATCGGTCGGTTCCTGTTCGAAGGGCTGGCCCTTCCGGTCCTCGCCTTCTACGGATACACGGACAAGTTCGAGAGCTTTGCCGCAGCCTATAACGACTGGGGAATGTGGATACTGGTCGCGGGCAGCCTGACGCCGTTTCCGTTCAAGTTGGTGACCATCGCCAGCGGGGCGACGGGTCTGAATTTCACGCTGTTCGTCGTGTCCAGCCTGCTGGCCCGTGGCACCCGATTCTTCCTCGTTGCCGGATTGATCTATGCCTTCGGCCCCTCGGCCCGCGATTTCATCGAACGGAGGCTGGCGCTGGTGTTCACCGCGGGCCTCGTGGCGCTCATGGGGGGCTTTGCGGTGTTGACGTTCCTGATGTGACCGGGGACCACGCGCTCATCCGCGGCCGGTCTTTTCAGGCGTGTCATCACCAAGCAGCGTCGATTGAATATCGGCGAAGATCGAGGTCCAGTCCCCGTCATCCATGTGCATCAGGCCAAGATAACGCAGGCAGAAGGCCCCTTCCGCCGCAAGAAAGGCAAGACGCGCGCGGCGGCCTTCCTCCGTGGACGGGTCGAGGTTGCGCAGGCGCGCGCCATACCACGCGCGGGTCGCGGCCATGAATTCGGGGGACTGGAGCATACCGATCATCAGGCTTGCGGCCTTGGCCAGCGATGGATCCTCGTCGCAGAAGGTCGCGCCGACATGGGCGCGGACCAGGTCGATCGGTTCGGGATCGGGTTTCACCATCCGCGCGAACAGGGCCTCATAGCTTTCCATCCAGCGCACACAGATGGCGTCGATCAGGGCGGCCTTGCTTGGAAACGTGTATTGAACGCCGCCCTTGGTGATGCCCACCGCCTTGGCCAAGGCGTCGATGGTCAGCGCCGCAGCGCCTTGGGTTCGGACGATGTCTTCGGCCACATCCAGAAGATTGTCGCGGTCCACGCTTCGAGTTCGGCCCATTCCGCACCTTTCCATTCCATACGTATGGATTTATATCCAACCGCAAACCGGAGCAAGGGATCGGGAGCTTCAGATGGCGGGAAATCGGTGGGTAATTCTGGCCGTGGTGTCGAGCGCCCTTCTGCTTATCGTGATCGACATGACCGTCCTCTATACCGCGCTGCCGCGGCTGACGGTGGGACTGAACGCATCCCCGTCGGAAAAGTTGTGGATCGTCAACGCGTATGCCCTGACCGTTGCGGGGTTGCTGCCCGCGTCCGGCGCGCTTGGCGACCGCTATGGGTCGCGCCCGATGTTCCTTGGCGGGCTTCTGGTCTTCGGCGCGGCGTCTGTTCTGGCCGCGTTCGCCCCCAACCCGGAGGTGCTGATCGCCGGGCGGGTGGCGCTGGCCGTGGGGGCGGCAATGATGATGCCCGCAACGTTGGCCATCATCCGTCACACCTTCGAGGATGAGGGCGAGCGCAGCTTCGCCATCGGGGTATGGGCGGCCGTGGCCTCCGGCGGGGCGGCCTTCGGGCCCATCCTGGGCGGCGTCCTTCTGGAATTCTTCTGGTGGGGATCGGTCTTTCTGATCAACGTGCCGATCGTCCTTCTGGCCTTCGTCGCCGCGGCGCTGGTGGTCGGACGCGCGACGGCGCAAGGCGGTCATCCGTTCAGCCTTCTTGCGTCGGTCCAGATCATGATCGGCCTTGTCGCGACCACGCTGGCGATCAAGGAGTTCGGCAAGCCGGACCCGTCGCTGGCGCTTGCGGCTGGCGCGGGCCTGACCGGGATCGTCTTCGTCGCGCTGTTCATTCGCGGCCAGCGCCGGGCGCCCCATCCGATGCTGGACCTGCGTGTCTTTGCCAATCCGGCCTTCAGCAGCGCCGTCCTTGGCGCGTTGATCGCGTCGGCGGCGCTGATGGGGGTGTCGCTGGCCATGACCCAGCGGTTTCAGCTGGTGCTTGGCCTGTCGCCGCTGGAGGCCGGGATCCAGCTTCTGCCGCTGTCGCTGGCGTCGTTCGTCGCGGGGCCCGTCACCGGTCGCCTGCTTGGCACGGTCGGCAGCCGCCGCCTGTTGCCGGGCGGGATGGCGGTGATCGCGGGGGGGGTCGGCCTCTATCTGTTCGGCCTCCAATCGCTGCCGGTGCAGATCGCGGCGCTCACGCTTGTCGGCGCCGGGGTGGGCATCACGATGACGACGGCCTCGGCCTCCATTCTGCACAACGCCCCGAAGGAAAGCGCGGGCACCGCCGCCTCGGTGGAGGAAGTGTCCTACGAACTTGGCGGTGCCCTCGGCGTGACGATGTTCGGCAGCATTCTTGCGGCGGTGTTCACACGCACCTACGTCGCCCCGGGGCCGATGGCTGCCGCCCCGGCGCAAGGCATCGACGCGGCGCTGGCCCAAGCGAAGACGGCGGTGGGCCCGGATCGCGACCAGCTCCTCCTGGCGGCGCGGGATGCGTTCGACACCTCGTTCGTCACGGT
The DNA here is from genome assembly GCF_022899245.1 of Falsirhodobacter halotolerans. Classification (NCBI taxonomy): domain Bacteria; kingdom Pseudomonadati; phylum Pseudomonadota; class Alphaproteobacteria; order Rhodobacterales; family Paracoccaceae; genus Falsirhodobacter; species Falsirhodobacter halotolerans. The sequence goes on from NZ_JALJAZ010000002.1 coordinate 33,195, forward strand.
CCTTGGCGTGGCACTCGCGCTTCTGATCCTCGGCGGGGGGCTGGTCACATGGATGAATACGCGGCGGTGACGATCGCCCGCCGCATCGAGATCCGGAGCCGTGAATCCAGCGATTCAGGACCTTACGGCGACAACCGGGCTCGCGTCATGGTCCAAAGCGGGGCCACCGTCATTCCCGAAACCCGATCCGGCATGACAGGGTGCGCGCGAAGTCGGACATGGCGCGGCCGGCGGTGGCGATGGTCTCCGGCTGGACTTCGGCCGTCGTCATCGACAGCGCCACACCGGCCACGACATCCCCGCTTGCGTCCAGCACGGCGGCACCGAGACAGCACATCCCCGACCGGACCTGCCCGTTGTCGATGGAAAAGCCGCGCGCCCGCGTTGTTTCGATGTCCTGCAAAAGCGCATCGACCGATTGCACGCTGACCCCGGTCAGGGGGGGTGGCAGCGGAAGGGCAAGCGCGCGGTCCAGTTCGGCCTGCGGGAGATGCGCCAGCATCGCCTTTCCCGTGGCGGTGAAGGCCGCCGGAAGGCGCATTCCGATGCGGAAACTGACCCCAAGGGGCGCGGAACTGTTCTGGCAGGCGAGATAGATGACCTCGGCCTCGTGCAAGGTGGACAGTGTGACCGTGTATTCCCCCAAGGCCGGGGTTCTGGCCAGAAGATCCTTGAATTCGGTGATCAGCGCCGAATCGTTCAGCACCGCGCCATTCCACCCGAGAAACTTCATGCCCAGCACATAGGTCCCCGCCTTTTCGCGCAGCAGATCCAGATGGCACAGCGTGTGGCACAGCGCGTGCGTGCTGCTTTTGGGAATGGACAGCGCGCGCGAGATGGCCGTCAGGCCCATCGGGCCGGATGCGGCGACGACATCGAGAATGCGCACCGCCCGCTCTACCGCCGGCACAAGCTTGATGTCTTCGGCCATCGCGGCTCCCTTCGTATTGACAAACGCATCCTGCCTCGAAACGATGTTCACAATCAAGAACTTTGTTCGATATATGGAACGGATGCGATGACCAGCCTGACTTTGACCGATGCCGCCCTGCTCAAATCCGCCTGCCTTGTGAACGGCGCTTGGACCGCGGCCGCCTCGGGCGAGGTGATCGAGGTCACGAACCCGGCGGATGGGACGGTGGTCGGCACCGTGCCCTCGCTGTCGGAGGCGGAGACGGAAAAGGTCGTCGCCGCGTCCGAGGCCGCCCTTCCCGCCTGGCGCGCCCTGGCGGCCAAGGACCGCAGCACCATCCTGCGCCGCTGGTTCGATCTGATGATCGCCCATGCCGACGACCTGGCCGCGATCATGACCGCCGAACAGGGCAAGCCTTTGGCCGAAGCGAAGGGCGAGATCGTCTATGCCGCCAGCTTCATCGAATGGTTCGCCGAGGAAGCCAAGCGCGTCTATGGCGACACGATCCCCGCGCCGCAGAACGACAAGCGCATCACCGTCATCCGTCAGCCGGTGGGGGTGACCGCCGCGATCACGCCCTGGAATTTCCCCGCCGCCATGATCACCCGCAAGGCCGCCCCGGCGCTGGCGGCGGGCTGCACGATGATCGTCCGCCCGGCGGACCTGACGCCGCTGACCGCGCTGGCCTTGGGTGAATTGGCGGTGCGCGCCGGGGTGCCGGCCGGGGTTCTTCAGATCGTCACGGGGGGCAGCCGCGTCATCGGCAAGGTGCTGACCGCATCCGACGTCGTGCGCAAACTGTCCTTCACCGGCTCCACCGAGGTAGGGCGACTTCTGATGGCGCAATGTGCGCCCACGATCAAACGCCTGTCGCTGGAACTGGGCGGCAATGCGCCCTTCATCGTGTTCGACGATGCCGATCTTGATGCGGCGGTCGAAGGGGCGATGGTGTCCAAATACCGCAACGCGGGCCAGACCTGCGTCTGCGCGAACCGGTTTCTGGTGCAGCGGGGGATCTATGACGCCTTTGCCGAAAAGCTGGCGGCCAAGGTCGGGGCGCTGAAGGTGGGCCATGGCACCGAGGACGGTGTCACCATCGGCCCGCTGATCGAGGAGAAGGCCCTGACCAAGGTCGAGGCGCATATCGCCGACGCGCTGTCCAAGGGGGCCACGCTGGTCACGGGCGGAACGCGGATCGGCGGGCTGTTCTTTCGCCCGGGCGTGCTGACCGGGGTGACGACCGACATGATCGTCACCACCGAGGAGACGTTCGGCCCCGTCGCCCCGCTGTTCGCCTTCGATACCGAGGAGGAGGCGGTGGCGATGGCCAATGACACGATCTTCGGTCTGGCCGCCTATCTTTACACCGAGAATTTCAGCCGGTCCGTCCGGGTGACCGAGGCGCTGGAATACGGGATGGTCGGGCACAACACGGGCCTGATCTCCAACGAGGTCGCGCCCTTTGGCGGGGTCAAGCAATCCGGCCTGGGGCGCGAAGGGTCGAAATACGGCATCGAGGAGTATCTCGAGACCAAATACATCTGCAGCGCCGTGTCGCGTTGAACCGGAGGGGGAAGAAGATGAGGGAGATGAACGCGTTCGGGTTCGACACGGTCGCATCGCTGACGGTGGAATGGGGCGCCGCACGCCGGTTGGGAGAGGTGCTGTCGGACGGGTTCGCCGAACGGCGCTTGCTGATCGTGACCGACAAGGGCCTGCATCAGGCGGGCGTTCTGGATCCGGCCAAGGCCTCGCTTAAGGCGGCGGGGTTCGCGGTGACGGTGTTTGACGACGTGGTGGCCGATCCGCCGGAACAGGTGCTGCTTGCCTGTGTCGACAAGGCCAGGGGCGCGGGCGTCGATCTGGTTCTGGGGCTTGGCGGCGGATCGTCGATGGACATCGCGAAGCTGGCGGCGGTTCTGGTCAACTCCGACCAGCCGCTGTCGGAGATGTATGGCATCGGCAACGTGCGCGGCAAACGCCTGCCGCTGGTGCAGGTGCCGACCACCGCCGGAACCGGGTCGGAGGTGACCAACATCACGATCCTGACCACCGGAGAGACGACGAAGATGGGCGTCGTGTCTCGTCAGCTTTACGCCGACCGCGTGCTTCTGGACGCCGAACTGACCACGGGCCTTCCGCCGCTGCACACGGCGGCGACGGGCATCGACGCCATGGTCCATGCCATCGAAGCCTATACCAGCGCGCACAAGAAGAACCCCCTGTCGGACGTGTTCGCCCGCGAGGCGTTGAAGCTTCTGTCCGCCAACCTGATCGCCGCCTGCGAGAACGGACAGGACCGCGCGGCGCGCGAGGCGATGTTGCTGGGGGCCAATCTGGCGGGGCAGGCCTTTTCGAATTCGCCCGTGGGGGCGGTCCACGCCCTCGCCTATCCCTTGGGTGGGCATTACCACGTCCCGCACGGTCTTTCGAACGCCCTGATGCTGGGGCCGGTCCTGCGCTTCAACATGGCCGCGGCGGCCCCGCTTTATGCCGAACTGGCCGATGTGGTTCTGGCGCCGTCGGAGGAAGGGGTTCAGGCGCGGTCGGTCGCCTTCGTCGATCACATGGGGTCCCTGATGGACCGGTCGGGCGCGCCCCGCCGCCTGCGCGATGTGAAGGTGACGCAGGACAGCCTGCCCACCCTGGCGCAGGACGCGATGAAACAGACCCGTCTTCTGGGCAACAATCCCGTGGAGGTGACCGAGGCGGACGCCTTGGACCTCTATACGCAGGCATTCTGACAGCATCGGCACCGGGCACCCAAGGGTGGCCGGTGCATCGGACCAGGTGCATGGGGCACCCGTAGGGGGGAGACCATATGACAATACACCGCGAAGACGGGGCGGAACAGCCGTTCTGGCCCGCCGGACCGTTCAAGATCCGGCTGCCATTCGTCCATTATCGTTTCGAATGGCCGGATTATTTCCAGGGCCTTCTGATGTGCGCCGTGGATCTTGCGGCGATCCCGCTGATGACCGAACTTCTTGGGATGCCGTTCGAGGTGGCGCTGGCCGTCGTGATCCTGAACGGCATCTTCTATCTTGCGCACCACCTTTTGGGCGATCCGGTGGTTCCGGGCTGGATCACGCCCGCCATCCCGCTTCTGATGGCCTATTGCGCGGCCTTTCCCGAAGGGACGGATCGGGTGCACGCCCTGATCGCGTTCCAGATGATGCTGGGCCTCTTTTCCATCGGCATCGGGATGGCCGGCATGGCGCACAAGGTCGTCGCCGCCATTCCGCAGGCGATCAAGTCGGGGATCATCATCGGGGCGGGGATCGCCGCGGTCATTTCCGTCTTTCAGATCGGCGGCCGCTTCGACACCTTCCCCTTCACCATCTCCATCGCGGTGGGCGTCGGGTTCTATGTCATCTTCTCGCGCCACTTCGCAGCCCTGAAGGAACGCAACCGGCTGTTCGGCGCGATCGGCAAGCTGGGCATCTTTCCGATCATCGCCCTTGCGATCGTCGTGGCCCCCCTGTTCGGCGAGGCGTCCTGGCCAAATCTGGAATGGCGCCTCAGCTCGCCCGATTTCATGACGCTGTGGCGGGACTATACCATCTTCGGGCTGGGATTGCCGCCCTTGTCCATGTTCCTGACGGCGATCCCTACGGTTCTGGCCGCCTATATCGTCGTGTTCGGCGATGTGCTGCAGGCGCGGGCCATCCTGAAGGAAGCCGATCTGAAACGCCCGGACGAGAAGGTGGAATACAATCCCGACCGCGCGCACCTGATCTTCGGCGGCCGCAACGCCGTCATGTCGGTGCTGGGCCCCGACACGACCATGTGCGGACCGCTGTGGGCTGCGATGCATGTGGTCATCACGGAACGGTTCGCCCAAGGCAAGAAGGCGATGCATTCGATCTTCGGCGGGGCGGGGTCGTTCCGGTGGGGAACGAATACCGGCCTGTTGCTGATGCCCATCGTCACCCTGGTGCAGCCGATCCTGGGCGTGGCGCTGGCCCTGACCCTTCTGATCCAGGGGTATGTGTCGGTGCGGATCGGGGTGATGCAGGCGCGGTCGCAGCGCGACCTTGGCATTGCGGGCGTGGTGGCGGCCGTTCTGGCGACCCGCGGCGCGGCCTGGGCCTTTGCGGCCGGCATCCTGTTGTGCCTGCTGATCTATGGCCGGGATTTCTTCCGCGGCGAATGGGACGACACCTTCGCCAAGGACGCGACACGCGGCGAGTGATCCGAACGGCCGCACGAACAGATCAACGCGCCCTTCCCATCGGGGAGGGCGCGTTTGCACGTCGGACACTGAAATTCAGGCCACCGAACGTGCCCCCCGGCCCGAAGGCCGGGGGGCCGTGGATCAGAACCGCATCCGGAAGTCCGCGCGAAGGACATGCGCGGTATGTTCGTCCGAGAATTGGCCGTCATAGGCGATGCCGACGCGCGCCGTCTCGCTGATGGCCAGATCGGTGCCAAGCGCGATGCGGGCGGAGTTTTCGCCGATCGGCGCCCCGCTGACGGCAAAGTCGGCCCCGCCCGCGAAGGCCGCGCGGCGTTCGGGCGTGATGTCGCCGAAGGCGTGCTGCCAGCTGACCTCGGCGTTCCAGCCAGAGCGCGCGTCGATCTCGCCCTTGGCGCGCAGACCGACGGTGGCGAAGGTCGCGCGGGAGGTGTCGCCCTGAACCTGAAGGGCCGCGGCCCCGCCGGTTTCGGCAAAGCTGTCGGTGGACAGGATCGCATGGGTCAGGGCGGCGAAGGGACGAAGCTCCACCCGCTGGGTGCGGGTCATGGCGGTGCTGACCTCGGCGAAGATCTGGGTCAGATCCGCGTCGTAATCGGCCATGAGCCGGTCCGAGAACCCGTCGAGGACCACCGAACGCTCGGTCTCAAGTTGGTTGTGGCTGTAGGCGATGCCGCCACGCAGGGCGACGGCCCCGACCTCGGTCCCGGCGTAAAGGCCCATGTGCAGGCTGTCGACATCGGTCGAGGCGTCCGATCCCTTGCGGTCGACCGAGGATTGGCCGACCCCGATCATGAAGCCGATCCGCGCGCGATCGTCGGTCATCCCGTCGGCCCCGACGAACAGACCGCCCCCGGTCGTGTCATAGGATGGCCCGCGACCGTCCAGCCGGGCCCGCGTGCCATAGCCTTGCGCCCAGACACCGCGGCCGTCGGCGGCCAGCCGGTCCATCGCCGTGTCGCCCGGCACGTGGGACATCGCCAGAAGGGCCGAGCCTGCGCTGGCGTGATCCTCGGCGGACAGTTGGTCGAAGGCCAGACGCGCCCCCGCATCGTCCGAGAAGAGGACCGCGTTGTAGAGCGCGAGGCTGGCCGACCCGGCGGTCTGGTCCAGATCGTCCAGGGCCGCCGCGACCGCGCGCTGGTTGCCCGTCCGGGCCGCCTCGGTGAAGGACCGCGCGCCTTGGGTCGACAGGCGCAGCGTCACGCCGGTGGCATCATGGATCAGGCGCGAATTGATGAAGGCCGAATCGATGAGCAGGTCTCCGAACCGCCCCGTCACCGCGTCCGCGGTCAGCACGTCATAGCTTTGGCCGTGCAGATAGCTTGCCGTGCGGTCCGTGGCGACGGCGTTCAGCGTGGCCCCTTCGACCATGGCCGTGCCGCGCACGACGGCGGTGTCGGAGACGCCGGTGCTGGCATATTCCATGTCATAGATCGCGCCCTTGGCCAGCGTCAGATCGCCGTCCACCGTCAGCGTCCCGAGCGAGGTGCCGGGCCCCATACGCCCGCCCGCCTGCACGGTGGTCGTGCCGACCCTGCCGTTCCCCGCAAGCGTGCCGCCCTTGGCCACCGCCACCGTGCCGCCCAGGGTTCCGGTCACGGCCAGCGTGCCGCCGGTGACCTCGGTGGCGCCCCGGAAGGCCGCGCCCTGCCCCGCATAGGTCAGGTGTCCGGCTCCACGCTTGTCGAAGCGGCCCGCGCCGGACAGATCGTTCGCCATCGTGCTGGCGACCAGCGTGTTCACGATCAACGCCGCACCCGCGTCGACACGGACATCGCCCGCGCCGAAGGCCATCCCGCTGGATCCGACCAGCGTTCCGCCCGCCACCCGCGTATCCCCGGCATAGGTGTTGAGACCGGTCAGCATCAGGGTGCCCGTGCCGTCCTTGGTCAGACCACCCGTGCCGCCGATGTCGTTGTTCCAGGAATCGAACGCGTGAAAGCCGTCGCGGTCCCGATCCATCGTGACCGACACGTCGCCGTCGAAGGCCCCAAAGCCGTCGGCGGCGGCGAAAAGGTTCAGCCGGCCATAGCCTTCTTCGTCATCCATCACCGGCAGGCCCGCCGGCAAGGCGGTCGTGGCAAGCACCATCCGGCGCTGATCCGCCGTCAGATAGGGCATCCGCGTTTCCAGAAGGACCTCGGCCCCTTCGGGGACGTGGACGGGGGCGGTCTGGTCGCTGATCGGGGCGAAGCCATAAGTCAGCTTGTCGGCGATATAGGCCGCGTTCGCCGCACGGTCGGCGAACCGGTCCACCGACAGGTCGCCCGTATGCGCCGCGACGTAAAGATCCGATGCCGTGGCCGATCCGGTTTCCTTCATCAGCCATGCCTGCGCCTGCGCATGGGCGTCGCGTTTCAGGGTGGCCCAGTCGAAGCCGTCGTCGCCATCCTCGCGGTTCAGCATATAAACGGCGGAGGCGGTGCCGAGCATCCGCCCGCTGATGACGTCCATCGGCGAATGCATCCCGGCGATGATGCGCGAATCGCCTAAGGAATAGGCGCGGGTCACCATCTCCTGAAACCGCTGGGGCACCATGTAGGCGATGGTGAGCGCATCGCGGAACGCTTCGGCGGTGTGTCCGCTGGGAAAGCCGCCGTCGCGCTCGGGGGTGGAGCTGCGGGCGGGCAGAAGGCTGTCCTGAACCTTGACCGTGTCGGACCAGCGCCAGGGCCGGGCGTATTTGTAATAACGTTTTCCCGGCTCGGACGAGGCGTGATAGCCGACGCGGTTCACCAGTTCGACGGCAAGGCCAAGATCGGCGTTGCCGTCCCAGTCGGACATGCCGTTGTTGTTGCCCTGATCGTCGTATTTCACCGATCCCGCATCGGCGGGCACCCCGGTGATCGTGGTGAACTGTTTCGTGCCGCGGAACCACGCGTCCTGCAACGGGCCAAGGCCGGTGGTGACGCTGTAGCCCTTGGCCCGGCGGTCATCGAGATAGGCGTCGATCTCGTCCTCGGCGGTGCGGGTGCGGGTGCGCATCGCGGAATAGGCGATGTTGTGATCGTGGAACGCCTGGTTCAGGATGCGCCCGTCCGTCGCATCGCCCGGAAGGCCGGTCCAATCCGCCGCCTCGACGCCCGGAAGGCCGTCCGCCCCCGCGACCGGGTTCGCAGCATCCACGAAAGGGGAGCTGGGTTCCCAGACCTTCAGAAACCCGTCCAGCAGGCGGACGCCCGCATTGGTCTCTGCCGTCAGATAACGCGGGTCGTTGCGTTCGTTGGTGAAGCCGAAGCGCATGAAGGACGGAACGTCCGTGTTCAGATACGCCTCCTGCGCCGAAACGGCCACGGGAAGGGCGGATACGAGCGCGATGGCGGTCGTCAGCCGAAGAATGCGGGGGGAGGTCATGAAGGGCATGTTTCCAGTTTGGTTCGACAAGGCGCAGACCCGGGGGGCCATGCGCGCTCCCCCCTAGCCCCCTCAGTTGACATGTTTGTGACCTGTCATGCGCAATCTTGTGACAATGCGACCTTCGGGGGCCTTTGCCCGAACACCACACCGCACCTTGACGCGACGCGACGTGCCTCATACCCGAGGGATATCCTTTCACGCATGTCGGCCCTTTGCCGTGGCCCGCATCCGCCCCCGCACAACGGAGACCTTTATGACCTGCGACATTCTTTTCCGCGTGGAAGGCCCCGTCTATCGCGATCACCTTGCCCCGCATTTCACGGTTCACGACGCCTGGAACGGGGTGCACGATCTGCCTGACGATGTCCGGGCGCGCATTCGGACGGTCGTCACGAACGGCACGGTCGGCCTGACGGCCGCCGAGATGGACGCCCTTCCCGCCCTGGGGCTGATCAGCACGGTCGGGACGGGGTATGAGGCGGTGGACGTAGCGGCGGCGCGGGCGCGGGGCGTCGGCGTCACCCATGCGGCGGGGGTGAACGCCGTCGCCGTGGCCGAATACGGCATGGGTCTGATCATCGCCCTTGTCCGCAAGATCTGCGCCTTCGACCAGTCGGTTCGGCGCGGGGATTGGCGCGGCGATGTCGGCATGACTCCGCTTCTGTCCGGGCGGCGGCTTGGGATTTTCGGCATGGGGGGGATCGGCATCCGTCTGGCCAAGCTGGCGGAGGCGTTCGGGATGGAGGTCGCCTATTGCAGCCGTTCGGCCAAGGATGTGCCGTGGGCGCGGCATGACGATCTGCGCAGGCTGGCGGCGGCGGTCGATGTTCTGGTCATCGCCGCGCCGGGGGGGCCGGCCACCCATCACGCCGTGTCGGACGCGGTGCTGGATGCGCTGGGGCCGGAGGGGTATGTGGTGAACCTTGGCCGGGGGTCGATCATTCACACGCCGACGCTGGTGGCGGCCCTGAGCGCGGGCCGGATCGCGGGGGCGGCGCTGGACGTGTTCGAGGAGGAGCCGGACGTTCCCGCCGACCTGCGAGACCAACCCAACGTGATCCTGTCGCCCCATATCGCGGGGCTGGCGCTGGACGTGCAACGGATGAGTGCCGCGCTGATGAAGCGCAACATCGACGCCCATCTGGCGGGCACGGCGCTGGTCAGCCCCGTGCCCGATCAGGCCTGACGCCCGGCGAAGGACGCGACCGTCACGCCGTTGCCCGTCAGGGCCGCGCGCAGAGTGCGGGCCATCGTCACCGCGCCGGGCGTGTCGCCATGCACGCACAGCGTGGCCGCCTCCACCGGCAGATGCTTGCCGCCGGTCGTGGGAATGCGGTTGTTGAGCACCATCTCCAGCACCTGGTCGCGGCTTTGGTTCGGATCGTGGATGACCGCGCCCTCCACGCTGCGCGGCGTCAATTCGCCCCGGTCTGTATAGGTGCGGTCGGCAAACACTTCGCACACCACGCGCAGCCCGGCCTTTTCCGCCGCCGTGAACGTTTCGGAATAGGGGAGCGAGACGAAGGTCAGCCCCGGATCGACCGCCGCGACGGCGCGCGCGCACAGGGCGGCAAGGTCCGGGTCCACGGCCGCCATGTTGCCAAGGGCGCCGTGGGTCTTCACATGGGTCATCGGGTGGCCCTCCACCTCGGCCATGCCGCGAAAGGCCGCGATCTGATAGATGAGCTGCGCCTCCAGATCCTCGGGCCGTTCGCCGGAAATGCGCCGCCGCCCGAAACCGTAAAGGTCGGCAAAGGAGGGGTGCGCCCCCACGGCCACGCCCTTGTCGCGGGCCATCGCGATCGTCCGGCGCATGACCGACGGATCGCCCGCGTGAAACCCGCAGGCGATGTTGGCCGTGGTGACGATGTCAAGCATCGCCGCATCGTCCCCCATCGTCCAGGCGCCGAAGCTTTCGCCCATGTCGCAGTTCAAGTCGATTGTCCGCATATCGTTTCTTCCCTGATGAATTGGCGGGCAGATCACCTGAAATTGCCTGATGATCCATCTTTATCGTCGTTCCGGCAGGGGTCCTGCCCCCGCCGCCCGCGTCAATCGGATACGGCTGGTATACCGATAAATCAAGTTTTTCAAACCGCCGAATCTCGGTCACCAAACTTGCGGATGGGACATGACGCACGCATTGAAATCGACCCCGGTCCTTGCCGGACTTTTCGCACTGACGCTGGCCGCGCCGGCCATGGCCCAGACATCGTGGGACATGTCCGTCGTCTGGCCGGAGGGCAACTTCCACACCAAGAACGCGCAGACCTTTGCCGCGCGCGTGGCCGAGGTAACGGACGGGGATGTTGAGATCACCGTTCATTCGGGCGGGGCGCTTGGGATCAAGGGGCCGGAGGGCATGGCCGCCGTGCGCGACGGCATCGTGCCCATCGCCGACATTTTGATGAGCCAGCAGGTCGGCGAGAATCCGGCCCTTGGCGTCGAGGCGCTGCCCTTCCTCGCCCCCACGACGCAGGATCTGGCGCTGCTGCACAAATTCTATCGCCCGATGATCGAAAAGATCGCCGGAGAGATGAACCAGAAGCTCCTTTACATGACGCCTTGGCCTGGGCAGGCCGTCTATTCCCCCGGGCCGATCAACACGCTGGCCGACATCTCGGGCCTGAAGATCCGGGTGGTGGATGCCAACGGGCACGATTTCTTTGCGGCCCTTGGCGCGGCCCCCGTCCAGATGCCCTGGGGCGAGGTGGTCCCCTCGCTTGCCGCCGGGACGATCAACGGCGTGACCACCTCCTCCTCCTCCGGCGTGGACGGGGCGTTCTGGGAATTCCTGGACAACATGAGCACGTTCAACTGGCAGGCCTCGTCGAACATCGTGACCGTCAATCTGGACGAATGGTCCGCGCTGGACCCGGAGGATCAGGCCGCGATCGAGGCCGCCGCCGCCGATCTGGAAGGGCAGTTCTGGCTGAATTCCCGCGCCGAGGATGCCGCCAAGATCGCGGTGCTGGAGGAAAACGGGATGACGGTGACCGCCCCCTCGCCCGAATTGCGGGCCGAGCTTCTGGAGAAGGCGATGCCGCTGTGGGACGCCTACAAGGCCCGCGTGCCGGACGCGGCCCCGGTGATCGACGCCTATCTGTCGGCGCGCGACGACTGATCCGAACGCGGGGCCGGTCCGGCCCCGCCCACTGAACACCGGGGGGACATCATGCCGACCGACATCATCCATTCCACCCCCTCACCCGCGCGGGCGATCCTGCGCGGGATCGACGCGCTGACGGCGGGCGGCAACCTTCTGTCGGCCCTGTGCCTGCTGGCGATCTTCGGCTTCGTGGGGGCAGAGATCGTAATGCGCAACCTTGCCGGGGTTTCCGTGTCGTTTTCGTGGGATGTCGCCGCCTATCTGATGGGGGCCTGCTTTCTTCTGGCCTCGGCCAGCGCGTTGCGGGCGGGCACCCATGTGCGCGTCACCGCCCTGGCCGAGGTTCTGCCCCCCCGCGCGGCCTGGGCGCTTGATCTGGCCGCGGGGGTCATCGGTCTGGCCGTGACCGTGCTTCTGGTCTGGGCCCTGGGGCAGATGGCGTGGCTGTCGGGGATGCGGGGCTCGACCTCGCCCGGTGTGGTGCGCATTCCGCTGGTGGTGCCGCAGGGGGTTCTGACGCTGGGGGCCGCGCTTTTGTGCCTGCAGATGGCCGCCCAGGTGCTGCGGGTTCTGTCCGGCGAACGGTTGGCCGTGTCCGAGGGGTTGGAATGATGGGCGGTGTCGCAGTCTCCCTTCTGGGGTTCATGGGTCTGTTCCTTGGGGCCGGGGTGTGGATCGGGCTGGGTCTGGTGGCGGTTGCCGTCTCCCTTCTGATGCTGTTCCGCCCGGCGATGCCGTTCGAGAAGCTGTTGGCGCAACAGACGTTCAACACCCTGACCTCGCCCGAACTTCTGGCCCTGCCCTTGTTCATCCTGATGGCCGAGGTGCTGTTCCGCACCCGTCTGGCCGAGGCGCTGTTCACCGGCCTCGCCCCCTGGCTGCGCCGCGTTCCGGGGCGGCTGAACCACCTGACCGTCATGGGCTGCACGCTATTCGCCTCGGTCTGCGGATCGTCGGCGGCCACCACGGCCATGGTCGGGCGCATCACGGCCAAGGAACTGCTGGACCGCGGATACGACCGCGCGCTGGTCACCGGATCGCTGGCGGGGGCCGGCACGCTGGGCTTTCTGATCCCGCCCTCCACCATCATGATCATCTATGGCGTGATGGCCGAGGAATCGATCCTGCGCCTGTTCATGGCGGGCATCCTGCCGGGGATCATGATCGCCGCCGCCTATATGGGATATATCGCGTTCCGCGCCTGGCGGACGCCTGCGCTGGTGGGCGAGACGCCGCCCCCCACCACCTTGCGCGAAAAGATCCGCGCGCTGCGGGATCTGGGCCCGCTCCTTGTCCTCATCCTCGTAGTGATCGGGTCGATGTATGGCGGCATCGCCTCGCCGACCGAGGCGGCGGCGGTGGGGGTTGCGGGCGCCATCGGCATCGGGTTCTGGCAGCGCACGCTTGATCTGCGCGGCCTTCTGGGGGCGGCGCGGTCGGCGGCGGACAGCTGCGCGATGATCGGGCTGATCATGCTGGGCGCGATGTTTTTGTCCACGGCCATGGGCTATCTCGGTCTGCCCCGCTATATCGCGGCCACCATCGACGGCTGGGGCCTGTCGCCCTTCGTGCTGATCCTTGTGCTGCTGGTGTTCTATATCCTTCTGGGCATGGTGATGGAGGGTTTGGGCATCATCGTCATGACCTTGCCCATCACCCTTCCGCTGATCGAGGCGGCGGGGTATAGCAAGATCTGGTTCGGGATTTTCGTGGTGATCGTGATCGAGATGGCCCAGATATCGCCGCCCGTCGGCTTCAACCTGACGGTCATTCAGCGGCTGACGGGGGACAGCATCGGGCGCATCACCCGCGCCACCGCCCCGTTCTTTGCGATCCTGGCCGCGTTCGTCGTCCTGATCGCGGTGTTCCCCGGGTTGGTGGAGATCGTCCCGAACATGATGGCGGGCCGCTGACCGATGCCCGCCCCGTCCCGAGGTCTGGCCGCCGAGGCCTATCGCCGGATCACCGACATGATCCTGCGCGGCACCCTGCCCATGGGCGCACCGCTGCAAGAGGCCCGGCTGGGCGCCGCCCTTGGCATGTCGCGCACCCCCGTCCGCGAGGCGATCGCCCGGATCGAAAGCGAGGGGCTGGCCCTGCGCCACGGGCGCATCCTGCGGGTCGGCGATCTGACCCCGGCCGAGGTGGAGGGGATCTTCGTCCTGCGGCTGGACCTCGAACCCTTCGCGGCCGAGGGGGCGACCGGCCTGCCCGCCGCTCGTCTGGACGCGATGGAGGCGCGGGTCCGCGCCCTTCTCGACGCCCGCTCGGCCGAGGATCTGTGGGCGGTGGACAACGATTTCCACGCGATGCTGGCCGGGGCCGCGAACAACCGTGCGGTGGCCGAGGTCATCGCCGATCTGCGCCGCCGCACGACGATGTTCGACCATGCGCAGGTGCCCGACCGCTATCGGTTGGGGTGCGAGGAACATCTGGGCATTCTGGACGCCCTGCGCGCGGGCGACGGGGCGGAGGCGGCCGCGCGGATGCGCGCGCATCTGGAACGGGCCCGCGACGCCATCCTAGCCCGTATGCGCGAGGTGCGGGCGCACGGCCCCGAAGGACGGCCCGCATGACGGTGGACGCCCCGGTCGCCCTCTCGCAGCTTGCCTATCACCACCTCAAGCGCGGGATCCTGAACGGCGACATCCCCGCCGACACGATCCTGAGCGAGCGCGCGCTGGCCGAGAACGCGGGCCTGTCCCGCACCCCCCTGCGCAGCGCGATCACCCGGCTGGAGCGGGAGGGCGTGGTCGGGCGCATGTCGAACGGCGCGCTGATGGTCCGCTCGGTCAGCGCCGATCACCTGCTGGAAATCGTGGCCCTGCGCCAGATCGTCGAAGGCACGGCGGCGGCGCGGGCGGCGACCTTCGGCATGACCCCCGCCCTGACCCGCGTGCGGGACGAAATGGCGGCCGCCCTGACCGGGGCGGATCAGGGCTTCGATCCCTTCTGGGACATGGACACGCGGTTTCACGACGCGGTGGCCCACGCCTCCCGCCTGCGCGCGCTGCCCGCGATACTGGCGGGCCAGCGCGCCATTGCCCGGCGCTGCACCATCACCCGCCAGCACGACCGGTTCGACGATCAGCTGCGCGAACATCTGGCGGTGGTGGAGGCGATCGCCGCGCGCGACCCGGATGCGGCGCGCGCGGCGATGACCGTCCATTTCGCGCATGTCAAAGCGCGGTTTCTGGCGTGGTTGGGGCGATAGGCATGGCGCAATTCCGGGCCCTGCCCTGCGGCGATCAGGCCATAAGCTTCGAATTCGCGGACCGTATCGACGCGGGCGTCAACCGCCGCGTCATCGCCCTGGCCCGCGCGCTGAAGGATGCGGACCTGCCCGGCGTGACCGATTGCGTGCCGACCTACCGCGCGCTTCTTGTCCGCTATGACCCGCTGATCCTGCGGGGGGCCGATCTGGAACGGCGCGTGGAGGGTTTGGCCACCGCCCTGCCCGAGGACAGCGCCCCGGGCCGGATCTGGAACGTTCCCGTCCATTACGGCGGAGAGGCGGGGATGGACCTGCACGACCTTGCCGCGGAAAAGGGCCTGACCGTGCCGGAGCTGATCGCCCTGCACGGCTCCGTCGCCTTCCGGGTGTTCATGATCGGCTTTGCGCCCGGCTTCGCCTATCTGGGCGGTCTGCCCGACATCCTGCACACCCCCCGCCTGAAGGTGCCGCGCCAGCGCATTCCGGCGGGCGCGGTCGGGATCGGGGGGCAGCAGGCCAGCATCAGTTCGGTCGCCGGTCCGTCGGGATGGCGGTTTCTGGGCGCCACCCCCGTCCGGCTGTTCGATCCGGGCCAGGATCCGGCCATCCTGATCGCGGCGGGCGATACCGTGCGGTTCCACGCCATCGACGCCGACACCTTCGCGGCCATGGCCGCACGGGCCGCCGCCGGCGATCCCCTTCTGGCCGCCGAGGGCGCGGCATGATCGAGGTCGTGACCCCCGGCCCGATGCTGACCGTGCAGGATGCGGGCCGGTTCGGCCTGCGCCATGCCGGCATCTCCTCCGCCGGGCCGATGGACCGCCCGGCCCATGCGCTGGCCAATGTCCTTGTCGGAAACGCCCCCACGGCGGCGGCGCTGGAATTCGCGGGGTTCGGGGGCACGTTCCGCGCGCATGTCGCCTGCCGGATCGCGGTGGGCGGCACCGTCCCCCTGCGCATCGACGGCGCGGACATGGACCCCGCCCGCGCCCATCGGCTGGAGGCGGGGTCCACCCTCACCCTCGGGCCGATGCCGGATGCGGTCTGGGGCTATCTGGCCGTGTCGGGCGGGATCGACGTGCCGCCGGTGCTGGGATCGCGGTCCACCCATCTGCGCACCGGCGTGGGCGGCGGGACGTTGCGCGCGGGCCAGCATCTGCCCTTGGGCCCGTTCGATCCGCGCGCGCCCTGCCTTGCGCCCTTCCGCCCACTGCCGGACCGGGCGGGCCGCGTGATCCGCGCGGTTCCCGGGCCGCAAAGCGACCTTTTCGCCCCCGATGTCGTGGCGCGGTTCTTCGCCCAGACCTTCACCGTCGCCCCGGCGCGCGACCGCATGGCGATGACGCTGGCGGGCGATCCGCTGCCCGCGCGCCACGGCCACGACATCGTGTCGGACGGAACCGTCGCGGGATCGGTGCAGATCCCGGGGTCGGGCCAGCCGCTGGTGCTGATGGCCGAAAGCCAGACCACCGGCGGCTATCCCAAGATGGCGACCGTGATCGGCGCGGACCTGCCGCGTCTTGCGCAACTGCCCACCGGCGCGACCTTCCGGTTCGCCCCCGTCACCCGCGACGCGGCCGAGGATATCTGGGCCGCCCATTGCCGGGCGCTGGCCCGCACGCTCCACCCGCTGCGGGTCTGCATCGCCCGCCGCCGCCCCGTTTCCGCCAACGTGCAAGGATCGCCATGAAGTGCCTTATTGTTCAGCCCATCCATCCTGAAGGGCTGGCCCGCCTGCGCGCCCACGGGATCGAACCTGTCGCCGCACCCAGCCCCGACATGGCGGATGTGGCCGCGGCCATCGGTCCGTGCGCCGCCGTGATCACCCGCGACAAGGGGCTGTCCGACACGGCCATCGCCGCCGCCCCGCATCTGCGCGTCATCTCGGTCCATGGCACGGGCCATGACGCGGTGGACAAGGGGGCGGCGTCGGAGCGGGGGATCGTGGTCTGCAACGTGCCGGGGGCCAATGCGCGCTCGGTCGCGGAACTGGCGCTTGGTCTGGCGCTGGCGGCGGCGCGGGGAATCGCGGGCGGGGATCGGGCCGAACGGTCGGGCAGGCCGGGCTTTCGCGAAAGCGCGCGCTTTGCCGAACTGCATGGAAAGACCGCCCTCATCGTCGGCTGGGGCGCCATCGGGCGCGAGCTGGGCCGGATGCTGGATCTGGCCTTCGGGATGCGGGTTCTGGTGCATTCCCCCCGCGCCACGGATGTCGGCGGCCATACCCGCGTCGGGCTTGAGGAGGGGTTGGCCGAGGCCGATCTCATCTCGCTCCACACCCCGATGCGGCCCGAGACGCATCACATGATGAACGCCGCCCGCTTTGCGGTGACGAAGGCCGGGGCCATTCTGGTCAACACCGCGCGTCAGGGTCTGGTGGATGAACGGGCGCTGGCGGATGCGCTGCGCAGCGGGCGGATCGCGGCGGCGGGCCTCGACACCTATGAACACGGGGCGGCGACCGGGCCGCTGTCGGGCCTTCCGGTGGTGTTCACGCCGCATCTGGGCGCCACCACCGACGAGGCGTTGATCCGCGTCGCGACCCGTGCGGTCGATCATGTGATCGCGGCCCTTGCCGGACATCGCCCGGACACGACCGTCAATGCAGGCGCGTTGGACGCGCTGACCGCATGACCGTCATCCGCACCACCCTCGACCGCGTTCTGGCGCGCATCAACGCCATCGGCCGGGACGGCGCGGGCTGGACCCGGCCCTCCTACTCCGCGCTGGAAACCGCCGCCCATGACGTCGTGGCCGAGGAGGCCACCGCCCTGGGCCTTGCCGTTCACCGCGACGCGGCCGGAAACCTGTTCGCCCGCCTGCCCGGTCGGGACCGCACCGCCCCCGCGATCCATGTGGGATCCCACCTCGACACGGTGGCGCAAGGCGGGGCCTTTGACGGGCAGGCCGGGGTGGCGGGGGGGCTGGCCCTGATCGCAGCCCTGAAGGCCGACGGACGCGTGCCCCCGGTGGACATCGTCCTGACCGTCACCCGGGCCGAGGAGAGCGTCTGGTTTCCCGCCTCCTATCTTGGGTCGCGGGCGCTCTTGGGCCGCTGGACCCGCGCCGATCTGGAGGTGCGGCGCAGCGACACGGGCCGCACGCTGGCCGACCACATGCGCGATCTGGGCCTCGATCCCGAGGCCGCGTTGCAAACCGCCCCGCCCCCGCCCGCCCGCTTCGTCGAACTGCACATCGAACAGGGGCCGGTCCTGCACAAGGCGGGCGAAAGCCATGCCATCGTGACGGGCGTGCGGGGCGGATTTCGCCACCGCGCCGCGCGCATCCAAGGCATCTGGGCCCATTCGGGCGGCGCGCCGCGCGCGGACCGGGCCGATGCCGTGTTCGCCCTGGCCGATCTGGTGCACGCGATGGACGCCGAATGGGGCCAAATGCTGGCGGCGGGCGACGATCTGGCCGTGACCTTCGGCATCGTGGACGCCGCCGGGCCGCAGCACGCCATGGCCAAGGTTCCGGGCGCGGCGGGGTTTTGCGTCGACCTGCGGTCCGACCGGGAGGAGGTGCTGGAGCGCGCGCATGGCCGCCTTCTGGATCATGTGGCGCGGATCGAGGCCGCCCGCCCCGGCATCCGTTTCGATCTGGGGGCGGAAAGCCGATCCACCCCCGTCGCCCTGTCGCGGGCATGGCAGGAGGATCTGTCCCGCGCCGCCGGGGGCACCCTGCGGGCCATGCCGTCGGGGGGGGGCCACGACGCGGCTGCCTTTGCCGCCGCCGGGTGGGATGCGACCATGCTGTTCATCCGCAACTGGAACGGCAGCCATTGCCCCGAGGAGGGGATGGACCCCGCCGACCTTGCCCTTGCGGTCGGAACCCTGCGCGACGCCATCCTTGAAGACCCCCGTCACCCCTCCGCCTGCCAGCGCGACAGCAGCATCCCATAGAACTGCTCCGCCGCCGGAGAGCGGGAGGAGCCGGGCACCCGCACGATGCCCACCGTGCGCGTGACCTCGGGCGCGACCAGCGGAATGGCCGCGATGGTGGGATGCTGATCCCCCGGAAGGGACATGCGGGGCAACGCGGCCACCCCCAGCCCCGCATCCACCAGACCCAGCGAGGTCGAGAGGTGCTGCACCTCGAAGAACGGGCGGGGGCGCACCTCGGCCCTGGCCAGCGCAAGGTCCATGATCAGCCGGTTGCCGCTGGTCCGCCCCACGGTGATGAACCGGTGATCGGCCAGTTCGTCCCAACTGACCGAGGCGCGCCCAGCCAGCGGATGGTCGCGGCGGCAGGCCAGAAGGAACGGCTCCTCCACCAGGGGGTCGAAGGCCACGTCCGGGTCGTCGGCCCCCAGAAGGGTGATGCCGAAATCCACCTCGCGGTTCAGGACGCTTTGCAGAACCTCGTTCGCGCCCACATCCACGATCCGAAACCGGATGGAGGGATAGTCCTTCGTGAACGCGCTCATCACCTCGGGCAGGAAGTAATAGGCGGCGGTGGGAATGCAGGCGATGCTGACCAGGCCCGACCGCTTGGCCGCAATCTCGCGCACGGACAAAAGCGAGGTTTCCAGATCGTCCAGCAGGCGCCGCGCGCGGGGCAGGAAGTCCCGCCCCACGGCCGTCAGGGACACCCGCCGCGTGGTGCGTTCCAGCAGGGCCACGCCCAACGACGCCTCCAGCTTCTGGATCCGGCGGGTCAGTGCGGGCTGGGACAGGTGGATGATGTCCGCCGCCGCGCGAAAGCTTTGGGTATCCGCCGTGGCGACGAAGGCGCGAAGATCCTCGAGGTCGATATTCATGCACACCACGCAATAAACGTTCCGATAGTTGCATTTCCCTCATATCGCGTCGTCTGGCAAGCAGGTTCGGGAAGAGCAGAGGCCCCGAGGCCTCAAGCCGGAGGACACCGATCTTGCGCAAGATTCCATGCGTTCTGATGCGCGGCGGCACGTCGCGCGGCCCATTCTTTTTGTCTGACGACCTGCCGGACGATGCGACCGAACGCGACGCGATCCTGGTTTCGGCCATGGGATCGGGCCACCCGTTGCAGATCGACGGGATCGGCGGGGGCAATCCGCTGACCAGCAAGGTGGCGATCGTGGGGCGCAGTGCGCGGCCCGATGCCGATGTGGATTACCTGTTCGCGCAGGTGAACGTCACGCGGGCGCTGGTCGATACCGCCCCGAACTGCGGCAACATGCTGGCGGCTGTCGGCCCCTTCGCGATCGAACGGGGGCTGGTCACGGCCACAGACCCCGAAACCACTCTGACCATTTTCAACGTCAACACCGGCAAGCGCATTCAGGCGATCGTCCAGACCCCCGGCGGCATCGTCAATTACGAGGGCGACACCGCCATCGCGGGCGTGCCGGGCACGGCGGCCCCCGTGCGTCTGGCCTTTCTGGATGCTGCAGGGTCCAAGACGGGCAAACTTCTGCCCACCGACGCCGCGCGCGATACCGTGGACGGGATCGAGGTCACGCATTTCGATATGGCGGTGGCCGCCCTTCTGGCGCCCGCCGAGGCGTTCGGCAAGACCGGGCAGGAGACGCCCGCCGATCTGGATGCCGACCGCGACTTCATGGCGCGGCTGGAGCGGGTTCGGCTGGAATCGGGCCGCCGCATGGGCCTTGGGGACGTGACGGATATGGTCATCCCCAAGCC
Source organism: Falsirhodobacter halotolerans (assembly GCF_022899245.1). Lineage (NCBI taxonomy): Bacteria > Pseudomonadati > Pseudomonadota > Alphaproteobacteria > Rhodobacterales > Paracoccaceae > Falsirhodobacter > Falsirhodobacter halotolerans. The sequence continues at coordinate 53,613 of NZ_JALJAZ010000002.1, forward strand.
GATCCTGCTGTCCCGCCCGACGGATGGCGCAACCATCACCGCGCGGTATTTCATGCCGCACGCCTGCCATACGGCGGTCGCGATCACCGGCGCGGTCTGCATCGCGTCGGCCTGCTGCACGCCGGGAACGGTGGCGCATGATCTGGCGGACCTGCCCGAACCGGATGCCGAAGGCCGCCGTCGGCTTGTCATCCGCCATCCCTCCGGCGAAACGCCGGTGGAGATCGAGCAGGATCCCGCGACGGGGGAGGTCACGCGCGCCATGGTCATTCGCACGGCGCGCCGCCTGTTCGACGGCTTTGTCCATGTCCGCGACCACGTCGCCTGAGAATTTACCGAGGAGGAGAGAACGATGACCACCCTATTCAAACCGATCCGCGCCCTGATGCTGTGCGCGACCGCCGCCCTGCCGCTGTCCGCCACGGCGCAGGATTTCGCGGGGGAAACCGTCGAATGGACCATTCCGTTCGGCGTGGGCGGCGGCACCGACGTCTGGGCGCGGTTCTTTGCCCCGCAACTGAGCCAGACGCTGCCGGGCAACCCCACCGTGATCGTGCTGAACGTGCCGGGGGGCGGGTCCATCACCGGGGCGAACCAGTTCCACGCGCGCGCGACGGATGACGGTCTGTCGATCCTCGGCACCTCCGCCTCCACCCAGTATCCGGCGATCCTGGGCGATCCGCGCGTGCGCTACGACTATGCCGACTGGACAGCGGTTCTGGCCTCGCCCACCGGCGGCGTCGTCTATGCCGATCCGAAATACGGCGTGACCGGCGCGGACGGGATCGACACCCTGCGCGCGCAGGAAATCCGCTTTGCAAGCCAGGGTGCCACCGCGCTGGAAATGCCGGTCCTGCTGGCCCTGAAGATGCTGGAGCTGAACATCCGTCCGGTCTTCGGCATGGAAAGCCGCGGCGCGGGCCGTCTGGCGTTCGAGCGGGGCGAGGCCGGGATCGATTTCCAGACCGCGTCGGCCTATCTCAACAGCGTTGTGCCGCTGGTGGAAAGCGGCAAGGCCGTGCCGCTGTTCTCCATGGGGGTCGTGGATGCCGACGGCAACGTCAGCCGCGATCCGTCCTTCCCCGATGTGCCGACCTTCGTGGAATTCTACGAACAGGCCATGGGCGCGCCGCCCGAGGGGCAATCGTTCGAGGCGTGGAAGGCGCTGATGATCGCCGGCTATTCCCTGCAGAAGATGATCGTGCTGCCCAAGGACGTGCCGGAGGAGGTTCTGGCCGCCTATACCGACGCCGCGCACAAGATCGTCGAGGCGCCCGATTTCCGCGAACGCGCGGGCGAAGAGATCGGCGTTTACGACCAGCTTGTCGGCGAGGAGGCCAACACCGCCCTTCAGAACGCGCTGACGGTCGATGAGGACATTCGCACCTTCCTGACCGACTGGCTGTCCGAAGATTACAACGTCCGCTTCTGAGTGGACGACAAAGGGGGGAGATGACGATGTTCGATGTTGCGCTTTCCGCGCTTGGGCAGGTGATGACGGTCGGTCACCTGTCGTTTCTGGTGCTCGGCGTGATGGTCGGGCTGATCGTGGGGATCCTGCCCGGTCTGGGCGGGATCGCGGGGATGTCGATCCTCCTCCCCTTCCTTTACGGGATGGAGCCGACGGCCGCCCTGGGGATGCTGATCGGCATGGTGGCCGTGATCCCCACGGGCGACACCTTCACCTCGGTCATGATGGGCATTCCCGGATCCAGCGCCAGTCAGGCGACGGTGCTGGACGGGTTCCCCATGGCCAAACGCGGCGAGGCGGCGCGCGCGCTGTCCGCCGCCTTCACCAGTTCGCTTCTGGGCGGGATCATCGGGGCGATTGTTCTGTCCTTCGCCATCGTGATCGCGCGGCCGCTGGTCCTTGGTTTTTCCTCGGCCGAACTGTTCATGCTGACCCTGTTCGGCCTGTCGATGGTGGCCGTCTTGTCGGGGCGAAGCCTGACCAAGGGCATCGCCGCGGCGGGTCTGGGTCTTGTCATCGGCGCGATCGGCACGGCCCCCGCCACGGGCGAGGCGCGGATGACGTTGGGCATCGACTATCTTTATGACGGCGTGCCGCTGGTCGTGGTGGCGATGGGCCTGTTCGCCATCCCCGAGATCATCGACCTTCTGAAACGCGGCACCGCCATTTCCGACAGCACCCCCTTGGGCGGCGGCTGGACGAAGGGGCTGCGCGACGTGCTGTCCCATCCGTGGCTGGTCGCGCGTTGCGCCAGCCTCGGCTGCGTCATCGGCGCGCTTCCGGGCCTGGGCGGCGCGGTGGTGGACTGGATCGCCTACAGCCATGTGGTGCAGACCAGCCGCGACCGCAGCCAGTTCGGCAAGGGCGACGTGCGCGGCGTGATCGCACCGGAATCGGCCAACAACGCCTGTCAGGGCGGAGCGCTGGTCCCCACCCTTCTGTTCGGTGTGCCAGGCTCGGGCGCGATGGCGGTGTTTCTGGGCGGCATGGTCCTTCTGGGCATCCAGCCCGGCGTGACCATGGTCGAAACCCGTCTGGACCTGACCTACACGATCATCTGGTCGCTGGCTTTGGCCAACGTCGTCGGCGCGGGTCTGTGCGTGATGCTCGCGCGCTATGTCGCGCGGCTGACGCAGGTGCCCTTCGTGCTGCTGGCCCCGTTCATGCTGATGATCGCGATGTTCGCGGCGTTCCAGGCCTTCCGCTCGATGGAGGATCTGGTGGCGTTGATCGTGATGGGGGTCGTGGGCGTCTATATGCGCCGGTTCGGCTGGCCCCGCCCGGCGCTGCTGATCGGCTTCGTGCTGGCGGCAGGGGCAGAGAACTACCTGTATCAGGCGGTGCAATTCTATGGCAACGAATGGATGCTGCGCCCCGGCGTCATCATCATCGCGCTGATCACCGTGGTTTCGGTGTTCCTCGGCCTGCGCTTTGGCGCGGGCGTGTCGAGCGAGGGGGACAGCGACGTCACCGATCAGCAGACGCGCGGCCGTCAGATGGCCTTTGCCGGGTTGCTGATCGTCGTGGCGGCCTTCTGCATCTATGAGGCGGTGGGCCTCAGCTTCCTCGGCATGATCTTCCCGCTGATCATCGGCATCCTGGCGCTGGCCGGGGCCGTGGGGGTGGCCTTCCGCATCCGGCAGGGGCGCGTGTCCGAAATCCACGACGACGACGCGACCGCTGCGGTGGAAGGGCGCTGGTCGGGGCGGGAGACCTATCTTGCCGTCTTTGCCGCGCTGGTGGCGCTGGTCTGGATCATCGGCTTCATTCCGGCGATGGCGGTGTTCTTCCCGACCTTCCTGATCGTGGCCGGGAAAACGCGCCCGCTTCTGGCCGCGGCGCTGACCGCAGGGGCCGTCGCCTTCATCTGGGGCATCACCTGGGCCATGACCCTGCGCCTGCCGCAAGGGCTGATCCTGCCCCTGCTGCAATAAGGCGATCTTGCACCGGGGGCGTTCCGCGCCCGGTGAAACCGGGTCCATGAAGGGATGAAGGCGTGACCACCCACGCCCATTTTTTCACCTTCGGATCCGCCCCCCCTTTCCTACCCTGCGCCAGCGCCAACCCCCGCTGCCAATTCCCCTGTGGAATAGTTTCGTCACGATTCGTCATTGGACAGCGCGCCCCCCCCTGTCGAACGCTGGAGACATCACGTTCACAGGGAAACGACCCATGCAAAACAGCGATCCGATCTGGTCCCATGTCGAGGATCATCGCGACGATCTCGTCGGTCTGGCCGACCGCGTCTGGGGGATGCCGGAACTGCTTTATGCCGAATACCGATCCTGCGCGGAACATGCGGCGATGCTGCGCGACAAGGGCTTTGCCGTCACCGAAGAGGTGGCGGGCATTCCCACCGCGGTGATGGGCGAGGCGGGGTCGGGCGGGCCGGTCATCGCGATCCTTGGCGAATACGACGCCCTGCCGGGGCTGAGCCAGGTCGCGGGCATCGCGGAACCCCGTCCCGACACGGTGGGCGGCGCGGGCCATGGCTGCGGGCACAACCTTCTGGGGTCGGCCGCACTTCTGGCGGCCTGCGCGCTGAAGGATTGGCTGGCCGCCACCGGCACGCCGGGGCGCGTGCGCTACTACGGCTGCCCGGCCGAGGAAGGGGGGGCGGCCAAGGCCTTCATGGTGCGCGACGGCGCGTTCGACGGCGTGGACGCCGCGATCACATGGCACCCCGCCACGATGACCAAGGTGGACGAGGCCGAGAGCTTGGCCAACACCCGCATGGATTTCACCTTCACCGGCCGCGCCAGCCACGCCGCCGCCGCCCCGCATCTGGGCCGCTCCGCATTGGACGCCGCCGAACTGATGGCGGTGGGCGTGAACTATCTGCGCGAGCACGTCCCGCAGGAAAGCCGCATCCACTACGCCTATCTGGATGCGGGCGGCACCGCGCCCAATGTGGTGCAGGCGCGCACCAAGGTCCGCTATGCCATCCGCTCCACCACCCTGGCCGGGATGCTGGCGCTGAACGAACGGGTGAAGAAGATCGCGAACGGCGCGGCGATGATGACCGAAACGCAGGTCGACATCTCCATCATGTCCGCCGTGTCCAACATGCTGGGCAACACCCCGCTGGAGGAGGCGATGCAGGCCGCGATGGACGATCTGGGTGGCGTCGATTTCGACGAGGCCGACCGCGCCTATGCCGCCGAGATCCAGAAGACGCTGAACGCCGAGGACATCGCCGCCTGCTACAAGGCCAACGGCCTGAAGGTGCGGACGGACGAGGCGCTGTGCGATTACGTCGTGCCGATGGCGAACCGGGGCGCCAAGATGATGGGATCGACCGACGTGGCCGACGTGTCGTGGAAGGTGCCGCTGGTGCAGGCCCGCGTGTCCACCGTGGCCATCGGCACACCGGCGCACAGCTGGCAGATCACCGCGCAGGGCAAATCCCCCGCCGCGCACAAGGGCATGACCTATGCCGCCAAGATCATGGGCGCGGTGGCCCGCCGCCTGATGACCGACGCCGACCTTCTGGCCCGCGCCCGGCGCGACCATGCCGACCGGCTGGCGGCCGACCCCTATGTCTGCCCGATCCCGGACGACGTGCGCCCGCCGCTGCAACCCCGCCCATTCGCCGCCGAATAAGCCGGATCAACCGGCCTTCATCATCAACAGGGAAACAACCATGAACCTTCGCACTCGCCTGCTGACCGGCGTGGCCTGCCTTATGGCCGCCCCCGCGCTGGCCGCCACCCCCGACAACGCCCTTGTCATGGCGTGGAACATCGACGCCATCTCCACCTTCGATCCGGCCCAGATCGGCGAGGTGGTGACAAGCGAGCTGGTCTCCAACACCTGCGAAAACCTTGTGGAATTCCGCCCCGACGCGGAATCCGAGGTGGACCCCGCCTTCGCCACAAGCTGGGAGATGAGCGAGGACGGCAAGGAGCTGACCTTCCATCTGCGCCAAGGGGCGGTCTTCCCCTCGGGCAACCCGGTCACGGCGGAGGACACGATGTGGTCCTTGAAGCGCGTGCTGACCCTTGGCTTCGGCAACGCCGCCGCGCTGACCGAATACGGGTTCACCGTCGAGAACATGGACGCGCGCATCACCGCCCCCGACGACCATACGCTCGTGCTGAAATTCGATCAGGTCTATCCCGAAAACCTGCTCCTTCAGGCGATCGGCGCCTATCGCGTTTCGGCCACGCTGGACCGCGCGACGATCATGGAGAACGAGCAGAACGGCGATCTGGGCAACGCCTATCTGAACGCGCGCACCGAATGCCTTGGCCCCTATCGTCTGGTGCAGTGGAATCAGGGCGAGGGCATCGTGCTGCAAGCCAACGAGAATTACGACGGACCCGCCCCCGGCATCCCGCGCATCCTGATCCGTCACGTCGCCGAAACCGGCACGCAGCGCCTGTTGGTGGAACAGGGCGACGTGGACGTGGCGCGCGATCTGACGCCCGACGATCTGGCCGCGCTGGATGCCAATCCCGACACCGAAATCGTCTCGGCGCTGAAGCCGCAACTGATCTTCACCACCATGAACGTCGCCCGCCCGCCTTTCGACAACGACAAGGTGCGCCTCGCGATGAAGTACCTGATCGATTATCAGGCCTTGGGCGACACGGTGATGAACTATCTGGGCCAGCCGTGGAACAGCTTTGCCCAATCGGGCGCCTGGGGCGCGCTGGAGGGGGATGAGGGCCGTCCCTTCCACCTTGATCTGGAGCGGGCCAAGGAACTGCTGACCGAAGCGGGCTATCCCGACGGGTTCACGACGACCCTGCTCATCGGGTCGCTGCCGTGGTCCTCGCCCCTGGGCCAGCATCTGCAACAGAACGCGGCCAAGATCGGCGTGACGCTGAACATCGAACAGATGGCCAACGCGCAGCTGTTCGCCCGTGCCCGCGCGCGCGATTTCGACGCGATCATCATGGCGTGGATGACCAGCGTGCCGGACGCCCATGGCAACGCCTCTCGCCTTGTGTCCAACCCCGATAATTCGGACGAGGCGATGCTGACCCAATACCCGTCCTGGCGCGCGAATTATTTCGATCCGGACATGAACGCCCGCGTGGCCGACGCCCTGACCGAAACGGATGACGACGCCCGCCGCGCGAAATACCGCAGCCTGCAGGAAGACTGGATGCAGACGGGCGAAATGGCGATCATGTTCCAGACCTTCAACGTCGCCGCCATCCGCAGCAACGTGGACGGCTGGACGTGGAACGGCTTCCGCACCTATTACGAGAAGGTGACGAAGTGACGGCCCTTGCCCGCACGCAGACGCGCCCCCGCAGAAGGGGGCGCCGCGCCCCCTCCCGCCCGCTGGCGATCCTGTCGCGCGTGGGGTCGGTGATCGTGACGCTGCTGGGGTTGGCGGCGCTGACCTTCCTGATCGGGCGGCTGTTGCCGCTCGATCCCGTGCTGGCGGTTCTGGGCGACAACGCCACGCCCGAAGCCTATCAACGGATGTATGTGCAGATGGGGCTGGACCAGCCGCTTCTGGTGCAGTTCGGCCATTACCTCTGGGATCTGGTCCGCCTCGATTTCGGCAATTCCCTCCTGTCGGGCCGCTCCGTGGCCGAGGAGATCGCCCGCGTCTTTCCCGCCACGCTGGAACTGGCGACCGTGGCGATGGTGATCGGCACCGGCATCGGCGTGCCCCTTGGCGTGGTGGCCGCCGTTTACCGCAACACATGGATCGACCACACCGCCCGCATCCTGTCGCTGATCGGATATTCCGCGCCGAACTTCTGGCTGGGGCTGATGGGGCTTGTGCTCTTCTATGCCATGCTGGGGTGGGTCGGCGGGCCGGGGCGGATCGACTTCATTTATGAATTCGACCTCAAACCCGTGACCGGCTTTTATCTTCTGGACGCGCTTCTGGCGGGCAACTGGGCGGTGTTCGGCAATGTCTTCAGCCATATCATCCTGCCCGCCGCGATCCTGGGCCTGACCTCGCTGGCCTATATCTCGCGCATGACGCGTTCCTTCATGATCGAGCAGCTGGAGCAGGAATACGTCATCACCGCCCGCGCCAAGGGGCTTGGCCTGTGGCGCATCGTCTGGCTGCATGTGTTCCGCAACATCGCCGTGCAGGTGATCACCGTGATCGCCCTCTCCTACGCCTTTCTGCTGGAAGGGGCCGTGCTGACCGAGACGGTCTTCGCCTGGCCGGGTTTCGGGCGGTTCCTGACGAACTCGCTTCTGGCGGGCGACATGAATTCGGTGGTGGGCTGCACGCTTCTGATCGGGGTGATCTTCGTGATGCTGAACCTGATCTGCGACCTCCTGTACCGCATCCTCGACCCCCGCACGCGCTGAGGTATCCTTATGACAGCCCTTTCCCCCGCGGCCCTCGGGCCCCGCACCCCGGCCGAGGCGCGCCTTCAGCAGCTTCGCATCACCGCGTCGAAACTGCGGCGCAACGGATCGGCCATGTTCGGTCTGGTCCTGCTGATCGTGATCTTCGGGGCGGCGATCTTCGCGCCGCTTCTGGCCACGCATGACATCTATGCCCAGAACCTGGCCAACCGTCTGGCCGGCCCGTCGGCCGAACACTGGCTGGGCACGGACGAGCTGGGGCGCGACATCTGGTCCCGCCTGCTTTATGGCGGGCGCATCACGCTCTACATCGCTTGCCTGACCGCCGCCATCTCCGCCCCGATCGGGCTGATCGTCGGGATGGTGTCGGGGTGGTTCGGCGGCTGGGTCGATGTGGTTCTGATGCGGATCACCGAGATTTTCCTCGCCTTTCCGTCGCTGATCCTCGCGCTGGCCTTCGTCGCGGCGCTTGGGCCGTCCATCGACAACGCGATCATCGCCATTTCGCTGGCCACATGGCCCCCCATCGCCCGTCTGGCGCGGGCCGAGACGATGATGATCCGCCGCGCCGACTATATCGCTGCGGTCCGCCTGCAGGGGGCATCGGCCTGGCACATCATGACGCGCCACATTGCGCCGATGTGCGTGCCGTCGGTCATCGCGCGCGTCACGCTGAACATGGCGTCGATCATCCTGTCGGCCGCCGGTCTGGGCTTTCTTGGCCTTGGCGCGCAGCCGCCCAGCCCGGAATGGGGGGCGATGCTGTCTTCAGCGCGGCAGTTCATCCTGTCGAACGGGCATGTCGCGGCCGCCCCCGGCCTTGCGATCCTGATGACCTCGCTGGCCTTCAACCTTGTGGGCGACGGCCTGCGCGACGTATTGGACCCCCGCCATGACTGAAATTGGCATGACTGACCCCGTTCTGACGGTCGAGAACCTGAACATCCACTTCAAGGGCGCGATGCGCACCACCCATGCCGTGCGCGGCGTCAGCTTCACCCTGGGGCATGAAAAGCTGGGCATCGTCGGCGAATCCGGCTCGGGCAAAAGCCAAACGGGGCGGGCGATCATGGGCCTGTCGCCGCCTTCGGCAAAGATCACGGCGGATCGGCTGGCCTTCGGCGCGACCGATCTGCTGACCGCCAGCGAAAAACGGATGCGCGCCATTCGCGGGTCCGAGATCGCGATGATCCTGCAGGACCCGAAGTTCAGCCTGAACCCCCTGATGCGCGTCGGCAAACAGATCGCCGAAGCCTATCGCACCCACCACAAATGCAGCGCGGCCGAGGCGAAGGAGCGTGCGCTGGCGATGCTTGACAGCGTGCACATCCGCGATCCGAAACGCGTCTATGACGTTCTGCCGCATGAGGTGTCGGGCGGAATGGGCCAGCGGATCATGATCGCGATGATGCTGATCCCCGAACCGAAGCTGATCATCGCGGACGAGCCCACTTCGGCGCTGGACGTGACGGTGCGGCGGCAGGTGCTGAACGTTCTGGACGAATTGGTGGACCGGACGGGGGCCAGCCTGATCTTCATCAGCCACGATCTGAACCTTGTGGCCGATTTCTGCGACCGGGTGCTGGTCATGTATGCGGGCCGCGTGATGGAGGATCTGCCCGCCCGCGATCTGGGCCGGGCGAAACACCCCTATACCCGCGCGCTTCTGGACAGCCTGCCCCGGCTGGACCAGCCGCGCGACGAACTGGCCGTCATCCGGCGGCAGGACGAATGGCGGACCGGAGCGCTGACATGAAAGACACCATCCTTGAGGCGCGCGACCTGACCATCGGCTTCGGCTTTGGCACAAGCGAGGTTCTGGCCGTGGACGGCGCGACCTTCGACATCCGGCGCGGCGAATCCTTCGGCCTGATCGGGGAATCCGGCTGCGGAAAATCGACGATCCTGCGGGCGGTGGCGGGCCTCAACCCCGATTATGACGGCGATCTGCTGTTCGACGGGCGCGAGCTTCCGGCAAAACGCCGCCACGAACACGTCCGCGCGATGCAGATGGTGTTTCAGGACCCCTACGGCTCGCTTCACCCGCGCAAGATGGTGCAATCGGTGCTGGCCGAACCCGTCAAGCTGATGGGGCTGGGCGACGAACAGCGTCGCATTGACGAGGTGCTGCGCAATGTGGGCCTCGGGCCGGAGTTCCGTTTTCGCTATCCCCACGAACTGTCGGGCGGGCAGCGCCAGCGCATCGCCATCGCCCGCGCCCTGATCGTGGAGCCGAAGATGCTGCTCTTGGATGAACCGACAAGCGCGCTGGACGTGTCGGTGCAGGCCGAGATCCTGAACCTTCTGTCCCGCCTGCGGCGCGAAATGGGCCTGTCCTATCTGATGGTCAGCCACGACATTGCCGTGGTGGCCCATATGTGCGACCGGGTGGCGATCATGCGGCATGGCCGCATCCTTGAGGAGGTGACCGCCGCCGATGTCCGCGCGGGCCGGGTGCGCGAGGCGTATACCCGCGAATTCCTGGCCGCCTCGGCCCCCGCCATCACCGTTTGAAAGACCGCCATGACCGTTCTGGACCAGATCGCCGCCCGCATCGCCGGGGGCTGCCCCATCACCCCAGCCGACCGCCGCGCGGCGGTGGAGGCCATCATCGACACGCTGGCCTGCATCGTCGCGGGGCGGGATGACGACGCCACCCGCGCGGTCATCGCCGCCAAACCCGCAACGGGCGGGCCGTGCGACAGCGTGGCGGGGGCCACCGACGCGGCGACGGCGGCGCTGATCAATGGCGTCGCGGGCCATGCGCTGGATTTCGACGACAATTTCGGCCCGGGGATGAGCCATGCTTCCGCCGTCATGGTGCCCGCCTTGATCGCGGTGGGCCAGCAAACGGGGGTGACGGGGCGGCAGTTGGTCGATGCCTATCTGGCCGGGCTGGAGGCGCAGGCGCTGGTGGGTCAGGGGGTGCGCCCGCAGCATTACACCGCCGGTTGGCACGGCACATCCACCATCGCGCCCATCGGCACGGCGGCGGGGGCGGCGATGCTGATCGGGGCGGATGGGGTGCAGGCGATGTCGCTGGCAGTATCGACGGCCTGCGGGCCGAAGGGGCAGTTCGGCACCTCGGCCAAGCCGTTCCACGCCGGGGCCGCCGCGCGCAACGCGACCGAGGCGGCGCTGCTGGCCCGCGCGGGCCTTCGCGGCCGGGCCGACATTCTGGAAGGCCCGCAGGGGTTCGGCGAGTTGTTCGGCGCGGGCGTCCCCGCCATATGGGACATCGTGCCGGATGCCCCGCATGTCATCGGCGTGGAGGGCCTGTCGCCCAAGCTGCATCCCTGCTGCGGATCGACGCATAACGCAATCGACATGCTGCACGACCTGCGCCGCGATCCGGGCTTTGCCGCCGATGACGTGGCCCATATCACCATCGCCGTGGCGCTCGCGAATTACCGCAACCTCGCCTATCCCGACCCGCAGACCGAGATGGAGGCCCGGTTTTCCATGCAATACTGCTTGGCCCGCGCCCTGCATCAGGATGTCCTGTCGCTGGCCGATTTCACGCCGGCGGCCATATTCGCCCCCCATATCCGCGCCGACATGGCCAAGGTGGAGATGACCCTGCTGCCCGAAAACGAACAGGCCGCCGCGCTCAAGGCCGCGCACCGAATGACGGTGCGCCTGAAGGACGGCCGCGTGGCCGAGGCGGCCCGCAGCCATGCGCGCGGCACGATCCGCGACCCGCTGACCCCCGACCAGAGGCGGGCCAAGTTCGCCGATTGCACCGGGCGGCCCGACCTGCACGACCGGCTGCAGGATCTGGACGCCCTGCCCGACCTGCGCCTTTTGGGCGAGGTGCTGCGCCTTCAGCCCGCCTGACCCCGTGCGCGCAGCGGGATGACCGTGTCGCCCGCCGCCGCCAGCGCGCGGCTTGCGTCCCACACCCGCTGCACCACCCCGCGGGCGGGTCCGCGCGCCCGGATCAGCTGCACCGTCAGATCGAGGGTCCAGTCCGGCCCACCCGCCATGACCAGCCGTCCATCCGCCAGATGGTCGGCCACCAGCACCTCCGGTATCCAGGCCAGGCCGCCGCCCACCTCGGCCAGGGATTGCAGGCCGATGCTCATGGCGTTGGTCGCGACCACGTTCAGCGCGCGGGGACGGGCGTTGAGCAGCGGGGCCAACGCCTGGGCGAAGAACGACGCGGTGCCATAGCTGAGGAATTGCACCACGCCCCCCGCATCCAGATGATGCAGCGCCCGTCCATCCTCCGCCGGGGCGGACACGGGAACAAGCCGGTCGTGCCGCAGGGTCAGCGTCTCATACCGGGCGGGATCGAGGCCGGTCGCCACGGAAGGATGGGCATAGGTCAGCAGCAGGTCGTTCTCGCCGTTGCGGAACTGGCGCAGGGTCTGGGCGTAGGCGGAACACGACCCCGGATTGCCAAGATGCAGCGGCCCCAGCGTGCGCTCCACCTCCCGCCGCCATTGCGGAAGATAGGCGACGCGCAAGGTGTGCAACGCCGCCACCCGCACGATGTTGCGATCCACCAGCGCCACGGCGCGGACCCCGGTGCGCATCCCGTGGAACCGGGCCACGATCTCGCGCGCTTGGGGCACCATCGCCGCCCCTTCGGGCGTCAGGTCGATGGGATAGGTGGACCGATCGACCAGCGCCGCCCCGACCCAATGTTCCAGCGCCCGGATGCGCTTGGACAGGGTGGATTGCGTGATGTTGCGCGCCTCGGCCGCGCGGGAAAAGTTGCGCAGGTCGCTCAGGCTCAGGAAATCTTCCAGAAGTTTCATGTCCATGGCACGGCTCCGGCAAGGAACGGGATGGGTTCAGAAGGCGGCATGGGCGAGCCTTGGTCAATCGCGAACCCGGCCCCGCCCCCGGCGCGGGGCTGTGGATGGGCATTTACCGGGCGCGGATGGTCACGGTGCAGGCACCGTGAAAGCGGCGAATGCGGGCGCATCGGCCGTTACAGGGCAGGCTGAATCGACCGGAATTGAAAGGGCGGCGTCGTTCTTGTCCGCAGGCCCTTGGCCTGCAGATGCGCCTCGGCCTCGGGCGGGCAGAGGATCGTCGCCCCCTGCCCCACCACCACGCCGTCGCGCAGAATCGGCTGGCCGCCGCCGAAGCTGGACACCGCCCGCCGCCGCGCAAGGTCGATCAGCGTGATGTCGGCATCCGCGCCCACCCCCAGATGCCCCTTGGTGGGCAGGCCCATCATCCGCGCCGGCTCCACCGAGGTTTTCACCACGAAGTCGGCCAAGGTCAGCGCGTTCAACGCCACCAGCGCCAGCCCGCGATCGCACAGGTCGTTGCGCGGAATGCCACCGCCATCGGTGGCCAGCGCGTCGATGGCAAAGCGCCCGTTGGCCCGTTTCATGACCGCCAGATTGATCCGCGCCTCGGGCGGGTTGACGTGGAAACTGCACCCGATGTCGGTTTCCGCCGCGCGAAAGGCCTCCAGCGCCGCCTCGCCCACGGCCAGATGGTTTTCCCCGTCCCGCAGCATGTGGACATGCGCCCACCCGGCCAGGATCGCGGCCTCCATCCCCTTGGCAGTCGGATCGAACCCGCCCTTGACCAGATTGCGCTGCGTCGCCACGCTTTCGGGAATGCCGTTCGCGCATTTGGCGGAATTGCCGTTGAACGGCGCAAGATAGCTTTCGGACCAGATGTTGGGATGCGCCTCCAGCAGGTCGCACGCCTCCCGCGTTTCGGTCAGGATGTGATCCTGGGTGCCGCGGACATAGGCGTTCACATGCGGCAGATGCAGCGGATGGCCCGCCGCCAGATCGACCGCCTGGCGCAGGCCGCGCATGTCCTGCGGCGTGTCCAGCGTCCCTGCGTGAAAGGCCACATGCGCGCCTTCGTCGGCGCACAGCGCGATGACGCGGGCCGTCGCCTCGGCCGTCAGGGGGAAATGGCCGCCCAGAACCTTCAGGCCGATGGCCCCTTCGGCGCGGGCGCGGGCCAGATGGTCGCGCAGTTCGTCGGTCAGGGGGTTGGCGGTGTCCACCGTATGGCCGGGGCGGACATAATCGATGCAGGCCAGCGTCAGGCCCGTGCCGTGACGCGCCGCCAGATCCATGACCGAGGCCACCGGCCCCGCCATGTCCAGCGCCGTCGTCACCCCCGCCCGCGCCAGCATCCGGTGGCCCGCCGCCCCGCCCAGCCAGGACGACAGGTGGACATGCGTGTCGATGATGCCGGGCAGGATGTGCAGGCCGGACGCATCCACCTCCTCCCGCGCGGGGCCGAGGGAATGACCCACCGCCGCGATCCGCCCCCCGTCGATCGCGATGTCGAACACGCCGTCGCGGGTGTTGACGGGGTCGGTCACATGACCGCCGCGCAGGATCACATCATGCGGCATCGGGTGTCTCCATCTCAGGGTGGTCCGACCCTTTGCCTTCGGCGCGCGGGTGGAACAGGGTCGGCGGGGCGGCCGTCGGATGTCGTGTCATGCGGGGGCCCTTGTCCATTGCGGACGGGAATGGGCCGGATGATCCCGTGCCACAATCCTGAATCGCGGCCATGGGGGCCCCGGACATACAAGCCGCGTTCATATGACGGCCTGTGCCGCAAATGGCACCGTGGCGACACGGAAATGAGGCAGTTTGCAAACCCGAGGTCGGGCGGCGATCGGTCGCATGAACCTTATCGGCCCGCGCGCGTTCCATACCTGCCCCACCCGAAAGGTCCGCCCCTTGCCCCTGCGCATCCTCGTCGTTTCCAGTGAAACCGCCGCCCAGCAAGAGGAGCGCCGCGCCTATTCCGGCGCGGCCTCGCATGAAATCTATGCCAAGGCGTTGCGGCGGATGCGGCCCGACATCGACCTGGCGAATGTGTCCTGCGTGAGCCCGGATCCGGCGGGGGCGGGGGATCTGAGCCGCTACTCTGGGGTGATCTTCGCAGGCTCCCCCATCCAGATGCACGAGGACAGCGCGGAGACCCGCGCGGCGGCGGCGTTCATGGCGCGGGTGTTTTCGGCGGGGGTCCCGTCTTTTGGCTCCTGCGCGGGGATGCAGATCGCCGCCGTCGCCGCCGGGGGGGCCACCGGCCCGCGCAAGGCGGGGACCGAGGTCGCCTTCGCCCGCGACATCACCCGCGCGCCCGAGGGGGAGGATCACCCGCTCTTGGCCGGACGCCCCGCCACCTGGGCCGCGCCCGCGATGCATTCCAGCGTGGTGACCCGCCTGCCCCCCGGCGCCCGCCTTCTGGCGTCGAACCCCGACACGCCGGTGGAGGCGGTGGAGATCCGGCACGGGACCGGCCTTTTCTGGGGCGTGCAATATCATCCCGAACTGTCCTTGCGGGAAATCGCCGCCTCGCTGTGCCATCAGGGGGACGAGGTGATCGCGCAAGGTCTCGCCCAGGGTCCGTCCGAGGTGCGGGCGATGTCGGACCGTCTGATCGCCCTGAACGATCAGCCGCAGCGCCGGGATCTGGCCTGGCAGACGGGGTTGACCACGGAAGTGACCCTGTTCGAACGCCGCACGGTGGAAATCGACAATTTCCTTCGCGCCCTCGAGGCAGGTGGGTAAGGGGCACCGCGGGAACCGGCGCTGCCGCCAACCGTTGCCCCGCCGCCCACCCGCGCCAAGGACCATCCCCATGCCCGACCTGCCCCCCGTCGCCCTTGAAGCGATCGCGTTTCTGACGGAGGGGGAACCGACCGGCCCCCGGCTGCACATCGTGCCGGACGAGGCGACCGCCGAAGGGCTGACGGCGTTCCTGCAGGACGTTCTGCCGGACCGGCGGGTCGCGTGGTTTCCGGGGTGGGACGTGCTGCCCTTCGATCCGATCCGCCCCACGGTGGATGTGATGGGGCAGCGGATGGCCATCCTTGCGCGGGCGGCGGCAGGGGGGGTGGACACGGTCATCGTCACGCTGCCCACCCTTTTGCAGAAGCTGCCCCCCGTCGGGGCCGCGCCGTCGCGCCGGGTGCAAGTGGGCGACGATCTGGACATCGACGCGCTGGCCGATTTCGCGCGGGCGGCGGGCTATGTCGCGGATGACCGCGTCGATCTGCCGGGCGAGATCGCCTTTCACGGCGCGACGGTCGAGGTGTTCGCGGCGGGCGACGGCCACCCCTGCCGGATCGAAATGGACGGCGCGACCGTCAAATCCCTGCGCTGTTATGACCCCATCACCCAGCGGTCCACGGGCGAGGTGACGTGGCTGGACATCGCCCCCGTGACCGAATTCCCGCCGGAGGAGGACGCCGTCTGGCCCGAGATGGCCACCCTGTTCGACCATTTGCCCACGGCCCGCGTGACCGCGCTGGACGGAACGCTGGATCGCGCGCCGGCGGAATTCGCCCGCCTGACGCGCCAGCACAAGGACGCGGCCGAGGATGCCGCCACGCCGCCCGCCTTCGACCGCCGCATCATCGCCCCGAAGGCGTGGGACACCTTGCGCACTCGGATCGAGGTGCGGCCCGTGCCGGACGGCGCGCCCGTGCCCGCCTTCGCCCGCGATCCGCAGCCGCGCCGCGCGTTCCGCGACTGGCACGGCGCCTATGCGGGGCGGACGGTTCTGGTGGCCGGATCGGGCCGCGAACGGACCCGTCTGGCGCGGATGATCGGCGCGGCGGTGCACAAGGCCGAGAGCTGGGCCGACGCCGTCGACCACCCTACGGCGATCGTCGTGGCGGATCTGACCTCGGGCTGGGTGGCGGGCGATCTGGCGGTGATCGCCGCGCAGGACGTTCTGGGCGGTCAGGCCGAGGCCCCGGCCCGTGTGGCCCGCTGGGTGCTTCCCCAACCCGTCCTTACGCCGGAGGTGGACGACATCGTCGTGCATGAGGATCACGGCATGGCCCGTTTCGGCGGGCTGGAACCGATGGCCGCGACCGCGTCGGGGGCCGAGGCGATCCGCCTGATCTTTCGCAACGACGAACGCCTGCTGGTTCCGGCGGCGGAGGCGGGCAAGATCTGGCGCTATGGCGCGGACCCCGCCGGGGTGGCGGTGGATAAGCTGAACGGCGCGGCCTGGAACAAGCGCCACGCGGCCACCCGCACGGCGCTGAGCGCGCTGGCCCGGAAGCTGGTCGCGGCCATGGCCGACCGCCGCGCGGCAAAGGCCCCCAAACTGGTGGCCGACCCCGCGCGGTTCGAGGAGTTCGTGGCGGGGTTTGCGCATTCCCTCACCTTCGATCAGGCGACAGCGGTGACGGACATCCTGGCCGATCTGGCCTCCGGTCGGCCCATGGACCGGCTGCTGATCGGCGATGTGGGATATGGCAAGACCGAGGTCGCCCTGCGCGCCGCCGCCGCCGTCGTGCTGGCGGGGCGTCAGGTGGCGATCTGCGCGCCCACCACCGTTCTGGCCCGCCAGCATTTCGAAACCGTCCGCCGCCGGTTTGCCCCGCTCGGGCTCAAGGTCGGCCATCTGTCGCGCCTCGTGTCGGCCAAGGACGCGCGCGCGACCCGCGCCGGGCTGGCCGACGGATCGCTGCGCGTCGTGGTCGGCACCCACGCGGTGGTGGGCAAGGGCGTGACCTTCGCCGATCCGGGCCTGATGATCATCGACGAGGAGCAACGCTTCGGCGCGGCGCAAAAGAAGGCCCTTCGCGCCCTTGGCCGCGATCTTCATGTCCTGTCGATGACCGCGACGCCCATTCCGCGCACGCTGCAAACCGCGCTGATCGGGCTGCAGGATCTGAGCGTGCTGACCACCCCACCCGCCCGCCGCCGCCCCATCCGCACGGCGATCACCCCGCACGACGACGCAGCCCTGACCCGCGCGCTGCTGCGCGAACGGCGGCGCGGCGGCCAAAGCTATGTCGTGGTGCCGCGCGTCGAGGATATCCCCGAGGTGTCGGCCAACCTGAAGCGTCTTCTGCCCGGGCTGGACATCCGCGACATCCACGGCGGCCTGACGGCGGCCGAGATCGACCGAACCATGGTGGACTTCGCCGCGGGCCGGGGGGATGTGCTGCTGGCCACCGCCATCATCGAAAGCGGTCTGGACGTGGCACGCGCCAATACGATGATCGTGCTGCGCCCCGATCTGTTCGGCCTTGCGCAATTGCACCAGTTGCGCGGGCGTGTGGGGCGGGGGGCGGTGCAGGCGTGGTGCCATCTCATGCCCTCGGACCCGCTGTCCGACGCGGCCCGCGCGCGGCTGGAGGCGCTGGTCGCCGCCGACCGGCTGGGCGCCGGCATGGCGCTGAGCCTGTCCGATCTGGACCATCGCGGCGCGGGCGACCTTCTGGGCGACAGTCAGGCGGGGCATGTCCGCCGCATCGGGGTCGGCCTGTATCAGGCGACGCTGGCCCACGCGCTGAAGGCGGCGGCGCAGGTGGACACGGGGGACGCGCTGCCCGACTATCACGGGGATGGTGGGCATCTGCCGACCGAGTATATCGCCGAACCGGGGCCGCGCCTCGATCTTTACCACCGGATCGCGCATGTCGCGACCGCTGCCGACATCGACCGCATCGCCGACGAGATGGCCGACCGCTTCGGCCCCACGCCCGAGCCGGCGGAGACACTGGCCCATACCGCGCGCCTGCGCCTTCTGGCGCGCGATTGCGGGGTGTCGGGGATCACGGTCGGCCCGAAGGGGCTGTCCCTCGCCACGGCGGATCCCGCCGGGCTGGCCGAACGGCTGGCCGATATCGAAGGGGTGATCTGCGACGAGGGCCGCCTGAACCTCGCCTGTCCCGACGGCGCGATCCGGGCCGAGATCCTGTTGGAACGGCTGCAGTGAAATTGCGCGGCGGGCATGTCAAACCGGGAACGGGGGTCTATCTTCACGGTGTTGTGCGGTCCTGCCGGTGCCGACGTCCGATCCGGCCCGACCGCCGCCCTCAGGAGCGCGCGCCTTGTTCATCGATCTTGTCGGAGCGAACGCTCCGTATCTGGCCCTTGCCATTCTTGCCTTGCTGTTCGTGGCCTTCGCGCTTGAGGTGTATCCGCCCGATGTGACCGCCGCCGGGGCCGCCGCCCTGTTCATCCTTCTGGGGCTGGTGCCGCAGGATCAGGTGATGGACGTCTTCGCCAATTCCGCCCCCATCACCATCGGGGCGATGTTCGTCGTGTCGGGCGCGCTGGTGCGGACCGGGGTGCTCGATGCGCTGGCCAAGCTGATCATCGCCCATGCGCGCCACCGGCCCGTTCTGGCGGTTGTCACCTTTCTGGTGGCGACGGTGGCGGGATCGGCCTTCATGAACAACACGCCCGTGGTGCTGGTGCTGATCCCCGTGGTCGTCCGGCTGGCGGCCAGTCTGAACCTTGCGCCGACGCGGCTGCTGATCCCGCTGTCCTATATGGCGATTTTGGGCGGGACGTGCACGCTGATCGGCACATCGACCAACATTCTGGTGGACGGGATCGCCACGCAGAACGGCCTTGCGCCCTTTTCCATCTTCGAGATCGCGCCCGTGGGTCTGGTGACGGCGGCGGTGGGGGCGGTGTCGCTGTTGATCCTGGGCCGGTGGCTTCTGCCCAACGGCCCCACGGCGGGCGAGGTGGACAGCGACGAGGTCGACTTCCTGTCCGATGTGATGATCCTCAAACCCTATGCCGGGGTGGACGCCCCGCTGGCGGAGGCCGCCGATTTCAACCGGGACGGGGTGCGCGTGTCGGGCGTGCGGCGGGCGGGCACGATCCTGCGCAATCTGGACGACATCGTGCTGCAGGCGGGCGACGCGGTGATCGTGGTGACCAACACGTCCGAATTGCTGACACTGGCCGAACAAAAGGGGCTGAGCGTCGGGATGCGTCGCCGCCTCGCCCTGCCGCAGGATGCCGAATTGAAGGTGGTGGAGGCGATCGTGACGCCCAACGCCACCTCGGGGCGGCGCATCGCCGATCTGACGCTGGGCCGGAACGCGGGCGTGCGCATCCTTGGCGTGTTCCGCCACGGCCATGTCGCGGGGGCGGATCTGTCCAGCACCCGGCTGCGCCCCGCCGACCGCCTGCTTCTGGAGGCGACGCCGGACGGGCTGCGCGCCCTGTCCGAAAGCCGCGACGTCGTTTCCATCTCCGAAACCGGCGGGCGGGCGTATCGGCGCAAGCAGGCGCCCATCGCCCTTCTGGCGCTGGCCGGGATCGTGGGGTTGGCCGCGTTCAACGTCATGCCCATCGGCATTCTGGCCCTGATCGCCGTGGCGGCCATCCTGGTGCTGCGCTGCATCGACAGCGACGAGGCGTGGCAATCCATCGAAGGCTCTATCCTCGTTCTGATCTTCGCCATGCTGATCATCGGCGTGGGGCTGGAAAACACCGGCGCCGTCACCGTGATCGTGGAGGCGTTGACCCCCCTTCTGAACGGCCTGCCGCCCTTCGTCACGCTGCTGGCGGTCTATGCCATCGCCTCGATCCTGACCGAGATCGTGACCAACAACGCCGTCGCCGTCGTGTTCACCCCCATCGTCATCGCGCTGGCGTCCCAGATCGGGGTGGACCCCCGCCCCTTCGTGGTCGCCGTGATGATGGCCGCCAGCGCCAGCTTTGCCACGCCGATCGGATATCAGACAAACACGCTGGTCTATCTTGCGGGCAACTACAAATTCGTGGACTTTCTCAAGATCGGGCTGCCGATGAACGTCATCGTGGGCCTGACCTCCACCCTTGCGATCACGGTGTTCTTTCCGATGTGACCGGGGCGAACCCCGCATGAAAGCGTATCGATGACCGCCACCGTCTTGTCCGCCCTGATCCCCATCGTCCTGCTGATCGGGCTGGGGGCGGTGCTGAAACAGCGGGCGTTCCTGGCCGACGCCTTCTGGCCGCAGGCCGAACGGCTCAGCTATTACATCCTGTTGCCTTGCCTGTTGTTTCATGGCCTGGCCTCGGCCCCGCTGGGGGCGCTTCCGGTGGTCGATCTGGTGGCGACGCTTGTTCTGGCCACGGGGGCGGTGGCGGGGGTCGTGCTGGCGCTGCGGCCGGTGCTGGGGGTGGATGGGCCGGCCTTCACCTCGGTCTTTCAGGGCAGCATCCGGTTCAACAACTATGTCGGAGTGACCTTGGCCGCAGGTCTGTTCGGGGCCGAGGGCGTGGCCCTTGCCGCGCTGTGCAATGCCGCGATCATTCCCACGGTCAACACGCTGTGCGTGCTGGTCTTCGCCCGCCACGGCACCGCCCGCCTGAACGCGCGGGGGGTGGTGCGCCAATTGGTGACGAACCCGCTTCTTCTGGGATCGGCGGGGGGCATCCTGTTTCAGGTCTTCGGCCTGTCGCTTCCGCCGGGGATCGCGCCCGCGATGGCGACGCTGGGGGCGGCATCCTTGCCGCTGGGGCTGCTGTGCGTCGGGGCGGCGTTGGAGTTTCGGGCCGCCCGCCGGTGGATGCGGCCGGTGATCGCCTCCTCCGTCATCAAATTCGCGGTCATGCCGGTGATGACGCTGATCGTGGCGCGGGCGTTCGGCCTGGGCGGTCCGGCGCTGACCACCGCGCTGCTGTTTCAGGTTCTGCCCACCGCCTCCTCCGCCTATATCCTGGCGCGACAATTGGGGGGCGATGCGCCGCTGATGGCCGGGATCACGGCCACGCAGACGGTGGCGGCGCTGGTGGCCATGCCGGTGGTCCTGATCTGGCTGGTGCCCTAGGGCGCGCGCGCGCCCTTGGGGTGGAAGGTCCAGGCAAGGAACCGGCTGGTCTTCTGGCCCTGCGCCATGTCCACGATCCGCGTTTCGGCCACGCCCGTGCGGGCCAGACGGCGCGACAGCGGCTTCAGGCTGTCGCCGCGCGACACAAGCGAGGTGAACCACAGGCACTGATCGGCCACCTCCACGCTCTGGTCGATCATGCGGGCGACAAAGCCGATCTCGCCCCCCGGACACCACAGCTCCGCCTGCTGGCCGCCGAAGTTCAGATCGCCCGTATCGCCCTTTCCAAGGTTGCGCCATTTGCGGCGGCTGCCCCGGTCGGCCTGTTCGGGACTGGCGTGGAACGGCGGGTTGCACAAGGTCAGGTGGAAGATGTCCTTCGGCCCGACGACGCCGCGAAAGATATCCTCGGGGTCGGGCTGGTGGCGCAGCGTGATCGGCAGGTCGTTGGCCGCGCAGATCGCCCGCGCCGAGGCGAGCGAGACCGGATCGACATCGACGCCCGTGAAATCCCAGCCATAGTCGTGCCGCCCGATCAGAGGATAGACGAGGCTGGCCCCGGTGCCGATATCCAGCACGCGGATGTCGGGGCCGCGCGGGATCTCTCCGCCATTCCCCTCGGCCAGAAGGTCGGCCAGGTGGTGGATGTAATCGGCGCGACCGGGAATCGGCGGACACAGATAGGCGGGGGGAATGTCCCAGACCTCCACCCCGTAATGCGCCCGAAGAAGCGCGCGGTTCAGCGCGCGCACCGCCGCCGCATCCGCGAAATCGATCGTCATCCGCCCGCGCGGGTTGCGGGTGACGAACCCCGCCAGTTCGGGCGTGCGCGCCGTTAGAAGCGCGAAGTCATAGCCCGCGCGATGCGGGTTGCGCGGATGCAACCGGGGTGGGACAGCCATGACAAACCTTCGCGCAACGGGGCGCATCCCCCGCGCCCGACCGAGCGGCGATCTTAGATCGTCCGCGCGGCGGGAGGAATAGGGGATCAGCCGGGGGCATATCCGAAGCTGACCGGCGGTTCGGCGGCGGTTTCGACCCAGACGCTCTTCGTCTGGGTATAGGTCATCAGCGCCTCCTGCCCCGAGGACCGGCCATAGCCCGACCGCCCGAACCCGCCGAAGGGCGAACAGACGTTGATCGTCTTGTAGGAATTGACCCAGAACGTCCCCGCCCGGACCTGTGCCGCCATCCGGTGCGCCCGTCCGACATCCGCCGTCCAGACCGCGCCCGCCAGACCGAAGGGGGTGCCGTTGGCCAGCGCCACGGCCTCCTCCTCCGTCTCGAAGCCCAGGACGGAGACGACGGGGCCGAAGATCTCCTCGCGCGCGACGGACATGTCGGGGGTCACGCCATCCAGGATGGTGGGCGCGAAGTAAAAGCCGCCCGACGCCTCCAGGGGCGCGGGACGGGCGCCGCCCGCCGCGATCCGGGCGCCCTGCGCCACGCCTTCGGCGACCATCGCGCCGATCTTGTCCCACTGGCGGCGGTTGTTGATCGGGCCGACATGCGTCGCCTCGTCGAAGGGATGGCCAAGGGCAATGCGGTCCGCCGCCTCGGCATAGGCGGCGACGAAACGGTCCTTGATCGACGCGTGCACCAGAAGGCGCGATCCCGCGACGCAGCTTTGGCCCGCGCCGGCAAAGATCGCCGCCTGCGCGCCGACGACGGCGCGGTCCAGATCGGCATCGGGAAAGACGATATTGGCCGATTTCCCGCCCAGTTCCAGCACGCACGGCACCGTGTTGCGCGCCGCCGCCGCCGCGATGGCCGACCCCGCCTCGGCCGAGCCGACAAAGACCACGAGGCCTGTCTTGGGATGGGTGACGCCCGCCTGCCCCGCCGTGGGCCCCGCCCCCGCGATCACGTTCACCAACCCGCGCGGCGCGCCGCCAAGTTCGCACATGCGGCCAAGGATCAGGGTGGACAGCGGGGTCAGTTCCGAGGGTTTGATGACGACGCCGTTGCCGGCGCAGATCGCGGGGGCGATCTGCCAGCCGCCGGTGAACAGCGGCGCGTTCCACGGCGTGATCTGCATCACCACGCCGACCGGCTCTTGCCGGGTGTAGTTCAGGTGGCTGGACGGCACGGGGATCACCGCGCCATAGATCTTGTCGCACCATCCGGCGTAATATTCGAACATCTCTGCCACGCGCAGCGCCTCGCCCCGGATGTCGCGGATGGGACGTCCGGCGGACCGGCTCTCGATCTCGGCGATCAGGGGAGCGTGGGCGCGGATCTGCGCGGCGATGGCCCACATGATGCGGCCGCGCGCGGCGGCGGGCATGGCCATCCATTCGCGCTGCGCCCGTTCGGCGGCATCCATCGCGGCGTCGATCTGCGCCTGTCCTGCATCGGAAAAGGACGCAAAGACCTGCCCCGAGGCGGGGTCCGTCAAATCCAGCGACGCGCCGGAGCCCGCGACGATCTCCCCCCCGATCAGGCTGCCGAGATCCGCCCCCGGAAACACCTCGCGATAGAGCGAGAGGATGCGATCGGCCTGTTCCTGCGCGTCGATGATCATTGGTCTTGTCCTTTCGGGCGGAAGTCGCCCATGCGGGTGAAATCGTCGGTGGCGGCCAGGGGCGAGGTCGCCCACAGGTCCGCCGCCCGCGTCGTAAGCGGCAGGTCCGTGCCGGTATCCGCCGCCAGCTTGCGCGCCAGTCGGACGTCCTTTTGCATCAGGGCCATGGTGAACCCGCTGTCGAAACCTTCATTCATCACCCATGTGGGGAAATGCACCTCGGACATCATGGATCGGCCCGAGGCGGCGTTCAGCACCTCCAGCGCCGCCTCGGCGGGCACGCCCGCCGCTTCGGCCAGACGCAGCCCTTCAGCGGTGGTGACCATATGCGCCGCGCACAGAAGGTTGTTGACCAGTTTGGCCACATTGCCCGCGCCGCTGTCGCCCACATGGATCGCCTTGGCCGACAGCGCGTCGATCACCGGGCGGGCATCGTCCAGATCCGCCGCCGTGCCGCCGATCATCATCGTCAGCGCGCCATTGGCCGCCCCGGAGGGGCCGCCCGACACCGGCGCATCCAGAAACCCGTGCCCCATGTCGGCCAGCGTCGCCGCCACCGCCCGCGACACGTCGGGTTCAGAGGTGGAGGTGTCGATCACCACGATCCGCCCACGGTCCTGCAGCACGGGCCGCACCTTGTCGATCACGCGCGCCACATCCTGCGCGGTGGGCAGGGAAAAGACGATGCGGTCGGCGGCGAACACCTCCTCCAGCGTGGTGACGGGGGTGATGCCGCCATCCTGCGCCAGATCCAGCCGTGCGGGCGACAGGTCGAACCCCCGCGTGGCAAAGCCCGCGCGCGCGGTCGACAGGGCCATCCCCAACCCCATCGCGCCCAATCCGACGACCCCGACCGTCATGCCCTCTGTCATGGTGCCCTGCCCTTCCTGATATTGATCCCCAAGGATGGCGCAAAACCGGAGCGTTGCGCTAGCGACCCCGCCACGGACAGGGTGTTGCGATTTCAGGAACGGTCGGTGAAGCTTGCCATCGCGCCTTCCAGATGATCCGCCAGCTGCGCGACCGAGGCGGGCAGCCGCCGCCGCGCCCGCACCATCAGATGGGCCGAGGCGCTGGTGAAGGCCAGATCGGCCAGCTCGCGCACCTCGGCCGCGCCGTCGGCCAGATCCATCGCGACCGAGGCGCGGGGCAGGAACGCGATCCCCATGCCCGCCGTCACGAAACGGCGCAGCGCGTCGATGGAGGTGGTGATGAGCCGCGGCGCCAGGGCCAGCCCGCTGTCCAGCGCCACGCGCGCCAGAAGGTCCGTCGTGCCGTGCCCGGCGGGCAGCAAGGCCACCGGATGGCGCAGACACTCGGCCAGCGCCACCCGGTCGCCCGCCGCCAGCGGATGACCCGGCGGCAGCACGGCGCACAGGGGATGGCGGGCCGAGGCGACGGAGCGCACCGCCCCCGTCACCGGCGGATTGTAGGCGATGCCGATATCGCTGTCGCCATTGGCCAGCGCGTCCAGAACCGCGTCGGTGGACCCGATCCGCAATTCGTACCGCACATGCGGGGTCGCGGTCAGAATGCCCGCCAGGCCGTTCTGCACGAAATCGGCCAGAAACCCTTCGCCGCAATGAATGCGGACGTTGCGCTGCTGCACGCCGCGCAGGTCGCTCAGCTGCTCTTCCAGCATCCCGAACTCCTCCACCGCGCGGCGGGCGTGTTCCAGGACCAGGTTTCCGGCATCGGTCAGGGTGACGCCGCGCGCGCTGCGGTCGAACAGGGGCACGCCCAGATCCCGCTCCATCACCGCGATCTGGCGCGACACGATGGACGGGGCAAGGCCCAGATGCGCCGCCGCCGCCCGGATGGAGCGGAAGCGGTGCACGGCCAGATAGATGCGGATGTCGCGGGCGTCGAGGGTCATCGCCGGACGATGCGGACCCTCGCCCCCGGTTGTCAAGAAGGCGTGCCCCCGCGCGGCCGGCCGGTCATCCCAGCAGCCGCAAGGTCAGATCGGCGATGATGACCGAGCCGAGATAGGTGCCCAGCATCACGCAGACCGCGATGATCGCGATCTTCCAGCCAGACGTCCGGGCGATCGCGAATTCCTTGGCCGACAGGGCCAGCCCGCCATAGGCCAGCGCGGGCGTGGCCAGGGACAGGAAGTTGATCTTGCCCACATGTTCCACGACCCAGTCGGCCCCCGGCACGCCGGGAATGGTGATGACGATGGCGATCAGCGACACCCAGGCGACCGACGGCAGATAGAACGGCAGGAACCGCGACAACATCAGCCCCACGACCGAGCAGACATAGAGGATCGCCATCCCAGGAAACGCCTCCAGCGCGCCCACGCCGGTGGAGACGTAATTGGCGACGGTGCCGATCACGCAGGCGATCAGCAACAGGATCGCCGTCTCGCCCACCCGGATGCGGCGTTCGTCGGTGGCCTCGATGTCGAGTTTCAGGTTTTCGGTTTGCATGATCGCGCCCTCAATACAGGTCCGGCCGCGCCTTGCGGAACAGCCATTGGGTCAGGGGAAGGGCGATGAACAGGCCCACGTAAAGTCCGGTGGCATAGGTCAGCACGTTGGACGCGCCCGCAAGACCGAGGATGAGATCCTTGTTCTCCGGCTCGGCCGTGACAAGTCCGCCGGTGCAGGCCGCCAGCATGGAGCCGGAGCCGACGCCGCAGGACATGGCCAGCGCGCGGATGTCGAACACGCCCGTCGCGTGCACCAGCACCGGAATGATGGCGAAGACGAACGTCCCGATCAGCGTGCCCGTGGCATAGACGCCCATGATGCCCGCGCCTTCGGGGCTGTCGAGGCCGTATTTCTCGGCCACCAGCGCAAGGTTGGGCTCGCGGTCGATGGAATAGACGGCGCCCACCGTTTCGCGCCCCATGCGCAGGACATAGACGGCGATCGGGAACGCGAGGACGATGGTGCCGAGGTTGCCCAGTTCCTGCAACAGCAGGGCGGGACCGGCGGCGATGATCGCGTCGATCTGCGGGCCGACGGTGGTGCCGAACTTCGCCACGAAGGGGGTGATCGCGATGGTGATCATGCCGCCCGCGAACTTCTGCACGGTGGGCGTCAGCACCCGCCCCGTGGCCCGCGTGATGTTGGGGTTCAGCGCGATGCCCATGGCAAAGGCGTAAAGCATCGGCAAAAGAATGATCGCCGCAATGCCGATCGGAATGCGGATGATGCCGATCGCCTCGGCGACGACGACGATGAGAAGGACGAGGCCGTGCAGCGCAAGGTGCCCGCGTCCGAAGATGGCCGATCCCGGCATTCCAATCTCCCTGTTATGGTTTTTTCCGGCCAGTATGCAAACCGCGCCGCCGCGCAACCAGCCCCCGAACTGGGACAGCGTGTTGCGCCTTGCGGAACGGTCGCGGGTCAGTCCTGACCGAACAGGGCGGTGCGGATCTCTCCGCTTTGGTCGCACCAGGCGCGATACATGCCGGGGCTGTTGAACGGCAGGGCGATGTTGCCCTGCCGGTCCACGGCGATCAGACCGCCCGAACCGCCCCGCGCGCCCAGTTCCGTCACGACATCGGTGGCGGCGCGCGCCAGATCCTGACCGGCCCACCGCATCCGGGCGTCGATTTCGTGGCCCGCCGCCCAGCGGATGAAATATTCCCCATGCCCCGTGGCGGACATGGCCAGCGTGGCGTCATCGGCCCAGGTTCCGGCCCCGATGACCGGGCTGTCGCCCACGCGGCCCGGCAGCTTGGCCGTCATCCCGCCGGTGGAGGTGGCCGCCGCAAGGTGGCCGTGGCTGTCGCGGGCCACGGCACCGACCGTGCCGTGCTTGCGC
The DNA here is from genome assembly GCF_022899245.1 of Falsirhodobacter halotolerans. Lineage (NCBI taxonomy): Bacteria > Pseudomonadati > Pseudomonadota > Alphaproteobacteria > Rhodobacterales > Paracoccaceae > Falsirhodobacter > Falsirhodobacter halotolerans. The sequence goes on from NZ_JALJAZ010000002.1 coordinate 81,210, forward strand.
GCGGGATCGCCGTCATCGGGCAGGTTCAGGCGGCGGCGTTCCAGTTCGGCCTCCAGCGCCGCGCGGCGGGTGGGGGTGCCGAACCATTCGGGGGGCTGCATCTCCAGCCCCGCCTCGGCGCAGAAGCGGGCCGCCCCCTGCCCCGTCAGAAGGACATGCTCGGTCCGTTCCATCACCGCGCGGGCGGCCAGGATCGGATGGCGCGGCCCGCAGATCCCGGCCACCGCCCCGCAGGCGCGGGTCGCCCCGTCCATCACGGCGGCGTCCATCTCATGCGTGCCGTCGGCGGTGAAGACCGCGCCCCGGCCTGCGTTGAACAGCGGCTCATCCTCCAGCGCCATGACGGCGGCGGTGACCGCATCCATCGCCGACGCGCCTTCCTGCAGCCGCGTCAGCCCCGCCTGAAGGCAGGCGCGCAGGGCGGCGTGCAGGGCGGCCTCCTTCTCGGGCGTGATCCGGCTGGGCAGGATGGTGCCCGCCCCTCCGTGCAGGGCGATGACGGGGGTATGAGAGGTCATGGGGGCATCCTTTCGAAGGGTCAGCGGAGCGCGAAGCTCATCGCGGAGAGGGCGGTCATCCAGCCGATCACCTCAGCCATGGAGCGGCAGTCGAAGGCGACGGTGACCGGATCGAGGCGGAGGGCGGGGGGCAGAACGGCGAACTGGTCGGCCAGCGCCGCGCGGCTGGCGCGAAACTCGGCCCGGAAGGGGCCTTCGGGGCGGGGCGGGGCTGCGCGATTCCGGCGGCGGACCGCGCGGCCGGCCGCCTCGCGCAGCAGCGCGCGGGCGCGGACCACCGACACCTGCCGGGCCGCGCGTTCGCCGAAGGCCTGCTTGACCACGACATGTTCGGCCTCGGGGAACAGCGGGCGGTTTTCGGCTGCCGTCCGGTCATCGCCGGAGATCAGCGCCACCGGGATCCCCAGTTCGGCGGCATAGGCGCCGTAGATCGCAGGCTCGCCGCAGGGGATGCCGTTGATCCGCACCTCGTGAAACGCGGTCCCGTTGGTGGTGTGGGACAGGACGCCGCCGCCGCCCGCGCGCGAATGATGGCCCACCATGCAGAAAAGATCGAAGCCCACGTCCAGCCCGCAGGCCATGTTCATGGGCTTGGGCTTGCCCAGGATCAGGTCGGCGGCGGGGTGCAGGCGATCGGGCAGAAGATTGATCATGGCCCCATGCGCGTCGTTGACCACCACCTCGGTCGCGCCGCCTTCCAGCAGACCCTCGACGACGGCATTGACCTCCTCGGTCATCAGGATGCGGGCCTTTTCATGATCGGCATGGCCCGCCTGGCATTGCGACGGGGCGACGACCCCCGCCACCCCTTCGATATCGGCCGAGATATAGACGCGCATGATCGCCCCCTTCAGCCGTTGCGCAGCTTGGGGTCCAGCGCGTCGCGCAACCCGTCGCCCAGCAGGTTGAAGCCCAGAACCGTCAGGAAGATCGCAAGGCCCGGAAACAACGTCAGGTGATCGGCCACGCCCATATAGGTGCGCCCGTCCGCAAGCATCGCCCCCCATTCCGGCGACGGCGGCTGCGCGCCCAGACCGATGAACGACAGCGCCGCCGCCGTCAGGATCGACGTGCCGATCCGCATGGAGAAATAGACGATCACGTTGGGCAGGGTGCCGGGCAGGATGTGGCGCATCATGATGACCCGGTCGGCCACCCCGATCGCGCGGGCCGCGTCGACATAGACGGCCTGCTTCAGTTGCAGCGTCGTCCCCCGCGCCAGCCGCGCAAAGACCGGGATGGAGAAGATGGCTACCGCATAGATGACGTTGGTGATCCCCGGCCCCAGGATCGCGATGACCGCGATGGCCAGAAGGATGCCCGGAAAGGCCAGCAACAGATCGCACAGCCGCATCACCGCGCTGTCGATCCAGCGCCCGTAATACCCCGCGATGATCCCCAGCCCGACCCCGCCGATCGCGCCCAGCGTGACCGACAGGAACCCCACGGCAAGCGAGATGCGCGCCCCCCAGATGATCCGGCTGAAGATGTCGCGGCCATAGGTGTCGGTTCCGGCCCAGTGTGCCGCACTCGGCCCTTTCAGGACGTTGGTGTAATCGGGCACGGCGGGGCCGTAAGGGGCGATCCACGGGGCAAGGACCGCGGCGGCGATCAGCAGCGTCAGGAACGCCAGCGCCACCAGCGCCACCTTCTGCTGCAGGAAACGTTTCCAGAATTCGGCAAGCGGCTTGCGGGTCTTGCCGACGGCGCCGGCGTTCAGGCTGACATCGGTCATTTGTAACGGATCTCCGGGTTGGCGAAGACGTAGAGGACGTCGACCAGAAGGTTGATGAGGATGAACTGGATCGAGAACATCAGGACCAGCGCCTGAATGACCGGATAGTCGCGATAGCTGACGGAATCGACCAGCAGACGCCCCACGCCGGGCCAGGCGAACACCGCCTCGATCACGATGGAGCCGCCCAGAAGAAAGCCGAACTGCAACCCGACCATGGTGATGATGGGGATCAGCGCGTTGCGCAGCGAATGGCGCCAGATCACGCGGCGTTCGGGCACGCCCTTGGCGCGGGCGGTGCGGACGTAATCCTCACGCGCGATCTCGATGAAGGCGGAGCGGGTGAAGCGCGCCATCACGGCGGCCACGCCAAGGCCAAGGGTGAAGGACGGCATCAGAAAATGCTGCCATGTGCCGTATCCGCCCGTGGGCAACCAGCCCAGCCGGACCGAAAAGAGGTTGATCAGCAAAAGCCCCAGCCAGAACGGCGGGAACGAGATGCCGGACACGGCCAGAACCATCCCGCCGTAATCCTGCCACCGCCCGCGTTTCACCGCCGACACGACGCCGATCAGAAGGCCGATTGCCACGGCCCAGACCATCGCGAAGATCGTCAGCCAGACGGTGGGCATGAGCCGCATCCCGATCTCGTCGATGACGGGGCGGCGGGTTTTCAGCGAGGTGCCGAAATCCCCCTGCAGCGTGTTGCCGACATAGGTGAGGAACTGTTGCGGCAACGGCCGGTCCAGCCCCAGCGAGGCGCGCACCGCCGCCACGTCCGCGGCCGTCGCCTCCGGTCCCGCCACAAGCCGCGCCGGATCGCCGGGCAGAAGGTGCACGAAAGCGAAGACGGCGATCATCACCATCACCACGACCGGAACCGTGCCCAGCAAGCGTTTGATCAAGAAAGATAGCATGAGGTCCTTCGTCCCGACCGGCCCCGTGGGCGTGTCAAACGCGGGGGGACCATCGCCCCCCCGCAACTACGATCATTCGGTGAATGCCGCATCTTCCAGCAGGAAGCCGCGATCGGGCAGCATGTGCACGCCCGTGACATCGGCCGTCTGCGCCGCGATCAGGTCGGCCACACCGAGGAAGATCCACGGCGCGCCTTCCCAGGCCAGCTTCTGCGCCGTCTCATAGAAGCCTGCGCGTTCGTCGGGGTTCGCGGTGCCGATGGCGCCGGTGATCGCCGCATCCAGTTCCGGGTCGGAATAATAGGCGACGTTGAACATCGACGGGGGGGCGTTCTCGCTCAGCAGAAGCGGGCGGATGCCCCAATCCGCATCGCCGGTGGAGGAGGACCAGCCGCCGTAATACATCTGCACCTCGGCATCCTCGGCGGATTCGATGGACCAGATGCGTTGCGCGGCGACCCCTGCCTCCAGCGGGACGACCGTCACATCGACGTTGATCTGCGCCAGCTGCTGCTGGATGAACTGCACCGCGCGCAGCGATTCCGTGTTGGAGTTCGCCCAGATTTCGGTGCTGAAGCCGTCCTCGACCCCCGCCTCGGCCATCAGTTCCCGGGCGCGGTCCAGATCATAGGCGTATTCGCCCGCCGTGGTGTGGAACGCGAGGCCCGAGGGGATGATCGAATCCGCCGGGGTGCACAGGCCGCTGAACACCACCTGACAGAAGGCGTCCTTGTCGACGGCGTAGTTCAGCGCCTGACGCACCAGCTTGTTGTCCAGCGGCGCCTTGTTGTTGTTCAGCGCGACATAGAATTCGACGATGGACGGCGACACCTCGACCTTGAGGTTGGGGTTGTTTTCCACCACCTGCATCAGTTCGGGCGGGAAGTTCGGCACGAACTGCGCCTCGCCCGTCTGCAGCATCGCCATGCGCGCGCCCGATTCCGGGACCGAGCGGATGATGACGTGCTCGACCTTGGCCGGGCCCTTCCAGTAATCGTCGTTGCGCGTGACTTCCAGCGTGTCGGCGGACCAGTTCTCGAATTTGAACGCGCCGGTGCCGACCGGATGGCGGCCGATCTCGGGGCCGTATTCCTCCAGCGCGGCGGGCGAGATCATCATCGCGCCGGGATGCGCGAGCGAGGCGATCATCGCCCCGAACGGCGCGTCCAGCGTCAGCTTGACGGTCAGGTCGTCCACGACCGTGACGTCGTCGATCATCGACACCAGGCTGCGGCGCGACAGGTTGTTGTCGGGGTTGCGCAGACGATCAAGGTTGACCTTGACCGCGTCGGCGTTGAAGGCGGTGCCGTCGTGGAAGGTAACGCCGCTGCGCAGCTTGATCGTGAATTCGGTGGCGTCTTCGTTGCTGTCATAGCTTTCGGCCAGCAGCGGGACCAGGTTCATCTCTGGATCAAAGCCGAACAGACCCTGATAGATCAGCCGCAACGACGTCTGCGACAGGGTGTCGTTCACGTTGGTCGGATCCAGACCGGTCAGGTTGTTCTGGATCGCGACGGTCAGGTCGCGAGCCATGCCGGCGCCGGGCGCCAGCATCATCACCCCAAGGGCGGACGACATCAGAAGGGACTTGAACGTCATGTAATTCTCTCCGTTGGCTTGTTGTTTGTGGTTATTCGAAGGTCCCGACCGGATGGCGGGCCACGAAATGTCCGGGCGTCACCTCCACCAGCGGGGCGACGTGGGGGGGATCGCCCGCGCGGCGCATGGCGCTTGGCACCTCCCCCTCGATCAGGGGGCGCTGGCGGTCGCGCGCTTCGGGCGCGGCGACGGGCACGGCCGACAGAAGGCGACGGGTATAGGGGTGCTGCGGGTTCTCGAAGATCTGCCGCCGGGGGCCGATTTCCACGATCTGGCCCAGATACATGACGGCGACCCGGTGGCTGACGCGTTCGACCACCGCCATGTCGTGACTGATGAACACATAGGACAGGCCGCGCTTGCGTTGCAGGTCCATCAACAGGTTGATGACCTGCGCCTGGATGGACACGTCCAGCGCGGCCACCGCCTCATCCGTGATCAGGACGTCGGGTTCGCCCGCCAGCGCGCGGGCGATGCAGATGCGCTGGCGTTGCCCGCCCGAGAATTCGTAAGGGTAGCGTTGCGCATGTTCCGGTTGCAGCCCCACATCGCGCAGCAGTTCGGCCACGCGTTCGTCCACCGCCCGCCCCGAGGCGAGACCGTGGGTGATCAGCGGCTCGGCAATCGAAAAGCCGACCGTCAATCGGGGGTCGAGCGAGGCGAAGGGGTCCTGGAACACATACTGGATCTTGCGCCGCACGGCTTTGCGCTCTTTCGCGGGCAGGCGGAAGATGTCGCGCCCGTGGTAAAGGACGGAGCCGGACGTCGCCTCCTGCAACATCATCAGCGTGCGCCCCGTGGTGGATTTGCCGCAGCCGGATTCGCCCACCAAGGCCAACGTCTCGCCCTTATGCAGATCGAAATTCACATGCTCCACCGCATGGATCCGCCCCGTCACGCGCGACAGAAGGCCCCGGCGGATGTCGAAGCGGGTGACCAGATCGCGCACCTGAAGAACCGGGGCGGCATCGGTGACGGTGTCCTGCGCGGGATATTCCTGAAACCCCTCGGCCACGCGGTGATCGCCGCCGTCCTTCAGCAGCGGAAACGGGCGCGGCAGGTCCTGCCCGTTCAGCGCGCCAAGCCGTGGCACCGCCGCCAGAAGCGCGCGGGTATAGGGGTGGGCGGGGGCCGCGAAGATGTCCTGGACGCTGCCCTCCTCGACCTTTTCGCCGTGGCGCATGACCAGCACGCGGTCGGCCACTTCGGCCACCACGCCCATGTCATGGGTGATGAACAAAACCGCCATGCCCATTTCGTCCTGCAGGATGCGGATCAGGCGCAGGATCTGCGCCTGGATCGTCACGTCCAGCGCGGTCGTGGGTTCATCGGCGATCAGCAGGCGGGGTTTGCACGACAGGGCCATCGCGATCATCACCCGCTGGCGCATCCCGCCCGACAACTGGTGGGGATGCCGGTCGAGGATGCTTTTGGCATCCGGGATGCGCACCTTTTCCAACATGCGCAGCGCCTCGGCCCGCGCCTCGGCGGGGCTGCAATCCTGATGCAGGCGCACCGCCTCGGCGATCTGTTCGCCCACCGTGAACACGGGGTTGAGCGAGGTCATCGGCTCTTGGAAGATCATGGCGACATCGTTGCCGCGGATCGCCTCCATCTGCGGCAGGGGCACCTGCGTCAGGTCGCGCGCGGTGCCGTCGCGGCCGGTCAGTCGCACCGTGCCGCCGGTGATCCGCCCGCCGCCGAATTCCACCAGCCGCATGACCGACAGCGAACTGACGGATTTGCCCGACCCGGATTCCCCCACCACAGCCAGCGTCTCGCCCGCGCGGATGTGGAAGGACAGGTCCTTGACCGCGCGGAAAACGCCGTTTTCGCCACGGAATTCGACGTTCAGCCCTTCGACGCTGATCGTGGGATCCAAAGGTGCTGTCGTCATGTCGGGTCCTTGGGGCCAGCGGACGACGCATCGTCCGAATAAAGATAGGGGAACATCACCCGCGTCATCGCGGTCGCGTCCGAGGTGCTTTGGTAGCGTGCGGTCAGAAGGGCGGCGATCGCCTCGAAGAACGCGAACCCCGCAAGGGCGGAACTGTTCAGCACGGGATGGGCCGCCGGCAGCAGGATCGTGTCGCTGCACAGGGGCACGAGCGGGGATTGCGCGCTGTCGGTGATGCCGATGCAAGGCACGCCCGAGGCGCGGGCCAGCCGCACGAAGTCGATCGTGGCGATGGAATAGCGCGGCAGGGTCATGGCGATGATCAGATCGCGCGGCCCCATGCGCCCGATCAGCCGGGCCATGCGTTCATGCCCGCCCGTGCCGTCCAGCAACCGCGGGTTCTGCACGAAGCGTTCGGTCAGCCCGTGGAAATAGGTCATGCTGCGCGCGCTGCTGCCGAACCCCAGAAGGCCAACCTGGGTCGCGGCGGCCATGCGGTCGACCAGCATCTCGCATTGCGCGACCGGCAGGTCGGCCATGGCGTCGACATGGCTGCGGGCCGCCGCGAGGGAGGATGCGATGACCTCCGCGCTGGAGGCGTGCTGCGCCCGGTCCACATTGTCGATGGGGCGCAGCAGGTCCTGATACCGGCGGATGGCGATGGCCCGGAATTCGGCGTAATTGTTCAGGCCCAACTGGCGCACGAACCGCGTGATCGTGGGGGCGGAGACCGCCGCCGCCTCGGCCAGATCCTCGATCCCCATCGTCGCGACCAGAAACGGGTTGGCCAGGGCATACTCCCCGACGCGCTGCTGATTGGGCGTCAATGTCGCCCAATGCGCCTCGATAAGATCCCTGAGATCGGCCACTTGGTCCCCGCGTTGAAGATCGTTGCCGACTCAAACCACGCGCGGGGTGATTCGTGAAAGTATTATTTCACCGGACCGCATTCTTGGGTTTTTATTTTCACTGGTGCGGCGGCGACCGCCCATTTTTTGGGCTGTTGAGCCAATCCGACAGCAGCGGGCGAACCGCACCGTTCCAGCCCGTCACCGCCGTGGCCGCGCACAGCGCGTTCAGGACCGCCTCCTCCGTCGCTTCGCAGGCGGCGCGAAAGGCCAGATCGATCCGGGTGTCGGCCATGCGGTCCACCTGCCCCATATCCGCCGCGGGGCGATGGGGAATGCGGTTGTGGGTGGTGAAGCCCAGAACGATGTCGCCGCTGCCATTGCCATAGAACGCGCCCAGACGGGCCAGCCCCGCCCCGGCCCGCCGACAGATGCGCGCAAGCTGGCGCTGATCGACCGGAAGGTCCGTGGCCAGAACGACGATGACCGAGCCCTTCTCGGCCTCGGCCCGTCCCGCCGGATCGGGGCGGCGCCCGTCGGGCAGGATCAGATCGCCCGCCCGCCCGAAATTGGCCAGCACCAGCGCGCCCAGCAGGTGCGCCCCCCCGTCCAGATCGATCCGGCGCGAGGCGGTGCCGATCCCGCCCTTGAACCCGAAGGCCACCATCCCCGTCCCCGCCCCGACCGACCCTTCGGCCACCTGCGGGCCCGCCGCCGCCAGCGCGCGGCGGGCGTCGTCTTCCGTCACCGCCATCGCCTGGATGTCCGACAAGGTGCCGTCGTTGCATTCGCACACCACCGGATTGACGGTGGAGGTGCCGCGCCCGATGTCGGGGCTTTCCGCGATCGCGCGGCGGATCAGGGCGTTGGCGCAGGTGCCGACCCCGAAGGTGTTGGTCAGAAGGATCGGCGTTTCCAGACTGCCCAGTTCGGCCACCTGCACAAGGCCCGCGCTTTTGCCGAAACCGTTGATGACCTCCACCGCGGCGGTCAGCTTGTGTTCGAAAAGGTTGCCGGGGGCGGGCAGGATCGCGGTGACGCCGGTGTTCAACCCCCCGCCCTGGATCGTGGCATGGCCGACCTGCACGCCCGGAACGTCCGTCACGCTGTTGCGCGGCCCGGTGGGCAGATGGCCCGGAAGGGCGATGTGATCGCGAAGGCGCATAGGCGTCATTCCTTTCCCCGTCCGGCGCAGCCAAGCGCCACGGCCCCCAGAAGTCCCACCAGCGCGAACACGTAGAATCCCCACGGGTGCCCGATCCCCATCGACACCAGCGTCCCGCCGATCAGCGGCCCCGCGATCGCGCCCAACCGGCCGACCCCGGCAGCCATGCCGATGGCCGTCGCGCGAATGCCCGCCGGAAAGCGCGCGGCGGTGAAGGCATAGACCAGCACCTGCGCCGAAAACACGAAGCACCCCGTCAGGAACACGACCGGATAAAGAAGCGCCACCGGCATCTTCCACGACAAAAGCGCCAGAAGCACCGCCCCCGCCACGAACCACAGCGTCGCCGCCCGCCGCAGCCCGATCCGGTCGCCCACCTGCCCCGCGGCCAGAAGGCCCGTCACCGCCCCCGCGTTCAGCAGCAGCAACAGCCACAACCCGCGTTCCAACCCGTAATCGGCCGCCACCATCAACGCCGGCAGCCAGCTGTTGAGGGCATAGACCAAAAGCAGCCCCATGAACGACGTGACCCAGATCGCCAGCGTCGTGCGCAGGCGCGCGGGTTCGAACAGCGTCCTGATCGACGCGCGGGGCGCGCCCGTGTCCGGTGCGGCCAGCGCGATGCCATGGGCGCGGGCGACGGCCTCCGCCTCGGACCGCCGGCCCTGGGCCAGAAGATAGGCGGGGCTTTCGGCCAGATGCCGCATCATCAACGGCACCACGACCAGCCCCGGCAGCGCGCCGGCCCAGAACATCCCGCGCCACCCCGTCACCGGCAGCAGGATCAGCGCCAGCACCGCCGTCGCCACCGCGCCCACATGGTATCCGGTCATCACGCGCGTGGCCGCCCGGCCCGCCTGCCCGCGCGAAAACTCGGTCACCATCGCGATGGCGGTGGGCAGGCAGCCGCCCAGCCCGATCCCGGCCAGAAAGCGGAAGAACGACAGTTGCGCCGGGGTCTGCGCCAGACCGCACAGCGCCGTCAGGAGAGAGAAGGCGGCCACGGCCCAGATCAGCGCGCGGCGCCGCCCGATCCGGTCGGTCGCGATGCCGATTGACAGCGCGCCCACCATCATCCCCACAAGGCCGATGGTGGCGGCGAAGGTCGCCTCCGCCCCCGTCATGAACGGGGCGTCCCCGCCGGTCAGCGTGGGGATCAGCGCGCCCAGCACGACCAGATCGAACCCGTCAAGGATCACGGCGATCCAGCACAGGGTGACGACCCAGGCGGCCCGCCCCCGTTCCTGTGTTCCTGCGCTCAAGTCACCCTCCCCCCCGTGCGGTGCGATGTCGGACCCCGTCACGCGCGGCCAAGGTCCGGCGGGGGTCGTGCCGTCCTGCCCACCAATCCGGGGCCGATGCAAGGGTCAACATGCCCGCTTTCCCCCATTGGTGGCACGGATGTTTGCCTTGCCCCCCCGCGCGGTATATCGGTTGTAGGACAGATTGGGGGACCACGCATGAAAGACCGTCTTGCCACGCGGGTGGCCGACGCCCTGCGCAGCCAGATCACCGACGGCCATGTCAAACCGGGCGAACGTCTGCTGTCGGAAACGAAGCTGGCCGAACTGCATGGCGTCAGCCGGACGGTCATCCGCGAGGCCATCGCCACCCTGTCCTTCGAGGGGCTGGTGCAGTCGCGCAAGGGCGCGGGCATCTTCGCGCTGGAGGCGCAGACGGGCCCGTTCCTGAACCTCGACCCCGGCAAGGTGTCGTCGGTGATCGAACTTCTGGAACTGCGCCGCGCGGTGGAGGTGGAGAGTGCGGCCCTTGCCGCGCTGCGCCGTTCCCCCCAGCAGGAGGAACGGATCATCGCCGCGCACCGGGCCGTTCTGGACTGCCTGCAGACCGACGCGCCGACGCGGGACGCCGATTTCGACTTTCACCTCGCGATCGCGGAGGCGACGAACAATTCGCGCTTTGCCGAATTCCTCGTGCTGGTGCGCGTGGGCATCATCGCGCGCGGCGAATTGCAGACGGGGCGCGAGAACATCCGCCCCATGGATTACAACCGCCACCTGGCCGAGGAGCATGACGCGATCTGCCGCGCGGTTCTGGCCGGGGACGAGGCGGGCGCGCGTCAGGCGATGCAGGAGCATCTGAAGGGCAGCGTCGCGCGCTACCGTGCGCTTCTGCACCAAAACAGGTATACAGGTAATTGACACCTGTATGACAAGTTGGCACTCTCCCGGCAAAGGGAGACTGTCATGATCATTACCGACGTTCAGGTGCGCCATTTCCTGTCCACGACGCGCCGCCATTCCGACAGCGCGGGCCACGCCCATCCGGGCCCCCCGCATCAGGTAAAGACCTCCATCATCACCCTGCGGACGGAAGACGGGCATGAGGGGCATTCCTTCACCGTGCCGGAAATCGTGCGGCCCCATGTGATCGACAAGTTCGTCAAGAAGGTGCTGATCGGTCAGGATCACCGCGACCGCGAACGTCTGTGGCACGATCTGGCCCATTGGCAGCGCGGATCGGCGGCGCAGTTGACCGACCGGACGCTGGCCGCGGTGGACGTGGCGTTGTGGGATCTGGCGGGGCGGGCCATCGGGCAGCCGACCTACAAAATGATCGGCGCCTATCGCGACAAGATCCGCGCCTACGGCTCCATCATGTGCGGGGACGAGCTGGAGGGCGGTCTGGCCACGCCCGAGGATTACGGCCGGTTTGCCGAAAAGCTGGTCGCGCGGGGATACAAGGGCATCAAGCTGCACACCTGGATGCCGCCCGTGTCCTGGGCGCCGGATGTGAAGATGGACCTCAGGGCCTGCGCCGCCGTGCGCGAGGCGGTGGGGCCGGACATCCATCTGATGATCGACGCCTTCCACTGGTATTCCCGGGTGGATTCGCTGCAACTGGGGCGCGGACTGGAAAAACTGGGCTTCGACTGGATCGAGGAGCCGATGGACGAACAGTCCATGTCCTCCTACAAATGGCTGGCGGACAATCTGGACATTCCCGTGGTGGGCCCCGAAAGCGCGGCGGGCAAGCATTGGAACCGCGCCGAATGGGTCAAGCACGGGGCCTGCGACATCCTGCGCACCGGGGTGAACGACGTGGGCGGCATCACCCCCGCGCTGAAGACCATGCGCATGGCGGAAAGCTTCGGGATGGAATGCGAGGTGCATGGCAACACGGCGATGAACCTTGTGGTGACCGCCACGTCGAAGAACTGCCGCTGGTATGAGCGGGGTCTGCTGCACCCGTTCCTCGAATACGACGACGGGTTCGATTACCTGAAATCGCTGTCCGACCCGATGGATGCGGAGGGCTGGATCCATGTGCCCGACCGTCCGGGCATCGGCGAGGATATCGATTTCGACTTCATCGAGAACAATCGCGTCAACTGAGGCCCGCGCGGCGGAGGAAGGCGATCGCCTCCGCCTGCATCTGTGGCGGGCAGACATGCCCGCCCGGAAAGATCGCGGCATCCAGACCGCCGCCCCAGATGCGGCGCAGATCGTCGAACGCTGCCGCGGCCGCCGGACGGGGCAGGTGGCGATCCGCGGACCCCGATCGCAGGAACAGCGGCTTCGGGGCCCCTGCCCCCGCCAGATCGGGCAGGTCGGCCCGCGCCATCAGCGACGGATGCAGCATCCAGAACGCGCTTTGCCCCGCCGTGATCGGCGCGCCCGCGCGCAGCAGGTCGCGCCAGCGGGCCATCCACGAAAACCCGACCGCCGCCTGCACGACCGGCGTTGTGGCCAGGCACTGCCAGGCGCGAAATCCACCGAAGGAAAAGCCCCAGACGGCCAGACCGCGCGCGGCCTCGGGGCGGGTGGCGGCCCAGGTGGCGATGTCGCGATCCTCGCCCGCGACAAGACCGGCCAGACTGGTGCCAAGGCCGAACGCGGCGCAGGCCAGCGCCTGCTGATCGCCCGCCATCTGCCGACCGCCCCAGCCCACCGTGTCGAAACACATCACCGGATGCCCCGCCGCCAGCAGGCGCCGCGCGGGCGATCCGCCATAAAATCCCTGCGGATCGTCGGTGCATTTGCGCCAGCCGACATCGAACCGTCCGCCGTGATCGTGAAACATCAATACCGCGCAGCCCGTGGGGCGGGCGGGCGTCAGGATCACCCCCTCTGCCTGCTTGCCGCTGGCAAAGCGCAGGTGCTGGCCGGTCCAGCGGTCGACCGGATCGGGCGGCGGCAGGGCCGCATCCCACGCCCGGCGCAGATCGTCCGCCCCGTGATCCCGGGGCAGCGGCCGGTCCAGCCGCGCGCGCCAATCGTCGGGCCAGTCACATGGCCCGGTCATAGGCGATGGAGGCGTCGATCAATTCGCGCGCATAGGGGTCGCGCGCCCCCTCTCCCGGAACGCCGGTCAGGGCGCCGCGGCCCAGAACCTCCACCAGACGGCCCTTCTGCATGACGGCAAAGCGGTCGCACATGTGATCGACCACCGCCAGATCATGGCTGACCATGACATAGGTGAAGCCCCGCCGTTCGCGCAGATCGGCCAGCAGGTTCAGGATCTCGGCCTGAACCGAGACATCCAGCGCACTGGTCGGTTCGTCCAGCAGCAGCACGTCCGGTTCCAGGATCAGCGCCCGCGCGATAGCGACACGCTGCCGCTGCCCGCCCGAAAGCTGGTGCGGAAACCGGTCGAGGAAGGCCGTCGGCAGGCCCACCTCGGTCATCGCCCGTTCCATCCGGCCCTTGGTGTCGTCCAGCCCGTGGATGCGCAGGGGTTCGGCCAGCACGGTCCGCACCGACTGGCGCGGGTGGAGCGAGCCGTAGGGGTCCTGAAACACCATCTGCACCGTGCGGCAACGCTCGATCAGGGGCATGGCGCGCACGTCCTGCCCGCCGATGGTCGCCCGCCCGTCCCATGTCTTCATCAAAAGCGACAGGCAGCGCAGGATCGTGGACTTGCCCGATCCGCTTTCTCCCACCAGACCGAAGCATTCGCCCGCCGTCACGTCGAAACTGATGTCATGCAGGATCCGCGCGGAGCCCAGGGTGATCGACATGTCGCGAATGGAAATGGACTTCATGCCTGCGCCTCCGACCATTCGGGCCGGCGTTGCAGCACCGGCAGCGGACGGCGCGGGCCACCGATGCGCGGCTGTGCGGCCAAAAGCCCCTGGGTATAGGGATGTCGCGCCTGATCCAGCTCGCTCGCCTTCAGGCTTTCGACGATGCGGCCGGCATACATGATCAGCACGCGGTCGCAGAAGTTGCGGACAAGGTTCAGGTCGTGGCTGATGACGATCAGCCCGATGCCGCGATCCCGCACCAGCCCGTCGAGGATGGACAGGACCTGCATCCGCACGGTCACGTCCAGGGCGCTGGTCGGTTCGTCGGCGATGACCAGTTCGGGTTCGGTCAGCAGCATCATGGCGATCATGATCCGCTGGCCCATCCCGCCCGACACCTGATGCGGATAAAGGTCATAGACCCGTTCCACGTCGCGGATGGACACGGCGCGCAGCATCTCCAGCGCCCGTTCCCGCGCCGCGGCGACCGAACAGCGGACATGGACGCGCCACGCCTCGGCCACCTGATCGCCGACGCGGCGGATCGGGTTCAGGCTGAACTTCGGGTCCTGCAGGATCATGGAAATCCGCTTGCCGCGAATGTCCAGCATCCGGCGTTCGGGGGTGGCCAGCAGGTCCACGTCGCCGAACCGCATCCGGTCGGCGGTGATGTCGGCGGTGGGAAGCAGCTTCAGGATCGCGCGGCCCACGGTCGATTTGCCCGACCCGCTTTCGCCCACGATGCCCAGCCGTTCGCGGCCAAGTGTGAAGCTGGCGCCCCGCACGGCGGGCGTGCCGGCCCCGCGATAGGCGACGGTCAGGTTCTGGATGTCGAGGATCGTGTCCATGTCACCTCCGGTTCATCTGCTTGGGATCCAGCGCGTCGCGCAGCCCATCGCCGACAAGGTTGAATGCAAGGCTGACGCACAGGATCGCGATGCCCGGGAACGTCACCAGCCACCAGCTGTCGATCATGTAGCGCCGCCCCGTCGCGATCATCGCCCCCCATTCGGGCAGGGGCGGCTGCGCGCCAAGCCCGAGGAACCCCAGGCCCGCCGCCGTCAGGATCACCGTCGCCATGTTCAGCGTCAGCCGCACCATGACGGAGGGCAGGCACATGGGCACGATGGATTTCAAGATGATGCGCGCGTTCGACGCGCCCTGAAGGCGGGCGGCCGAGACGTAATCCTCGGCCCGGAAGGTCAGCGTTTCGGCCCGCGCCAGCCGGGCGATGGGCGGCCAGGAGGTCAGGGCGATGGCGATGATCGCGTTCGACAGGCTTGGCCCCAGGGCCGCGACGAAGGCCAGCGACAGGATCAGCGACGGAAAGGACAGGAAGATGTCGGTGACCCGCATCATCACCGTATCCACCGCGCCGCCGTAATATCCGGCGATGGTCCCGACGGCGAGGCCGATCGGCCCCACGACCACGGTGACCAGCGCGATGATCGTCAGTGTGATCCGCGTGCCGTGGACCAGACGGCTCCAGATGTCGCGGCCCAGTTCGTCGGTGCCGAACAGATGCCCGCCCCCCGGCGCGGCAAGCGTGTTGGTCAAATCCTGCGTATAAGGATCGTGCGTGGCCAGCCACGGCGCGAAGATCGCGCCGAAGATCAACAGGCCGATGACGATCAGCCCGAAGGCCGATGTCGGCTGGCGCATCAGGAACCGCAGGATGCGTGCCAGGGGGGCAAAGCCCGGAAGGGTCATGCTGTGGCCTTTCTTCAGGATGTCCGCAGGCATCAGCGCGTCCTCGGGTCGAAGACGCGATAGAGCACGTCGGACAGCAGATTCAGCGCGATGAAGATGACACCGACCAGAAGCACGCAGGTCATCACCGCGTTCATGTCGCCGATCATCAGGTTCGACGTCAGGTATTGGCCGAAACCCGGCCAGGAGAACACCGTCTCGATCAGCACGGCCCCTTCCAGAAGCGCGCCATAGGCCAGGGCGACGATGGTCACCAACTGGACACGGATGTTCAGGAAGGCGTGGCGCCAGATCGTCTGGCGGACCGACAGGCCCTTCACACGCGCGGTGGTGATGTATTCCTGGTTGATCTGGTCCAGCATGAAGCTGCGCGTCATCCGGGTGATATACGCGCTGGAGGAATAGCCCAGAAGCGAGGCGGGCAGGATCAGGTGGTTCAGCGCGCTTTGGAACACGTCCCATTCCCCGGCCAGCGCCGCGTCGATCAGGATGAAATTGGTGACGGGGGGCACGAGGCCGATGAAATAATCGCTCATCCGTCCGCCGCCCCCGACCCAGCCCAGCCAGGCATAGAAGATCAGGAGGGCGATCATGCCGGTCCAGAAGATCGGCATCGAATGCCCCGCAAGGCTGATCACGCGGATCACATGGTCCTGCCAGCGGTCCTTTTTCACCGCCGCGATGACGCCCAGCGGGATGCCGAGGCCCGCGCCGATGATGATGGCCAGCGTCGCCAGTTCCAGCGTGGCGGGCATCACGGTGATGATGTCGTCGATCACCGGCTGTCCGGTGCGGATGGAGGTTCCGAAATCCCCCGTCAGCACGTCGCGCAGATAGAGGAAGAACTGCACCACCAGCGGCCGGTCGAGACCAAGCTGCTGATAGACCTGCATATAGGTGTCGCGCGTGGCCTCTTCCCCCACGATCGCGCGGACGGGATCGGCGGGCATCATGCGACCGATGACGAAGGTCAGGACCAGAAGGCCCAGCAGGGTCACGGCGATCGTGCCCACCTGCCGCGCGATGGAACGGGTGCGTGTCCGGGTCAGCATCGGAACCTCTCCGACCTCAGCGGGTCTTGGTGACGGTGGACAGGTCGGTCGACCAGGACGGGTTCACCGTCAGCCCGGCCAGATCGTCGCGATAGGCGGTGGAGGTCACCACCTCCGAAAACGGGATGATCGGGCCCGCCTCCTCCTCATACCGATTCTGGATGTCGGCATAGAGGGCGATCCGTTCGTCCCGGTCGGTCGTGGCCGCCGCTGCGTCGATCATGCTGTTGATCTCCTCGTCGAAGAAGCCGGTGCGCCAGCCCTGGAAGTTGGTCAGCCGCGCCTCGTCCGAATTGTCGGGGTTGTAGATCAGCGCGCGCATGTTGCTGTCGGGATCGGGCAGCTGGCCGCCGCCGCCCCGGCCCACGATCATCTCGAAATTGCGTTCGCGCATCGCGCCATAGATCTGGTCGCCCGATCCGGTGATGACCTCGGCCCGGATGCCGCCTTGGGCCAGGGTGCCCTGAAGCGCCGTCGCAAGGTTCAGGAAGGGATCGTCCGACAGCGCGCGCAAAGTGACGTTCATGCCGTCCGCATACCCCGCCTCGGCCAGCAGGGCCTTTGCCTTTTCGGGATCGAGGGCATGGCCCGGATCGTCCAGAAGCCCCAGGAACCCGCCCGAGATGGGGCGTTGGTGTTCGGTGCCGTAAAAGGGCAGGATCGCCTCGTTCAGACCGTCATAATCGATGAGGTAGCGCATCGCCTCGCGCACCTTGGGATCCTGGAACCGCTCATCCTTCATCGACATGGCGAGGTAATAGAACCCGGCCGAGGGCACGGTCTGGATCTCGATCCCGTCGGTGTTTTCCAGCGCGCCCAGATCCGCGGGGGCCAGCTGGAACGCGATGTCGAGATCGCCGCGTTCCAGTTGCAGCCGCTGGCTTTGGGATTCGGGGATGTGGCGCCAGATGATGCGGCGCATCGCCGGCGCCTCGCCCCAGAAATTGTCGTTGCGAGTCAGAAGGACAAGGTTGTTCGACTGCCATTGCTGGATGTTGAACGCCGCCGATCCGGCCGAGTTCTGCGCCAGCCAGGCCCCACCCCAATCGTCGTTGCGCGCGTTCTCCTTCACCAGCTCCGAATCGAGGATCGAGCCGGGGCCGACGATCCCGAGGGTGGCGATGATGATCTCCGGGTTCACCTTCTGCGGCAGCGTGACCACCACCGTCCGGTCATCGGGGGCGGTGAAGGCCTCTGCCGCGCCTTCGGCGGTGAAGCCATAGGTTTTCAGGAACGAGGCCTGCGCAAGGTTCAGCGTCATGAGCCGCGTGAGCGACCAGACGACATCTTCGGCGCGCACGGGATTGCCCGACGCGAACGCCGCCTCGCGCAGGTGGAAGGTGATCGTCGTGCCATCCTCCGACACGTCCCAGCTTTCGGCCAGATCGGGCTGCACCTCGGCCCGGTCCACGGGATCGAGCTGAACCAGCCCGTCATAGACGTTGGCCAGCACCTGCACCGTTTCCTTGCCGGTGATGGCGGCGGGATCGAGCGTCAGGATGTTGGTCATGGAAAAGCCGATGACCAGTTGATCGTCGGGCGTTTCGGCAAAGACCGGCGTGGATGCCAGAATGACTGCGGCCACGGACAGGCGCAGACGTGTGCGGTGATTCATCATATCCTCCCAAGACTGCGACCCTGTCCCGCCCCTCACGGGATGTCCTACAGCTTCTTTTATTTGTCATACATCTGTCCGCACCTGTCAATCCCCTTGCCGCGCGGGCAGGACCGGCCCAAGACCTTTGGCGCAGCCCCTTGATATCGCAAGGTTTGGTGCCCATAATCGGATGACATTGCGAATGGGCACCAAAATGGCCGATTACAACGACTTGGACTCGCGCATCCTGCGGGACCGCATCGACCTCATCTCCGCCTATGACGAATGGCGGCGGGTGCGCGCGGCATCGGCGGACGCGTTGCAAGGCAGCATGGCCTATGAACGTCGGGGCGGCACGGAGTATCTCTATCGTCGGATCAAGAAGAAGGGGCACCGCATTTCCAGAAGCCTCGGCCCGCGGTCGGCAAAGACCGACGCCATCCAGGCCGCCTTCCAGTCCCAGAAGGCCGAGGCGGAGGCGCGTCTGACCGCCCTGACCCGCACGATGACCGATCTGGCGGGCGTGATGCGCGCCCTTGGCCATGTGCGTATGCCCGCGACTGCTGCGCGCATCCTGCGCAAACTGGACGAGGCGGCGGCCTCGGCCCGGTTCCGCGTGGTCGGCACCTATGCCCTTTACGCCTATGAGGCCCATGCCGGGGTGGTGATCCAGGGCCAGCATCTGCAGACCAACGACATGGACATTCTGGTCGATGACCGCGCGCCGCTTCAGATCGTGGTGGAGGGGGACATCGCGGGGCTGGAAACGGTGGTCCAGTCGGTGGATGACAGCTTTCGCCAAAGGGCGCGCGGGGATTACCGGCTGACCAACAAGGACAGTTTCATGGTGGAATTCATCCGCCCCGAACCGCATCCGATCTTCCGCCCCATGCCCGGCAAGGATACCGGGGTGGAGGGCGATGTGCGTCCGGCGATGATCGACGGTCTGGAATGGCTGGTGAACGCCCCCGCCCTGACGACGACGGTGATCGACCAGCGCGGATTTCCCGTTCGCATGACGGTGCCCGCCCCCGCCGTCTGGGCCGCGCACAAGCTCTGGGTTTCCTCTCGCGCCGACCGCGATCCGGCCAAGGCGTTGCGGGACCGGCGGCAGGTCGCCCTGATGCACGATCTGATCGAAGGGCGGATGCCGCAGGAACGGCTGGACCGGCTCCGCCATTCCGCCCTGCCCAAGGATGTGGCCGAGGCCTATCATGAGGCGATGGGGGGGCCGGACGCCGCCCCGCCGCCCGGGATCGCCCCCGACTGGTAAGGGGTGGCCCCAGATATCGGTTGACTGGTATGGTAGTATGGAGGACAGTGGGGGCAGGGAGATCGGAATGACCAGCACCGCACAGATCCTGCCGTTGCATGTCAGCGTGGCCGATCAGGTCCATGCCCGCCTTCGCGCGGCGATCATCGACAACGTCCTGTCCCCCGGAATGCGCATTTCCGAAGCCGAGGTCGCCCAGCGATACGGCACCAGCCGCCAACCGGTGCGCGAGGCGTTCATCAACCTGTCGAAGGAAGGGTTGCTGGAAATCCGGCCGCAACGCGGCAGTTTCGTGGCCAAGATTTCGTTGGCCGATGTGATGGACGCCCGTTTCGTGCGCGAAGCGGTGGAGGCAGATATCGTGAAGCTGCTGGCCGGATCCCCCGACCCCGCCGTGATCGCCGACCTGCGGCGTCAGGTGGACCAGCAAATGACCCTTGTCGGCGGATCGGCCCGCGATTTCATGGAGGCGGACGAGATTTTCCACCGCACCCTGGCCGAGGCCGCCGGCAAGGGCAAGGCGTGGGAGGTCGTGGTGGCGATGAAGGCGCAGATGGACCGCGTGCGTTTTCTGTCCAGCATGCATTTCCCGGTGGACCGTCTGATCGACCAGCACCGCGACGTGGTGGACGGCATCGCCAGCGGCGACCCCATCCGCGCCGACCGCGTCCTGCGCCGGCACCTGCAGGGCATCCTGAGCGATCTGCCCGTGATCAAGCAGGAGCGGCCCGAGTATTTCTTGTAACGCCGGTTCGCCGGCACCCCACTGTCCTTGGAGGAGGAGACGATGACCATGGGAACGTTCACGAAAATGGCGGCGGCCTTCACGGTTGCCGCCCTGATGGGTGGCACCGCCATGGCGCAGGAGGTCACGCTGAAGCTGGGCCACCTCGCCAATGAGGAGAACATCTGGCACAAGGCCTCGCTCAAGTTCGCCGAGGAGGTGGCGACGCTGACCGAAGGCCGCATCGCGGTGGAGGTGTATCCGAACGAGACGCTGGGCAAGGAGATCGACCTGATCAACGGGATGCAGCTTGGCACCGCCGACATGACGATCACGGGCGAAAGCCTGCAGAACTGGGCCCCCAAGGCCGCCCTTCTGGCCCTGCCCTATGCCTACCGCTCGCTGGAGCATATGGACGAGGTCGCCTCGGGCGAGATCGGGCAGGAGATCGAGGCCGAGATCATCGAGAACGCCCAGGTCCGCCCGCTCACCTATTTCGCGCGGGGGCCGCGCAACCTGTCGGCCAACCGCGAGATCACGTCGCCCGATCAGTTGAACGGGTTCAAGCTGCGCGTGCCCAACGTGCCGCTGTTCGTGGCCGCATGGCAGGCGATGGGTGCCAACCCGACGCCGATGGCGTTTTCCGAAGTCTTCACCTCGTTGCAGAACGGCACGATCGAGGGGCAGGAGAACCCGCTGGCCCTGTTCCGCTCGGGCGGCTTCTATGAGGTGCAGAAGGTCATCAACAAGACCGAGCATGTGCGCTCGTGGATCTATCTCGCGATTTCCGAACGCAGCTGGGGCAAGCTGTCGGAAGACGATCAGGCCGCGTTGATGGAGGCCGCCGCGCGCACCCAGACGTTCGAGCGGGAGCTGTTCCTGGCCGATGAGGCCGCGCTGGTGGCCGATCTGGAAGGGCGCGGCGTGACCTTCGTCGATGTCGATCAGGAGGCGTTCGCCGCCGCCGCACGCGATGCGGTTCTGAACGCGGTCGATCCCGCCATTCGCCCCCTGGCCGAACAGATCTTCAACAACTGATGACGGTGCTGTCCGCCGCCCCGTCGGCGGACAGCGATCGGAGGACCTCATGGAAAAAGCCGTCAAAGGGCTGGAAGGGCTGTGCCGCTTCCTGATCTTCGCCGCCTTCATGGTGCTGATGGGGGCCGTGCTGGTGCAGGTGTTCGCGCGCACGTTCCTCAGCACCGCCCCGGTCTGGACGGAGGAGCTGACGCGCTTCTGCCTGATCTATATCGGCGCGCTTGGCGCGGGTCTGGCGCTGCGCAGCGGCGACATGGTGAACGTGGACCTTTTGTGCGAAAGCCTGCCGGGGCGCGGGCCGTGGATCCTGCGCCTTTTGTGCGCGGGGCTGACCGTCGCCTTCGCCGCGATCCTTTTGTCGGCGGCGTGGGATTACACCATGATCGGCACGCGGCAGACCGCGCCGTCGCTGGGGTGGCGGATGACCTGGATCCACGCCACGATGCTGGTTCTTCTGGTCACCCTGATCCTGTGGGGCGCCCTGCGCGCCTTCGAGATGCTGACCGGCCGTCACGATGGCCGCCCGATCCCGAATTCGGAGGAAACCTGATGGGTCTCGCCCTGCTTCTTGGCATCTTCGTTCTGGGCCTGGCCATCGGCGTGCCGGTCGCCGTGACCCTTGGCCTGTCCTCGATGGCCTATCTTCTGTTTGCCGACATCCCCTTGGTGGTCATTCCCCAGAAGATGTATGCGGGCATGGACAGCTTCGTGCTCTTGTGCATTCCGGGCTTCATCCTGGCCGGGAACCTGATGAACTCGGGCGGCATCACCGAACGGATCATCCGCTTTGCCAACGCCCTTGTGGGGTGGATGCGCGGCGGTCTGGCGCAGGCCAACATCGCGGCCTCCATGCTGTTTGGCGGGATTTCGGGCACGGCGGTGGCCGATGTCGCCTCGGTCGGGGGGATGATGATCCCCGGCATGAAGAAGGTCGGCTACCCCGCGCCGTTTTCGGCGGCGGTGACGGCGGCCTCCTCCACCGTGGGGCCGATGATCCCGCCCAGCGTGCCGATGATCATCGTGGGGTCGCTGTCGGGCCTGTCGGTGGGCAAGCTGTTTCTGGCGGGTGCGATCCCCGGTCTGGTGATGGGGGCCGCGATGATGGTCACCACCTATGTCATCGCCCGCAAGCGCAGCTTCCCGCGCGAGGCATGGAAGGGCGTGGGCGAGCTGTTCCGGTCCTTCACCGGGGCGGTCTGGGCCATCGCCATGACCGTGCTGATCGTCGGCGGGTTGCTGATCGGGGTCACCACCCCCACCGAAACCGCCGTCGTGGCCTGTCTTTACGCCGCGATCGTGGGGCTTTTCGTCTATCGCGAACTGCCGGTGGCGCGCATCCCCAAGATCATCATCGACAGCGCCATCAGCTCGGCCGGGATTCTGGTGCTGGTGGGGACGGCCAACGTCTTCGGCTGGATCCTGGTGGCCGAACGCATTCCGCAGATGATGGCCGACGGCGTGCTGTCGGTCACCCAGAACAAGATCGCGGTGATCCTGCTGATCAACGTGTTGCTGTTGTTCGTGGGCATGTTCATGGAAACCATCGCCGCGCTGATCATCCTGTTCGTGCCGTTGCAGGCGCTGGCGCTCGCGGTGGGGATCGACCCGATCCATTTCGCCTGCTTTGCCGTGTTGAACCTGATGATCGGGCTGACCACGCCGCCGGTGGGCGTATGCCTGTTCGTGGCCTCCAACATCGCGCGGCTGCCGCTGTCACCGGTGATCCGCGCGATCACCCCCTATATCATCACCAACATCATCGTCCTCCTGATGGTCAGCTTCATCCCGGCGCTGTCCACCTGGTTGCCCAACACCTTGATGCCCTGAGGGTCCCCATGTCCGAAAACCGTGTCGTCTGCCTGCATGGACAGGATGATCTGCGCCTTGAAACCCGCCCCGCGGATGCGCCCGGCCCGAACGAGGTGCGCGTGGCCGTTCTTGCGGGCGGCATCTGCGGGTCCGATCTGCATTACTGGCTGGAAGGGGGGATCGGCACCATCCGCGTGCGTGAACCGATCATTCTGGGGCATGAGGCGGCGGGCCGCGTCGATGCCCTTGGGGACGGTGTCACGGGGCTGGCGGTGGGGCAGCTGGTGGCGCTGAACCCGTCGCAGCCATGCGGGGTCTGCACCTTCTGCCGGCAGGGTCTGCCGCGCCACTGCTCTGCGATGAAGTTCAAGGGATCGGCCATGTATCTGCCGCATCAGCAGGGCATGTTCCGCGACCGGATGGTGATCGGCGCGGATCAATGCCTGCCCGTGCCGGACGGGATCGCGCCGGGGGCCGCGGCCTGCGCCGAACCGCTGGCCGTCTGCCTGCACGCGGCCAATCGGGGCGGCGACCTGACGGGCAAGACGGTGCTGGTCACCGGCGCCGGTCCCATCGGCGCGCTGTGCGTGGCCGTGGCCCGCCACCGCGGCGCGGCGGAAATCATCGTGACGGACATTCAGGACGCGACCCTGGCCGTGGCCCGCCGGATGGGCGCGGATCACGCGATCAACACCGCCACACAGCCGGGCGCCCTGGCCCCGTGGCAGGCCGACAAGGGCCGCGTCGATCTGGTGTTCGAATGTTCGGCGGCGGCGGCGGCGATTCAGGATGCGGTCACCTGCCTGCGCCCCCTTGGCACGCTGGTGCAAGTGGGCGTGGCGGGGCCGACGCCGATGCCCCTGAACGTGATGGTCGGCAAGGAGATCACGTTCCTTGGATCGCAACGCTTCGACGTGGAATTCGCCGAAGCCGTGGATCTGATCGGATCGGGGGCGATCGACCCCCGCCCGATGATCACCGCCACCTTTCCGGCCGACAAGGCCCATGCGGCCTTCGCGACCGCCCGCGACCGGACGACCTCGGTCAAGGTCCAACTTTCCTTTGGCGCCTGACGCCCCGATACGACGGAACCCTATCATGAGACAAACCTGGCGCTGGTTCGGACCCAAAGACCTCGTGTCCATCGACGATATGCTGCAGGCGGGCGTCGAAGGCGTGGTCACCGCCCTTCACCACATGCCCACGGGTGCCGTATGGCAGCCGGCGGACATCGCGCAACGGCAAGCGGAACTGGCGGTGATGAAGGACGGCACGCCCTCGGGCCTTGCATGGGAGGTGGTCGAAAGCCTGCCCGTGTCCGAGGACATCAAGCGCCAGACGGGCGACTGGAAGCAGCATATCGAGAACTGGAAGACCTCCATGCGCCATCTGCGCGCGGCGGGGATCGAGGTCATCTGCTACAACTTCATGCCCATCCTGGACTGGACACGCACCGATCTGGCCTTCCGGCTGGCCAACGGCGCGACCTGCATGCGGTATGACGCGGTGGATTTCGCGGCCTTCGATCTGTTCTTGTTGCAACGCGACGGGGTGGAGCGGGATTATTCCCCCGAGGTGACCGAAGCCGCCCGCGCCCGGTTCGCCACCATGTCCGACGCGCGCCGGAACGAGCTGTGCGGCAACGTCGTCTTCGGCCTGCCCGGATCGGCCGAGCGGATGTCGATGGACGACGTGAAGAGCCACCTTGCCCGCTATGACAACATTCCCGCCGACCTTCTGCGCCGCCACCTGCTCGATTTCCTGGCGGAGGTGGCCCCCCTTGCGCAAGAGATCGGGATGCGTCTGTGCTGCCACCCCGACGACCCCCCCTTCCCTCTTCTGGGCCTGCCCCGCATCATGTCGACCGAGGCCGATTACAAGGCCGTCATGGACGCGGTGGACCTTTCTTCCAACGGCATCACGCTGTGCACCGGATCGCTTGGCGCGCGGGCGGATAACGATCTGCCGGGCATGATGCGCCGTCTGGGGGATCGCGTGCATTTCCTGCACCTGCGCAACGTCACGCTGGAGGATCGCACCTTGGGCGGATCCTTCCACGAGGCCGCGCATCTGGAGGGCAACACCGACATGGTGGCGATGATCGCCGCCATTCTGGCCGAACAGGACCGCCGCCGGGCCGCCGGGCGCGCCGATTGGCAGATCCCGATGCGCCCCGACCATGGGCAGGACATTCTGGACGACCAGACCCGCAAGGCGCAGCCGGGCTATCCCGCGATCGGGCGGCTGAAGGGCTTGGCGGAACTGCGCGGCATCATGACCGCGCTGGCCCATCCGGGCGTGTCCGCGCGATGACCCGCCTGTCGGCACGGGCCCCCGCACCGCTCGGCTATGCTCCCGAAGATCACGGGGTGGGCATCGTGCATCTGGGCTTGGGCAATTTCGCCCGCGCCCATATTCTCGCCTATACCGACGAGGCGCTGGCGGCGGCGGGGGGCGACTGGCGGGTGACGGGCGTGTCGCTGCGCGGCACGGCGGTGGCCGACACGCTGGCCCCGCAGGACGGACGCTATACCCTGCTCACCCGGGGGGCCGAGACGACGGGGCGGGTCATCGGGGCCTTGGCGGATGTGATCGCGGGGCCGGATGCGGGCGCGCGCGCCCTGGCGGCGATGGCCGCGCCGGGCTGCCGGATCGTCAGCATCACCGTCACCGAAAAGGGCTATGGCATCACCAGCGACGGCGCGCTGAACCGCGACCATCCGGCGGTGGCGGCGGATCTTGCGCATCCCGACGCGCCCCGGGGGGTGATCGGCCTGATCGTCGCCGCCCTGCGCCAGCGGCGGGCCGAAGGGTCGGGGCCGTTCACCGTGCTCAGCTGCGACAACCTTTCGCATAACGGGGCGAAGCTGCGCGCCGCCGTGCTGGACTTCGCGGCCCCCGATGCCGATCTGGCAGGCTGGATCGCCGAACGAGTCACCTTCCCGTCCACCATGGTGGACCGGATCACCCCCGCATCGACCCCCGACACGATCGCGGCGGCGCGGGATCTGACGGGGTTCGACGACGCGGCGGCAGTGGAGACGGAGCCCTTCCGCCAATGGGTGATCGAGGATGACTTCTGCGCCGGACGCCCCGCATGGGACCGCACGGATGTCCTGTTCGTGCCCGATGTCGCCCCGTATGAGCAGATGAAGCTGCGGATGCTGAACGGCGCGCATTCCATGATGGCCTATAGCGGGCAGCTGTCGGGAAAGACCTTCACCCGCGACGTGATGGCCGATCCCGCCCATGCGGCGCTGGTGCGGCGCCATCTGGCCGCGGCGGCGGCGACGGTGCGGGGGCTGGACATTGATCTGGACGCTTATGCCGCGGCGTTGATGGACCGGTTCGCCAACCCCGCGATCGCCCATGCCACGGCGCAGATCGCCATGGACGGCACGCAGAAGATGCCGCCGCGCATCACCGCCCCGGCGCTGGAGGCGCTGGCCGAAGGACGTGGCCTCCGGCCCTTCACCTTCGCCCTCGCCGCCTGGCTGGCCTATGTGATGCGGGCGGCGCAGGTGGACGACCCGATGGCGGCGCGGATGGCCGAGCTGCGGCGGCGGGCGACCACGGCGGCGGAGGTCATCGCCGGCATGGCCGCGCTCTGCCCCGACATCCTGCCCCCGGCCCTGACGACGGGCCCCGCGGGGCGGGACCTGTGCGATATCCTGGATCTGATCCTGCGGGACGGCATGGCGGCGGCCATGGCGCGCGAGGCCTGAACGCGCCCCTTGCGGGCCGATTTTCGGCCTGCGAGGGGGAAAACGCGGCCACCGGGACACGGTTGCGTGAAAAATGGCTTGCCCGAATCCGGAAACTCGTCCACTGAATTACGCAACAAGTCAGATATAACGAGTCGAAGCGTAACACACGCTAGACCGCGAGGGGCAGAAATGACGCGGCAGGAACGGATCGACGTTCTGGTGGGAGAGCATGCACAGCGGCTCTCGGAACGGCTTCAGGCCCATCGGGAACAGCTTTTTCCCCCGAATGCCAGCAAGGAATTGCGAAAGTTCACCAGCGGCGAGGTGGCCGATCTCTTGGGGGTCAAGGACGCCTATCTGCGCAAGCTGCATCTGGACGGGCGCGGCCCCAGCCCGGAAACCCGGGCCGGCGGGCGGCGGTATTACAGCCTGCATGATGTGCAGGAATTGCGCCAAATGCTTGAAAAGGGGACGAAAACCCCCGGAACCTATCTTCCCGGCCGGCGCGAGGGCGACCATCTTCAGGTCATCACCGTCATCAATTTCAAGGGGGGATCGGGCAAGACCACCACCGCTGCGCATCTGGCGCAGAAGCTGGCGCTGGACGGATACCGGGTTCTGGCGGTCGATCTGGACCCGCAGGCCAGTTTCTCCGCCCTGCACGGGTTTCAGCCCGAATTCGATCTGATCGACGGCGGCACGCTCTATGACGCGATCCGCTATGACGACCCCGTTCCCCTGCGCGACGTGATTCGGCGCAGCTATTTCCCGGGGCTGGACATCATTCCCGGCAACCTCGACCTGATGGAGTTCGAGCACGAGACCCCGCGCGCGCTGGCCGAACGGTCGGCGCAGTTTTTCTTCACCCGCGTGGGCGACAAGCTGGCCGAGGTGCGGGACGATTACGACGTGGTCGTCATCGATTGCCCGCCGCAGCTGGGGTTCTTGACCATGTCCGCACTTTCGGCTGCCACGGCGGTTCTGGTGACTGTCCATCCGCAGATGCTGGATGTGATGTCGATGTGCCAGTTCCTGCTGATGACCTCGAACCTTCTGGGGGTCGTGGCCGAGGCGGGGGGCGACATGAATTACGACTGGCTGCGCTATGTCGTCACCCGCTACGAGCCGGGCGACGGGCCGCAGAACCAGATGGTCAGCTTCATGCGGTCGATGTTCGGCGATCATGTGCTGAACCACCCCGTATTGAAATCCACCGCGATTTCGGATGCGGGCATCACCAAGCAGACCCTGTATGAGGTCGAGCGCGGGCAGTTCACCCGCTCCACCTATGAACGCGCGATGGAAAGCCTGAACGCGGTCAATGGTGAGATCGGGACGCTGATCCAGCAGGCCTGGGGCCGGAAAGGAGCCGTGTGATGGCGCGAAAGGATCTTTTGAAGGGCCTGATGACCCCTACCCCGCAGGCGCCCGCGCCGCAGACGGCGCCCCGGGTGACGAAGGGGGCGATCGGCGCCGTCAGCCAATCCATCGCCGATCTGCGCAACCGTTCGGTGATCGAGGTTCCGTCCGACATGATCGACCACGCCGGTCTTCGCGACCGTCTGGACGAGGATGCCGAGGGCATTGCCGCGCTGGCCGAATCCCTGCGGGAATATGGCCAGCAGGTGCCCGTCCTTCTGCGCCATTCGCCCAACACCGAAGGTCGCTACGAGATCGTCTATGGCCGCCGCCGCGTGGCCGCCATGAAGCTTCTGGGTCAGCCGGTCAAGGCGATGATCCGCAACCTGAACGACCGCGATCTGGTAATCGCGCAGGGGCAGGAGAACACGGCGCGCAAGGACCTGTCCTTCATCGAAAAGGCGAACTTCGCGCGCCACATGCGCGACGGAGGGTTCGAGCGGAAGGTCATCTGCGATGCGCTTCAGATCGACAAGACTTTGATTTCCCGCATGTTATCCATTGCCGAGGCCATCCCCCCTGCCCTGCTGGCGGCGATTGGCGCGGCCCCCGGCATCGGTCGGGACCGGTGGAAGACCCTTGCCGACCGGCTTCCCGGCAAGGATCCCGCGTCACTTGTGGACGCCGCCCAGGGTGAGACGTCCGACCTGCGGTTCGAGGCGGTGCTGGCCGCCACCAACACCCGCGCCCAGCCGGTGGAGCGCCCTGCCCTTCTGGGCGCGCATGGCCCCTTGGGTGAGGTGTCGCGCAAGGCGAAGGTGACCACGCTTCAATTTTCCCGCGAGGCTGCGGCCGGTTTCGACGACTGGCTGATCGCGAATCTGGACGAAATTCACCGCGACTGGCTTGCCCGTCGCGAGGAATGACCGAAACAACACAGGAGGCACGACAAGGGACCGCAAAGAAAAAGCCCCCCAGGACATGACATCCCAAGAGGCCGTTTCGTCGATCTAAGCACTCGCACGTAACGCCAAAAGTTGACAGCTGTCAACACCCGTCTGTCCGACGGACCGATATTTGCATCCTCGTGACAGCATATGACGCATATTTCCATGACGCCTTTCGGGCGGCGGGCGACGGCTGACCTGTCGGCACACCGCGCGCTGGCGGAAGCCCCCTGCCCTGCTGCCGACATCGACAAATGGGCCGTACTGCGCGACCTGACGACCGCGCGCGCGGCGTTCAAGGTCAGCGATCGCGATCTGACGGTGCTGCAGGCGCTTTTGTCGTTTCATCCGCCGCAGATGCTGCAGGCCGACGGGCCGACCATCGTTTTTCCGTCGAACGCGCGACTGGCGGAACGGCTGCACGGGATGCCGGAAAGCACCCTGCGGCGTCACATCGCGACCTTGGTCCAGGCGGGACTGATCCTGCGCCATGACAGCCCGAACGGCAAACGCTTTGCCCGGCGCAATGAACAGGGCGCAATCTCCCGCGCGTTCGGATTTGACATGCGCCCGTTGCTTGTGCGCGCAGCCGAGATCGCTGAGGCGGCCGAACAGGCGCGGGAGGACGCGCGGGAGCTCCACGCCTTGCGTGAGACGGTGATCCTGCATCTGCGGGACATTGTGGCCCTGGCCGGTCCCTTGGCCGATGTCATGGACATTCACCGCGCCTTGCGTCGGAAGCTGACGGTTCAGACGGCACGCGACTTGGCGCAGCGCAGTTTGGCGATGGTAACGATGGTCCGTGAGAGCCATTCTGTAGCAGAGATTTCGGGCGGCTATGACAGCCAAAATGAGCGGCACATACAGGATTCAAACAAACCCCTATCTGAATCTGAACCTTACCATGAACAGCTCCAGGACGCGGGCCCTGTCCTGCACGACCTGCTGTCGGCCTGCCCATCAAGCGCGGATTACGCACAGGAACCGATTAGAGAATGGCGTCAGGCGATCACAACGGCGCAGGTGGTGTGCCCCATGATGGGGATAACGCCAGATGTCTGGCACGCGGCCCGCACCAGTATGGGGGCAGCGCAGGCAGCGGCGGCGGTGTTCTGCATTCTGGAGCGGTTCGAGGTGATCCGTCAGCCAGGCGCCTATCTTCGGCGGCTGTCACAAAAGGCGGCAGAGGGGACGTTCAGCGTTGATCGGATGATAAGAAGCTTGTTGAGCGGCCAGAGGATCGTGCCGAGTTGACAGCTGTCAACTTTGATTCGGACTTTGTCTGTATCGGGAGACGCACCGCGAGATCATCAAGGCGTTCAGCAAGCCACCAAGGATCACGGCGATATATCCGCTTTTGCCCTATTTTCGCGTGGCATCCCGGGACAGAAAACGTGCCAGGGTCGGCGCGGTCATGACCACGAACAGGAAACGCGCGACCTGCATCGTCATGACGAAGGCGACATCGACGGGAACGGATGCCGAAGCGGCAATGATCGCCACCGTGTCGGCCCCACCGGGGCTGGTGGCCAGAAGCGCCGTCAGAAGATCGACGCCCGTCACCACATGCAGCCCCACACCGAAGGCTGCGCACATCGCGATCAGCGCCGTGATGGAGGCCAGAACCGCCGGAAGTGCCCGCGCCGCATGACGCACCACATCGCGCGTGAACCGCATCCCCACGCTGCAACCGATGACGGCGAAGGCGGCCGCCAGAAGAACCGGATGCAAGGTGATCGGCAGTCCGGTGGCCTTGAACAGGATCCCCGCGAACAGCGCGCCCAGAAGCCCGCCGCCGGGCAAACGCAGCCGTGGGGCCACCATGGCCGCCAGCACGCCCACCACCGTTGTCGGCGCGGCAAAACCCCAATCCGTCGGCGGAAACCAGATCAGCGCCGCGTCCTGGGCCGCAGCAGGGGCGAAGGCACGGGCCAGAAGCGTGGCCACAAGCGCGCAACAGGCCACCCGCAGATACTGCATGAACGCAACCAGTCGCATGTCGGCCCCATACCCCCCGGACATCAGGACCATGGCCGTTGCGGCGCCGGGGGACGACCCCCAGATCGCCGTCGTGCCCGGAAACAGCTTGGCGCGGGTCACCAGATAGCCGAGCGAGGCGGCCGCAAAGGTGACGAAGACCGTGCCCGACGCGATGGTCGGCCAATGCACCTCGATCTGGGTCAGGAAATCGGCCGGAATACTGGCCGCCATCATCATTCCGACCATGCCCTGTGCGGCGGTGAATAGACGGCGGGGAATGTGCACCACCGTGTTCGTGAGGCCTGAGACGATGGCCGCGAGCATCGGCCCAAGAAGGAGCGCGGCCGGGAAATGCAGCACTTCGAACACAACGACCAGAGCCAGCGAAAGCCCGCCGAGCCGCATCCACCGCAGGATCAGGTTGCGGCGCGCGGGGGAGGGGGATGTCATGGTCGTGTCCTGTCGATGGGAAGGGTGTTGGAATGGGGCAGGGGGGGGATGCGCAGCGCGCTTTCCCAATTGGCGATGAAGCGGCGTTGCTTCACCGCGTCAAGATAGGTCAGCAATTGTGGCCCAAGGCGAATGGGCAGGATGGTGCCCGCATGTTCGCGGATCAGGCGCATGGAGGGGGTCTGCAGGCTGAGAAGCGGCAGGATCGGCAGCAACTGCCCCTCCTCGGCGATGTCCGTCTGGCCGGGATGCGAGATCAGGAAGGCCACGAACCGCGCCGCCGCCGCCGCATCCTCGGCAAAGGTCGTCACGAAGGCGGTGCGCATCATGACCAGATTGTAATCGCGAAACAGGTGGATGCCCACATTCGGATCGTCGATCGCAAGGGCGTAGGAGCCGATGAGGTTCAACGCCATCGTCAGCTCCCCCCCGGCCACGCGGGCGGTCATGTCGCGGGTCGTGGGGAACACCCGCACCTCGGCGTGGCCCAGGGCTTCCTCCAGCTGTGCCACGCCCTGACCCAGTTCCGCGTCCTGTGTCGCGAACAGATACCCGATGCCCGCGGCGCGAATGTCGTAAATGCCGATGCGGCCGCGCAGAAGGTGATCGCGATTGCGGATGAAGGCGATCAGCCCTTCATGCGTGTCGGGCAGTTCGCTTTCCGCGATGATGCGCCGGTCATAGATCAACACGGCGGGTTCCAGGGTGAAGGCGAACAGTTCGTCGCGCCAGACGGCACGGGCGGGCAGGCCGCGCGCCTCGATCAGGTCCAGCGGGCGGGCGAGGCCGCGATTGACCAGATCCACCTGCAGATCCATGGCCGAACTGATGATGACGTCCGCCCGCAGCGTTCCGTCCAGCGCCTGTTGATAAAGCGGCACCGTCTGCCGGTCGGAATAGACGATCTGGATGTCGGGGTTGCGCGCCTCGAACGCGGCGATGAGGCCGGTCATCGCCGCCTCGTCCGTGGCGGACGCGACGCGCACCACCGCCGCCATTGCCGGATCGGTGGGCCAAAGCAGGGCCGCCAGAAGCGCGATGCGAGCGAATGTCATGATCACCTTCAATCCTCCGCGTGCCGAGGTGGTCAGGCGCAACCCCGCGTGATGCGCCTGCGCCACGGCCTGCACGATGGCCAGACCCAGACCCGACCCGGCGGTGGCGGGGCTGAGCGAGGTGAACCGTTCCAGCGCGCGGGCACGGTCGGGTTCGGGAATGCCGGGGCCCGCATCCGAGACGGAGACGAAGATGCGGTCCGGCCCGTCGGCCCGCAGGTCGATGTCGATCACGTTGTCGGCGGGGCCGTGGCGCAACGCGTTCTCGATCAGGTTGCGGAACGCCTCGCGCAGCGCGACCTCGTCCCCCAGAACACGGTCGCCGCCGGGGGCGAAATCGTCGACGTCGAAGGTGAAGGTCACATCGCGCGTCCGCGTGTCGCGGATCAGTTCCGCCATCAGCGCGCGCAGCAGCGGCGTCAGGGCCACGGGGTGCAACCCGTCGCGGTCCGACCGGTGCACAACCATGGCGTGTGACAAAAGCTGGTTGGTCAGGCGAATGGTGCGTTCGCCCTGCCGTTCGGCGCGTTTCAGGCGGTGGCGCAACTCGGCCTCCGTCTGCGCATCGGCGGCCAGCGTCAGGTGCCCCTGAAGCGCCGAAAGCGAGGTGCGGGTCTGGTGCGCCACATCGGCGATGAACCCTTCGGTCAGGGTGCGGTTGGCGCGCAGGCGCTGGATGAAGCCGTTGATGGCGTCGAACAGCCGCTCGATCTCCACCGGCGGGCGGTGGCGCAGCTCGTCCAGATTGCGCGGATCGCGGGCCAGAATGTCCGCCTCGATCCGCGACAGGGGGTGCAGCGCCTGCCGGATCGCCAGCCAGACGAAGCCCAGACCGATGACCGTGACGAAGGCCAGACCCGCCATGGCCGACACGAACAGCAGATATTGGTGGGCGGAGCGCGCCTCCACCGTCTGGCCGATCTGCACCTCCACCCATGTGCGGCCGGAGGGCGTGTCGATCATGCGCCCCTGGATGACGAAGCGCATGGGCGCACCGTTCCAGATGGCGTCGAAGAAGGTGGGCCGTTCCTCGGGCACAAAGCCGGGGGGCAGGGGCAGGCCGGAGGCGCCCGTGACCACGCCGCGCCCCGGAACAAACACGGAATATACGACGCGGGCATCGGGGACGATGGCCAGCATCTCCATCGCGCTGGCGGGCAGATCGACGGTGGCGCCGTCGCGGGCGGGCAGGGTGCGTTCCACGATGGCCCGCGCGGCCCCGCCCAGAACCAGATCATAGGTCTCGTTCGCGGCGCTGCGGGTATAGCTCCACAGCAGGACGGAGATGATCAGCAATAGCGCGGCGAAGCCCAGGGTCATCAACCCCAGCATCCGCACGCGGAGCGAGCGCCTAATCCTCGGTGACATAGGCCATGTATCCAAGGCCGCGCGCGGTGCGCAGCGTCAGGGTGGAGCCTTCCAGCTTGCGGCGCAGGCGGGTCACGATCTGTTCGACCGCGTTCAGGGTGGGCGCCTCCTCGAAGGTATAGAGCTTGTCGGCCACCTCCTCCTTGGTCAGCATCCGGCCCAGATTGTCGATCAGGATTTCCAGAAGCTGGATCTCGCGCGGGCGCAGGTCCAGATCCAGCCCCCCCATCCGCGCGCGCCGCGCCCCCCGGTCGAAGGTCAGCGCCCCCGCGGTGAACACGTTGGACGCGGTGCCCGACCGACGCCGCGCCAGAACACGGCAACGCGCGGAAAGTTCCCTAAAATCAAAGGGTTTGACCATATAATCGTCCGCCCCGGCATCCAGGCCCACAATGCGATCGTCAATCTCGGACCGGGCGGTCAGGATCAGGACCGGCGTCGCGTCCCCCCGTTCGCGCAGGCGGCGCAGCACCTCGTATCCCGACATGCCGGGCAGGTTCACGTCCAGAATCACCAGATCGAACCGCGCGTGCGTCAGAAGGGCGTGGGCGTCGATCCCGTCGCGTTCGCGGTCGATCGCATGTCCCTCGCTTCGCAGGCGATCAAGGATCGTCTCCGCCAGATCGTCGTTATCCTCAACCAGAAGCATCCGCATGGCGGCACGATAGCGGGGGGCGCACGGGGGGGGAAGCGCGGATCGCCGTGTCAGCATCCTGTCAGGTCCATGTCAGGACGCTGACAAGGTCCGTGCGTTAACGTCCAAAGATCGGGCTGACTGGAAGGCGGCCCCTGATGTCTGGGAGGACAGCATGAAATTTTCTCGTATCGCCGCCCTCGGGGCGGTCATGTCCATGTGCGCCTTGCCCGCGCTGGCCGAGATTCGCAGGCCCGAATGCGTGGCCCCGGCGCAGCCCGGCGGCGGCTTCGACCTGACCTGCCGGGTGGCGCAGCAGGGGCTGGAAGCGCAATTCTCGCGCCCGATCGAGGTGACGTTCATGCCCGGCGGCATCGGCGCCGTGGCGTTCAACATGTTCAACACCACCCGCAAGGCCGATCAGGACGCCATCGTCGCGTTCTCGTCCGGGTCGCTTCTGAACCTGCTGACGGGGAAATACGGGCCGAACTGGACCGAGGACGACGTGCGCTGGCTGGCCACGGCGGGGGCCGATTACGGCGCGGTCATCGTGCGCGCCGACAGCAAGTTCCAGACCCTGAACG
This sequence comes from Falsirhodobacter halotolerans, assembly GCF_022899245.1. Classification (NCBI taxonomy): domain Bacteria; kingdom Pseudomonadati; phylum Pseudomonadota; class Alphaproteobacteria; order Rhodobacterales; family Paracoccaceae; genus Falsirhodobacter; species Falsirhodobacter halotolerans. The sequence goes on from NZ_JALJAZ010000002.1 coordinate 116,163, forward strand.
ACGTGATGGACGCGCTGAAGGCCAATCCGGGCGGCGTGGTCGTGGGGGCCGGCGGTTCCGTCGGGTCGCAGGACTGGATGAAGGCCGCGCTGTTGCTGCGCGCCACGGGCGGTGAGCCGCAAAGTATGCGCTATGTCGCGTTCGATGGCGGCGGCGATGCGGTCGCGGGCCTTCTCGGCGGCTCGATCGAGGTCTATACCGGCGATGCGGGCGAGATGACGTCGCATCTGGAAGCGGGCGATCTGCGGGTTCTGGCCGTGATGGCCGACGAACGTCTGGACGCCCCCTTTGCGGAAATCCCGACGGCCAAGGAACTGGGATACGACGTGTCCTGGACCATCCTGCGCGGCTTCTATGTCGGCAAGGACGTGGCCGATGCGGATTACGACCAGTGGGTCAACGCCTTCAAGGCCGCCTATGACACTCCCGAATTCGCCGAGACGCAGAAATCGCACGGCCTGATGCCGCTGAACATGGCGGGCGACGAACTGACGGCCTTTGTGCACGAACAGACCGAGCAGCTGCGCGCCATCGCGACCGAAGCGGGTCTGATCCAGTAAGTCTGCGGGGGGGCCTTGGCGCCCCCCGCTTTTTCAAGAAAGGTATCAAGATGGCCGACCGCATTTTCGCGGGGGTCATGCTGGTGGTGACGCTGGCTTATGGATGGCTGGCCTTCACCGCCATCAGCGCCCCCTTCCAATATGACCCCCTCGGACCCGAATCCTGGCCCCGCATCCTGTCGGTCGTGACCGCCTTGTGCTTTGCCATCATCATCCTGCGGCCGGACACCCCGTCCATGAACGTGGCGCGTCCGACATGGATCCGTCTGTCGATCATGGTCGTCCTGCTGATCGCCTATGCCGAGCTGTATGAACGGCTGGGTTTCATCATCGCGACCTTCCTGTTCGGCACGCTTGCCGCGCGCATGTTGGGCGCGACCTGGGCCCGCGCCGCCCTGTTCGGGGCCATCGCCGGGGTCGTGGGGTTCCTCCTGTGCGTCGAACTTCTTGAGCTGAACCTGCCTCGCGGCCTGCTGGATTTCTGAGGAGGAACCCATGACGGAAGTTCTTAACGGTCTCGCGACGGGGTTCGGCGTCGCCTTCACCCCGTTCAACCTGATGCTGGTGGCGTTCGGCTGTTTTGCCGGAACGCTGATCGGCGCGCTGCCGGGCATCGGCCCGATCAACGGCGTGGCGATCCTGCTGCCCATCGCCTATGGCTTGGGCTTTCCGCCCGAAAGCGCGCTGATCCTCTTGGCCGGCATCTATTACGGGGCGGAGTTCGGGGGGCGTATTTCGTCCATCCTTCTGAACGTGCCGGGCGATGCGGGCGCGGTCATGACCACGCTGGACGGCAACCCCATGGCCCGGCGGGGCGAGGCGGGGCGCGCGCTCTCCATCTCGGCCGTGGCCAGCTTCATCGGCGGGACGGTCGCGGTCGTCCTGATGACGCTGTTCGGGCCGCTGCTCGCGAAATTCGCGGTGGCATTCACGCCGTCCGATTACGTGGCGCTGATGGTCTTCGCCTTTGCGTCGCTGGCGTCGCTTGTCGGGGCGAACCCGGTCAAGACGCTGGTGGGGGCCACGATGGGCCTGATGCTGGCCACGATCGGGGTCGATGCCAACACGGGCGTCAGCCGCTACACCTTCGGGGTGCCCGACCTTCTGGCGGGGATCGACTTTCTGATCGTCGTCATCGGGCTGTTCGGGATGGCGGAACTGTTCCATCTCGTTGAACAGCAGGCGACGGGCAAGCTGAAGACCCTGCCGGTGGACAGCAGCTTCGTCAAATTCGCCGATCTGGCCTTTGCCAAATGGACCATCCTGCGGTCGTCGCTGATCGGGTTCGTCATCGGCGTTCTGCCGGGCACGGGCGCGTCGGTGGCGTCGGCCGTGACCTATGGCACGGAGAAGCGTCTGGCGGGAACCTCGGGTGATTTCGGCAATGGCGACGTGCGGGGCCTGTGCGCACCCGAGGCCGCCAACAACGCGGCCGCCACGGGCGCCATGGTGCCCATGCTGACGCTGGGCATCCCCGGTTCGGGCACCACGGCGATCCTTCTTGGCGCGCTTTTGATGTTCAACATCCAGCCCGGTCCGCTGCTTTTCACCCAACACCCCGAGATCGCATGGGGTCTGATCGCCTCCATGTATCTGGGCAACATCGCCCTTCTGGTGATCAACCTTCCGCTGGTGGGCCTGTTCGCGCGGATGCTGACGCTGCCGCAGCATTACCTGACGCCGCTGATCGCCGTTCTGGCCTTCATCGGGATCTATTCGATCGTGGGCAACCCGTTCGACCTGTTCCTGATCATCGCGCTTGGCATCTTCGGGTGGATCCTGCGCAAGCTGGACTTCTCGCTCGCGCCGGTGATCCTCGGGTTCGTGCTGGGGTCGTTGTTCGAAAACAACCTGCGCCGCGCGCTGTCGATCTCGGGCGGGGACTGGGGCATCCTGCTGCAAAGCTGGCAGTCGATCCTGCTCTATGCCTTGGCCATCGCCGTGGTGTTCGTGCCGATCATCCTCGGCCGTCGCCGCAAGGCCAAGCACGTCTGATCGGTCCGCACAGGACCGACGGTCAGGGACGTCCTGCGACCGAGGGGTGGTTGACACCCCAGACGGTCGGGGCGTCCCTTGCCAACATCCGCGCCTCGGCCGCGCACAGGCAGGCGCGGGCGTGGTGGGGGCAGGGGCGGTCGGCCATCGCCCGCCGCCAGATGCGCAGCGCGGACCGCGCGCTCCACGGCAGCGCGGCCCCGGCCAGCCAGGCCCGCACGTCGGGCGGCAGGCGGTCATACCCCTCCATCGACCCCGTTCCCCGCCGCCGCAGGCTGGTGACCAGATTGCGGCGCATCATGCGCGCCCCGTCCGGCCCCATTCGGGGAAGGGATCGGGCAGCCCCGACCAGGCCGCCGGGTCGAACGCCTCCCCTCCCTGCAAGGCCGCGTCCAGCGCCGCGGTGATCGCCGCCCGGTCCATGCCCGCGCCGATGAACACCACCTCCTGCCGCCGGTCGCCCCACGGCTCCTGCCAGACGCGGCCCACCTCGGCCAGAACGTCTGGATGCGTCGGCCATCGGTCCTTCGGCACGCTGGCCCACCACCCCCCCAGCGGCGTGATGGAGGAGATGGCCCCGGCCAGGCTGAACTCCACCGCCCAGTTCGGACGGGTCGCGATCCACATATGCCCCTTGGCGCGGATCACGCCCGGCAGATCGCCGTTCAGCACGGCGTGGACCTTCGCCGGGTGAAAGGGCCGCCGGGCGCGATAGACGAAGGAGGAGATGCCGTATTCCTCCGTTTCCGGCGCATGATCGGCAAAGCCGTAAAGCTCCTTGGCCCAAAGCGGGTGCATATGCGCGCGGTCGATGTCGAAAAGGCCGGTGTCGAAGATCGCCTCTGGCGGGACGCGGGCGAAGTCCGTCTCGATCAGGCGGGCCTCGGGGTTCAGGGCGCGGATGATCTTGCGGGCCTGATCCCGCCGCATGGGCCCCGCCTCGGTCGCCTTGTTCAGGATGATGACATCGGCAAACTCGATCTGGTCGGTCAGAAGGGACACAAGCGTGCGCTCGTCCTGTTCGCCCAAGGATTCGCCCCGGTCGGCGATGAAATCGTGGCTGGAGAAATCGCGCGTCAGGTTCACGGCATCGACCACCGTCACCATCGTGTCCAGCTGCGCGACATCGGCCAGCGAGGCCCCGTCCGCATCGCGGAAATCGAAGGTCGCGGCGACGGGCAGGGGTTCGGCGATCCCGGTGCTTTCGATCAGCAGATAATCGAAGCGGCCTTCGGCGGCCAGACGGCGCACCTCCACCAGCAGGTCGTCGCGCAGGGTGCAGCAGATGCAGCCGTTCGACATCTCCACCAGCTTTTCTTCGGACCGCGACAGGTCGGTGCCACCGCGGATCAGGTCGGCGTCGATGTTCACCTCGGACATGTCGTTGACGATGACGGCGACGCGGCGGCCGTTGCGGTTGTTGAGGACGTGGTTCAGCAGCGTCGTCTTTCCCGCACCAAGAAAGCCGGACAGGACGGTGACGGGCAGGCGGGCAGGGGGGGACATGGGACCTCATACGATATGATATAACGTAACGTATACGCCCGAGGGGCCGGGACGCAAGTCCCGCGTCAGGGGGCCGGGTCAGTCCAGAATGAGTTGCGGGTGCCCCTTGGAACAGGGCTCGATCCGGGCCTCCACCTTGAACACCTGTTTCAGCAGGGCCGGGGTGACGACGGTCGCGGTCGGCCCGCAGGCGGCCAGCGCGCCGTCGCGGATCACCATGCAGGCGTCGGTAAAGCGCAGGGCGTGGCCGATATCGTGCAACGCCACGATGATCAAAAGCCCCTGATCCCGCGCGAGACGGCGCAGCAGCCCCAAAAGCCCGATCTGCCGGCTGAGGTCGAGCGCCGAGGTCGGCTCGTCCATCAGCAGGATCTGCGGATTCTGGACCAGCGCCTGCGCGGCGCCGATCATCTGGCGCTGCCCCCCGCTCAGATCGCCGACATGGCGGCCGCGCAGATGGCCGATGTCCAGCAGCGCCAGAACGCGTTCCACCTCGGCATGGTCCTGGGGCTGCACCGTCAGCCGCCCCCCCTGCATCCGCGCAAGCAAGATGGATTCATATACCGACAGCACCGGACGCGCGCCATTGTCCTGCGGCATGTAGGCGATGGGGCGGTCGGTGCGCGCCCCGTCGATCCGCACGGTGCCGGGCCCGCGCAGCAACCCGAAGATGCGCCGGAACAGCGTCGATTTCCCAGCGGCGTTCGGCCCCAGCAGCGCCACGAGCTGCCCCCCCTGCAGCGGCGGGGTGGAGATGTCCGACAGCACCGGCGCGCGCCCGTATCCCGCCGCGACCCCGTCCAGTTGCAGGCTTACCATGCCGCCGTCCTTCGGTTCAGGATGAGATAGAGGAAGAACGGAATCCCCACGATGGCCGTGACGATGCCGATGGGAATGACCGTCCCGGGAATGATCATCTTCGACAGGATGGAGCCGACGGACAGGATCAGCGCCCCCGACAACGCCGCGCCAGGCAGAAGAAAGCGCTGATCCTCGCCCAGAAGCATTCGCGCGATATGCGGGCCAACCAGCCCGATGAAGCCGATCGTGCCCACGAACGACACCGAGACCGAGGCGAGAAGACTGACGATGACCAGCACCTCCAGCCGCAGGGGGCGCAGGCGCACGCCCATGCTTTCGGCCTTGGCATCCCCCAGCCGCATCGCGGTCAACGCCCACCCCCGGCGCGCCAGAAGCGGCAGCGCAACCGCCAGCACCGCCAGCGCGATCCAGACCTTGGGCCAGGTGGCTTTCGTCAGGCTGCCCATCGTCCAGAACACCACGGCGGCGACCGCCTGCTGGCTGGCGAAGAACTGGATCAGCGACATCAGCGCGTTGAAGATGAAGACCAGCGCGATGCCCAGAAGGATGATCGTCTCGCTCGTGACACCGCGGCGCAGGCTGAGGCCATAGATCGCCAGCGCGGTCAGCATCGCCATCAGGAACGCGTTGACCGGGATCATGTATTCGACCGCGAAGGGAAAGAGTGCCACGCCGAAGGCCAGTGCCAGCGCCGCCCCGAACCCCGCACCGGCCGAAATGCCCAGGGTGAAGGGGCTGGCCAGCGGGTTGTTCAGGATGGTCTGCATCTGCGCGCCCGCGACCGACAGGCTGGCCCCCACGATGACGGCCATCAGGGCGACGGGCATCCGGATCTCCCACAGGATGACGCGCACCTGATCGCTGACGCGCGACGGGAAGATCAGCCCCTCCACCACCTGCCCAAGGCTGTATCGGGCGGGGCCGAGCGCCAGGTCCGTGCAGATGCTGAGGATCAGGAGACCCGCCAGCACCGCAAGGATGATCTGCCGGCGAACGACAAGGGCGCGATAGAAATCGCGCCCCGCCTCCGTCCCATGCGCGGGCAGGTCAGTCATGCAGCGACACCCAGTATCCCGGCTGATAGGGGATGGGCAGGAAGCGTTCGTGCAATTCCTTCAGCGTCGCCTCGGGGTCCAGATCGGCGAACCGGTCGGGGTGCAGCCATTTCGCAAGTTGCTGAACGGCGACGAAGTAATAGGGGTTGTCGTAGAACTGGTGCCAGATCGCGTGGACCTGCCCGGTCCCGATCGCCGCCACGCCGGTCATCGCCGTGCGGTGGGTCAGCGCCTCCAGCTTGCGGCGCGCTTCGGTCAGGTCCGATCCCGGCCCCACGCCCACCCAGTTGCCGCCGGGGACGTAGGCGTCCCACTGCCCGCCCGTCACGATGATCTGATCGGGATTGGCGGCGATGATCTGTTCGGGGTTCAGCGTGCCGAAGGTGCCGGGAACGATGTCGGCGGCGATGTTCGTGCCGCCCGCCAGTTCGACATATTCGCCGAAATTGCCGCGCCCGAAGGTCATGCAGCAATCGTCGGAATATCCGCCCGCGCGGTCCACGAAGACTCGGGGCCGGTCGAAATTGCCCCCCTCCAGCGCGGTGGCGACGCGGGCCATCTGCCGATCCACGAAGGAGATATACTCTTCGGCCCGATCCTCGTGCCCGGTCAGCGCGCCCATGATGCGCATCGACTGGACGCTGTGGGCCAGCGGATCTTCGCGGAAATCGACATAGACGATGGGGATGCCCAACTGCGCCAGTTTGTCGTCATAGCCCGCATCCTCGGTCGCGGCCTTCGCCTCAAGGTTCATGAGGATCAGGTCGGGCTGAAGGGTCGCGGCCTGTTCCACGTCGAACGTGCCGTCCTTGAACCCGCCGAAGGTCGGAAGATCTTCCAGTTCGGGGAATTGCGCGGCATAGGCGGCATAGGTGTCGGGATCGGCCTGCGACAGATCCTCGCGCCAGCCGACGACATGTTGGAACGGGTTCTCGCGCTCCAGCGCCGCCAGAAGATAGATCTGGCGCCCTTCGCCCAGGATGATGCGCTGTGCGGGCGCCTCAAGGGTGATCTCGCGTCCGGCGACATCGGTCACGGTGACGGGGTCCGCCTGTGCCGCCCCGGCAGTCGCAAGGGCAAGTCCAAGGAAAAGGCCGGCTCGGGTGATCATGATGGGTCCATCGAAAGGGCGTCTTGGGGTGGCAGATAGTATAAGCGAGTAATCTGGTCAACTATCAGCCTGCGGGGCGGGGGTCGTCCCTTGCCCCACCCCCGGCGCGGGATAGGTTTCCCGAAGGGGGGCGTCATGGCGAAAATGCGCAAGAAATCCGATCTGCCGGTGAAGGTCTGCGCGACCTGCGGCCGGCCGTTCACCTGGCGCAAGGCGTGGGCACGGGATTGGGATCAGGTGCGCCATTGCTCGGACCGCTGCCGCGCCGCGCGCCGGGCGAAGGCCGACAAGCTGGACTGAGGCCGCACGATTGGGCTTGGCATTGCGGACCATGCCCTTAAGGTTCCCCCCAGTTTTCCGTGGGCGGCGACCTCATGCCCACCCTGGCCGCAAAGGTTTCGCAGTTCCGGCATGAAAGATCACATCGACGCCCCCGCCTCCCTGCCCTTCGACGGCGCCGCGTTCCGGCAGGCGCTGGCGGCGCGGGGGTTTCGGGGGCAGGTTCGGACGGACCGCGCCGCGCGCGTCGTCAACGCCACCGACAACTCCATCTATTACCGTGAACCCGATTGCGTGATCGAGCCGAGGTCGGCCGAGGATGTGGCGGCGGCGGTCGCGGCGGCGGCGGAGGTGGGGGTGCCGATCACCCCGCGCGGCGGCGGCACGGGCACCAACGGGCAGGCGCTGGCGCAGGGGGTGGTGCTGGACCTGTCGCGCTTCATGAACCGGATTGTCGCCTTCCACGAGGAGGAGGGCATCGTCCGCGTCGAACCCGGCGTCGTGCTGGACCAGTTGAACGCGTTCCTGAAGGCGCGGGGGTATGTCTTTCCGCCCGCCGTCTCCACGGGCTCGCGCGCCACGCTGGGGGGGATGGTGGCGACCGACGCCTCGGGCAAGGGGTCGCGCCGCTACGGGCGGACCTCGGATTATCTGGTGTCGGCCGAGGTGGTTCTGGCGGATGGCCGGCCCGCCACGGTGGGCGATCTGGCGGCGGACGCGCCGTTGCCGCCCGGCCCGCTGGGTCAGGCGGCGGCGCTGCTGCGCGATCGGCTGCCCGCGCTTTCGGGCGACATCGCCCGGGTCTTTCCGCCGATGAATCGCGGCCTCACCGGCTATAACCTTGACGAGGTGCGGGGGCCGAACGGGGAATTGCGTTTGACCAAGCTGCTGGCGGGGTCCGAGGGAACGCTGGCCGTGGCCACCGCGCTGGACCTGCGGGTGGTGAAGCTGCCGAAACATTTCGGCATCGCCATCATCGGCTATGCCGACAGTCTGGTGGCGCTTGGCGCCGTGGCGGACCTTTTGCCCGCCGACCCCGACGCGATCGAGTTTCTGGACGACCGGACCGTGCATCTGGGCAAGACCTCGCCCGCCTGGCCGGTGCTGGAACCCGTTCTGGGGGCGGATCTGGCCTCCAGCGGCGGGTATCTGTTCGCCGAAGTGTCGGCGGACACGCCCGAAGCGGTGGCCGACCGGCTGGCGGCGGTGGAGCGCGCGGCCCTGGCCGCCACGACCCGCGCCACGGGCCTGATCGCGACGCAGGACGCGGCCGTGATGGCGGCGTTGAACGGGCTGCGCAAGGACGCGGTCGGTCTGATGGGCAAGGGCAAGGGGGCGTTCAAGGGCGTGGCCTTCGTCGAGGATGCCGCCGTCCCGCCCGAAAACCTTGTCGCCTTCGTCGCGGGGTTTCGCGACATTCTGGACGCGCATGGCCTGGAATACGGCATGTATGGCCATGCCGATGTGGGGTGCGTGCATGTGCGCCCGCTGATGGACATGCGGCGGCCCGAACATCGCGCGAAGATCCGCCCGATCTCGGACGCGGTGGCCGATCTTGCGCGGGCGCAGAACGGGCTGATCTGGGGCGAACACGGCAAGGGGGTGCGCGGCGAATATGTGGAGCTGTATTTCGGCCCCGACCTGTTTGCCTTTCTGCGCCGGATCAAGGCAGCGTTCGACCCGGCCAACCGGCTGAACCCCGGCAAGCTGGTCACCGCCTTCGGCACCGATCTGGCCGTGGACCGCATCGACGCCATCCCCTTTCGCGGCGCGCGCGACGAACGCATCGCGGGGCACACGGCCTTCGCCAAGGCCAGCGAGTGCAACGGCAACGGCGCCTGTTTCCACTGGGACAGCGCGAATGAGATGTGCCCCTCCTACAAGGCGACGCGCGATCGGGTGCAATCGCCCAAGGGGCGCGCGGCGTTGATCCGCGACTGGCTGGACATCCGCGACACCGGCGGCGATGCGGCCCCGGCTGCCGACGCGCTGGCGGCCTCGCTTGCCACCTGCCTGTCGTGCAAGGCCTGCACCTCGCAATGCCCGGTCCATGTGGACATCCCCACCCTGAAGGCGGAGTTTCTGGCCGACCGTTATGCCCACCGGTCGCGCCCGCTGCGCGATCGGTTGGTGCGGCACATGGAGGCCCTGACCCTTGTGGCCGCGCGGGTTCCGCGTCTGGCCAATCTGGGGATGGCGATTGCGCAGGGCGGGCTGGCGCGCGCCTTCGGGCTGGTGGATCTGCCGCGCTTCGGAGTGCGGGGGTTGGAGGCGCGGATGCGCGCGGCGGGCGCGCGCCGTCTGGCCCCGGGCGAGGGCTTGCCCGCCGGGGTGGACCGCGACAACGCCGCCCTCCTTGTCTGCGACAGTTTCCTCGGCCCGTTCGAGCCGGAGGTGCTGGAAAGCGCCGCGCGGGTGCTGGCGCGGCTGGGGGTTCAGGTGTTCCACACCCCCATCCAGCGCAATGGCAAGGCGGCGCAGGTGCGGGGATATCTGGACGCGTTCCGCGCCACGCGCGACGCCGCCGTGGCCCGCATCGACGCCTATGCCGCACTCGGGGTGCCGCTGGTAACGGTGGAGCCGGCGGTGACCATGCTCTACCGGCAGGATTACAAGCTGGAGGAGGGGGTTCTGACCTCGCTCGATCGGGTGCTCATGTCCTTGGCCGACCGGATGCCCACGGGGGCGGGGGCGCGGTTCCGCCTGATCGGGCATTGCACCGAAACCTCGGCCGATCCGGGGAACCTCACGCGCTGGCAGCGGATTTTCGCCGCCGCCGGTCTGGCCCTGACCCCGCAGCGGGCGGGCTGTTGCGGCATGGCGGGCATGTTCGGCCACGAGGCGGAGAACCGCGCCCTGTCCCGACAGGTGTTCGACCTTGACTGGGCCGAAAAGATCGGCGCGGGCGACGAGGTTCTGGCGACCGGATTTTCCTGCCGGGGGCAGGCCGAACGCTTTGCGGGCGCCCGCCTGCGCCACCCGGTTCAGGCGCTGGAGGCGGCGCTGCGGGTTGGAACGGGCGGCGCGGGCGGGTAAGATGGCAAAAGAAACGAGTCAGGTCCGGTCATGATGAAATCCCTCGCCCTTCTTCCCGTTCTTCTGATCGTCGCCGGATGCGCGACGGGCACCGGCGTCGTGGTGCGGGATGCGGGCCCCGACGATCTGTTGAAGCTGCGGGCCGGTCCGGGGCTTGGTTACAAGATCCTGATGGGGCTGCCGGACGGCACGAAACTGACCCGCCGGGAATGCGTGACCGAGGTGGGGCAGCTGTGGTGCCGCGTGGCGCTGGCGGATGCGCCGGGCGTGACGGGCTATGTCTCGGCCGATTACCTGTCGGCGCGCTGAGGGGCGCTCACAGCACGATCCCCGGAAAATGGGCGGCGTCGGCGGCCTCGTGGCAATGGTCGATGAAGGCCTGGATCGTGCGCGACACATGGGCCGCGCGCGACATCGCGATCCCCAGCCGCAATGGCGGGACCGGGGTGTCAAGCGGGATGAACTTCAGGACGCGGCCATCCATCGACGTTTCCTGTACCGTGCGCATGTTGTTGATCCCGAACCCGTATCCGTTCGCGACAAGGCTGCGCTGGACCGAGATGTCGGTCGTGCGTTCGGCGATGCGCGGGCGCTGCCCCGTGGCCCGGAACAGCGACAGGAAGTAATCCGAGCTGTGGGGCATATCCAGAAGGACCATGTCATGCGCGATCAGATCGTCCGCCGTCACGCGGCGGGCCCCCGCCAGCGGGTGATCGACATCGACCATGACATAGGGCGGCAGCGTCAGCAGCGGGTGGAAGGTCACATCGCTGGGCAAGGCAAGGTCATAGGTCAGCGCCAGATCCACGCGTGAGGCGCCGAGCGCGTCGAAGATCTGCGCCTGATCCAGTTCGACCTGACTGAAATCCACGCTTTCGAACCGCCCTTCGAAGCTGCGGCGCAGTTGCGGGACCATCAGTTGCACGAAGGTGCGCAGGCAGCCCACCCGAAGCGATCCGCGCACGCTGTCTGTATAGATCTGCGCCAGGTCGTTCAGCTTGCCCGCGCTGTCCAGAACGACGCGGGCCTGTTCCATGAATCGCTCTCCGGTGGGGGTCAGGGCGGATCCTTGCGCGTGGCGGCGGGTGAAAAGCTGCACGCCGAACCCCGCCTCCAGCTGCGCGATGGCCGAGGACATGGAGGGCGCGGTGACGTTCACCTTTTCGGCGGCCAGCGCGATGCTGCCCGCCTCGCCCACGGCGATGAAATATTCCAGCTGCCGAAGGGTGAATCTGAGCGGCATGTGAACCTCCCCCGATCTAGGCGTCGCCCGGCACACCATAGGACGGCGCGGCCCCGGGCGACAGGGCGCGGGTGACATAGGCGTCCATCTGCGGGGCATAGACGCGCCACGCGTCTTCAAGGGCGGCGATGGGGCAGGCCTCGGTCCAGTCGATGCGCAGATCGACCAGCGGCCAGCTTTGGCGGTCCACCACCAGAAGGCCCGCCGAATGGACCGGCCCCGCCTCGCCCCCCGCGTCCAGACCGGCCCGCAGCGCCCCCATCAGGCGCGCGCCCAGATGCCCGTCGCTGGCGGCAAAGGCCTGCACCATCACTTCGGCCACCCCGGCATCGGCCAGAAGATTTCCCGCCGCCGCCGTGTCGCGCGCCTGCGCCTCGGACCAGAGCCCAAGGACGTTCGGGCCGGAATAGATGGCGCTTTCCCCCGATCTGCCGACCGCCAGCACCTGACGATAGGCCATGTCGGCCCCGCCGCGTTCCAGAATGGACAGCGCCTCGGCCGCGGTGGCGCCGCGCGCCATCAGGTCCAGCGCGTGGGGGCCAAGGCGCGGATCCGTCACGTTCTGGGTCGCCACCGCCCCCACACCGCTGCGCGCGAACGCACAGCGCGCCGCCACCGCGGGCGAGGAGGAGGAGATGGCGACGCCGAACATGCCTGTGTCCGGGCAATGGCCGATGATGGAAAACGTCATGGAAAACACCTGTGGCGCGGGCGCGCCCCCTTGCAAATGGGCCGCTTCAATCCGGGATGACGGCGGTCGCTTCGATCTCGACCAGCCATTCGGGCCGCGCCAGCGCCACGACCGTCAGGCCGGTGCAGACCGGAAACACGCCCCGGATGTATTCACCCATCGTGCGATAGACCGCCTCGCGGTGGCGGACATCGGTCAGATAGACGACCAGCTTGGTGACATGGGCCATCTCGCCGCCGCATTCCTCGACCAGTTGGCGGATGTTCTGCATGACCTTGTGGGTCTGTTCCACCGGATCGCTGCTGGCCAGATTGACGGCGGTGTCCAGATCCTGCGGGCACTGGCCCCGCAGGAAGATCGTCGTGCCCCCCTTGGCCACCACCGCCTGCGACAGATCGTTGTCGAGGTTCTGTTCGGGATAGGTGTCCTTGGTGTTGAACTTGCGGTGCCGAAGATGGGCCATGGGTCGTGTCTTTCGTTGAAGGGAGGTCAGGCGGTGGGGCGGGTCGCGACCATGGACGGGCGGGCGTCGAACGCCGCGTGCCAGTCGGCCAGCGCGCCGCGTCCGGCCCGCCAGTCCAGATCGGAGAAACGGAAATCCATCCAGCCCAGGGCACAGGCGGCGGAAATCGCGCCGATGTCGTGGCAGGCGGGGTCGGGAATGTCGGTGTTCATGGCGTCCAGCGCGTCGAACGCCTTTTCGCGCTGCTTGTCGGTCCAGGCGGACCAGCGCAGGTTTTCGGGCCGCGCGACATGTTCATAGCGGATCAGGATCAGCGCATCCATCAGGCCATCGGCCAGCGCCTGTCGGCGCAGCGCGGTCCAGCGGGCGGGGCCGGGGGCCGGAAACAGGCCGCCGCCGCCCAGATGGTCCAGATATTCGCAGATGACGCGGCTGTCATAAAGGGCCGTGCCGTCTTCGGTCAGGGCGGCGGGAACCTTGGCCAGCGGGTTGGCGGCCTGGATGCGGGTGTCGCGCTCCACCGGGTGGGCGGCAGTGGACTGCCGTTCGATCCGGTCCTGAAGGCCGTGTTCGTGGGCCGTGACCATCACCTTGCGCACGAAGGGCGATGCGGGGCCGTAATAGAGTTTCATGCCGTCTCTCCTTGCAATGTCAGGGCGATCTTGCCGAAATTCGTGCCGCTTTCCAGAAAACTGTGCGCTTGGGCGGCGTGGTTCAGCGGGAAGGCGCGCGACAGGACGGGCATCACCCGCCCCGGACCGATCAGCGGCAGAAGATGCGTGCGCACGGCAGAGGCGATGGCCGCCTTTTCCGCGTCGGATTTCGGCCGCAGGGTGGAGGAGCTGAGCCAGAGCCCCTTGCGCATCACCAGACCCAGATCGACCGGCGCGATCATCCCCGTCATGAACGACAGCCCGATATGCCGCCCGCCGGGGGCCAGACATTCCAGATGCCGGTTGATCGCGTCGCCCCCAAGGATGTCCAGCACGACATCGACGCCGCGCCCGTCGGTCAGCCGCCGCACCTCGGCCACCAGATCGGCCTGGCGGTAATCGATGGCGCGCGCGCCCAACGCCTCGGCTTCGGCGCATTTCGCAGGGCCCCCGGCGGTGACGATCACGCGGGCGCCCCAGGCGCGGGCCAGTTGCGCCGCCAGCGTGCCGATGCCGCTGCTGCCCCCTTGGATAAGAACCGTCTGGCCGGGGGCCAGCGCCCCCCGATCGAACAGGTTGTGCCAGATGGTGAACAGGCCTTCGGGCAGGATCGCGGCCTGGATCATGTCCAGCCCCTCGGGCACGGGCAGGCAGTGATCGGCGCGGGCCACGGCCCAACCGGCATAGCCGCCCGCAGGAACCAGCGCCATGACGGGTGTGCCGATGCGGGCCGCGTCCACGTCCGGCCCGACGGCGGTGATGTGGCCTGCCACCTCAAGCCCCAGAATGTCGGACAGATGGGCGGGGGCGGGCAAAACGCCCGAGCGTTGCATGATGTCGGGGCGATTGACCCCGGCGGCGGCGACCCGGATCAGCACCTCGCCCGCCCCGGGGGTGGGGATGGGGCGGGTGACGGGGGTCAGCACCTCGGGGCCGCCGGGATGGGTGGCGATGATTGCGGGCATGGTCGTCATGCGACGGCCCTTCCATCCGCGGCCGGGGGAAAGACCGACGGTCCGGTTTCGGACAGCGCGATCCCCACGGCGGTGCCGGGGGCCATGGCCTCCGCCGCCGGAACCCGCAGCATCATCCGCCCCCCTTCGGCCGCGGGGCAGTCCAGATGCAGTTCGGCATGGCTGCCCTGATAGACCGACAGCGCGACCGTGGCGGGGATGGCGTTCGCGGTTCCCGCCTCGGTCAGGCGGCAATGTTCGGGGCGCACGACCAGCGTGGCGGGCCCGAAGGCCGGAAGGTCCGCCGCGCAGGGGGCGATGCGCAGGCGGGCGGGGCCCACCTCCACCTCGGCCACGGGGCCGGTGCGGGCAAGGATGCGCGCCGAAAACAGGTTCGCATCGCCCACGAAGGTGGACACGAACAGGTTTTCCGGGCGGGCATAGATGTCGGCGGGCGCGCCGATCTGGCGGATCTCGCCGCGCGACATCACCGCGATGCGGTCCGACATGCTCAGCGCTTCGTTCTGGTCATGGGTCACGAAGACGGTGGTCAGGCCCAGCTTCATCTGGATCTCGCGCAGTTCCACCTGCATTGCGGTGCGCAGGTTGCGGTCCAGCGCCGAGAACGGCTCGTCCAGCAGCAGGACGCGCGGGCGGATGACCAGGGCGCGGGCAAGGGCCACGCGCTGCTGCTGCCCGCCCGAAAGCTGCTTGGGGCGCCGATCGGCGAAATCCTCCAGCTTGACCAGGGCCAGCGCCTCCTGCACGCGAGTCGCGATCTCGGCCTTGGCCACGCGGCGGGTGCGCAGGCCATAGGCCACGTTCTGCGCCACGGTCATGTGCGGAAACAGGGCGTAGTTCTGAAAGACGATCCCGATCTCGCGTTGATGCGGCGGCACCTGGGTCACCAGATCGCGGTGGATGAACAATTCGCCCGCGTCCGCCTCAAGAAACCCGGCGATCAGGTTCAAAAGCGTGGTCTTGCCGCAGCCCGACGGGCCCAGAAGGGTCAGAAACTCCCCCCGCTGGATCTTCAGCCAGATGGGGTTCAGGGCCACGCTGCCGCCGAAGGATTTGGTGACGCCGTCGATCTGCACGGCGGGGTGGGGCATCTCATTCGACATTGAGAACCTTTTCAAGACGGAAGAACCTATGGACGATCATCAGGATCGCGGCGACCACGAGGACATAGATGACCGAGACGGCCGCCAGCGTGGGATCGGCGTATTCGCGGACGTAGTTGTACATCGCGACGGGCAGGGTCTGCGTGCTCTGGTTCACCACGAACAGCGAGGCGGTGAATTCGTTGAACGACAGGATGGCCGCGAACAGCCCCCCCGACACCAGCCCCGGCACCAGAAGCGGCAGGGTGACGGTGCGCAGCACATGGGCGGGCGTGCCGCCCAGGCTTTCGGCCGCCTGTTCATACCGCCGCTCGAAATTCTGAAGCGAGACATAGACCGAGCGGACGACGAAGGGCAGGACGATGATCACATGCGTCGCCACCACCAGCCCCAGCGACCGGGGCATCGACACCGCCGCGGACAAAACCAGAAGCCCCAGCCCGATGGTGAAGTTCGGGATGATCAGCGGCGACATCAGAACCGCGTTCAGCGTGCGTTTCAGCGCGAAGTCATAGCGGTCGATGACATAGGCGAAGCCCGCCCCCGCGATCAGCGCGATCGCCGCGCCCATCCCGGCGATCTTCAGCGAATTGCGCAGGCCCGCGCCGAAATCGCGGTATTCGAAGGCGTTGGCATACCAGCGCAGCGACCACGCCTTGGGCGGAAAGGACAAGATCGCCCCGTCGTTGAACGACGCGATGGCCACGACGACGAAAGGCAGCAGCACGAAGGCCAGAATGGCCCCCAGAACGATGCGCCCGCCCCAGTCCAGCAGATGATCGAGTGCGGTCTTTTTCATGCGCCATGCCCTCCCAGACGCTCCAACCGGCGGATACCCGTGTTGAAGACGGTCAGCACGGCGATGGTGAACAGGAGGCCCACCAGCGACAAGGACGCCGCCAGAGGGAAATTGAACGAGGCGAACCCCACCTGATAGACGAGGGTGGAGATGGTCTGCACCTGCCCCCCGCCGATGATCTGCGGCGTGGCGAAGGCCGAAAACGTCCAGGCGAAGGCGGTGGAGGTGGCCGCCACGATCCCCGGAACCGACAGGGGCAACGTCACCGTGACGAAGCGCCGGATGCGCCCCGCCCCCAGCGAACTGGCCGCGCGTTCCAGATTGCGATCGATATGGGCCAGCGCCGCCGCCAGCATCACCACCACGATGGGCAGCGTGAAATGCACAAGGGCGATGACCACGCCCGTCATGGTGAACATGAACGCGATCGGCCGGTCGATCAGCCCCAGATCCATCAGGATCGCGTTGACGAAGCCGCGATTGCCCAGAACGATCATCCACGAATAGGTGCGCACGATTTCCCCCAGAAACAGCGGCGTGAGGGAGATGAGAAGAATGGCGCTGCGCAGTTTGGCCGACCGCGCCCGCACCATGGCATAGGCCAGCGGATACCCGATCAGCAGCGTGAACAGCGCGGTCCAGGCGCACAGAAGGACGGTGTTCACGAAGGCCTGCCCATAGACCGCCTTCCACAACGTGGTGAAATTGTCGAACGTCAGGCCGCCGGGGTCCAGCGCGCCCGGCACATGCGCGCGAAAGCTGTATTGCACGATGGCCAGAAAGGACGCCGCGATCCCGATCGCGATCAGGACCGAGGGCAGGGCGAACCAACCGAGAAAGGGGCGCGTCGTCATGCGGGATACAAGGCTCCGGCTGGGGCGGCCCGGGGGGAACCGGGCCGCAAGGGTGGGATCAGTTCGCGGCGATCATGTTTTCCGAGAACCACTGGCGCCATTCGCCGATCTTTTCGGCCCGGAATTCGTTGGGGATGACCAGCGTCTGGGTCGCCCATTGTTCGGGGGTCGTGAAGATGCCGGGAAGGGCGGCCAGTTCCTCGGACAGTTCGACATTCGACACGACGGGGCTGCCCTTCTTGATCTCGGCGATCTGGGCCTGCACCTCGGGGTCGAGGGCGGCGTTGATGAACTGATAGGCCAGATCCTGCTTGTCCGATCCGGCGGTGATGCCCATCGTATCCACGCCCAGAACCGCGCCTTCGGACGGGATCGCCAGTTCCACGTCCAGCCCCTGGGACTGCATGTGATAGGCGTTCATCGACAACAGGACCTGCACCGGCGTTTCGCCCGTGGACAAAAGCTGCTGCGAGTTGGCGTCGTTGGTATAGAAGGCGCGCAGGTTCGGTTTCAGCGCCAGAAGCTTGTCCTCGGCCTGCTGCCAGTCCTCGATCTCCACCCCTTCCAGCTTGGCCGCGACGGCGATGATGTGGGACGGGTCGAAATCGGGCAGGGCGACCATGCCCTCCAGCTCGGGCGACCACAGGTCGTTCCAGCTGTCAAAGCTCACCCCTTCGGGCAGCATGTCGGGCAGATAGCCGATGGTATAGACATAGGCCCAGGCCCCGATATGCGACGGGCTGATCTTTGCCTGTTCCACCAGATTGGCGGCGTTGGGGATCTTGGACATGTCCAGATCCTCGAACAGGCCCTGATTGCGATAGAGCCAGCCGACATGCGAGGTGGTGAAGGTGACGTCGCTTTCGGGCGTGTCGCGGCTGAGGTTGGCCTGGTTCAGACGGTCGATGGTGCCGCCGGTGATGAACTCGACCTCGACGCCGGTGTCTTCGGTGAACTTCTTGGCGATGGTGTCGGCGATCAGGTCGCGGAAGCTGCCGCCCCAGCTGCTGACGACCAGCGTTTCGGCATGGGCGGCGGGGGCGATGAGGCCGATGGTGGCCGCGGTCAAAAGAAGGCGTTTCATGGCGGGGATCCTCTGTTGGGCCGATGGGGCGGATGTCGATCCGACCCTAGGGGGGTGGCCGGGGCGGGGCGTATCTGAAAATGCCTTTCCATTGCGAAGGTTCGGGGCGCAGTTTGAGGCAAGTCTCCGAAAAGCTGGATATTTTCCGATGGCGCGTCCGCGGCCTTGTGGTGCGGACGCCCATCATCCGGGCGGTCTGCCTAGTATCCGCGCGTTCTGGAAACCGTATGCGCCAGCGGGGTGCCTTCACGGACGGCGCGGATGTTCGCGGCGATCTGCGGGGCGGCGCTTTCGGGCAGCGCCACCGACGCGAGGTGCGGCGTGATCAGCACCCCCGGCAGCGACCAGAGCGGGTGGTCGGGATCCAGGGGCTCGCGCTCGAACACGTCCAGCGTCGCGCCGGCAAGCGCCCCCTGCCGCAGCGCCGCCACCAGCGCGTCCTGATCCACCACCTCCCCGCGCGAGACGTTGATGAAGGCCGCGCCCGGTTTCATTGCGGCAAAGGCCGCCCGATCCAGACGATTGCGGGTGGCGGGCGTCAGCGGCAACATGCAGACGACGATGTCGGCGCGGGCCAGAAGCCCCGGCAGCGCGTCATCGCCGCAATGGACGGTGACGCCGGGCAGATCGCGGGGCCGCGTGGCCCAGCCGTGGGTGTCATAGCCCTGCCGCGCCACCTCGGTCGCGGCGCGTGCGCCCAGATCCCCCAGACCCAGCACCGCCACCGTGATGTCGGACGCCGCGCGGGGGTGCTTGTAGGCCCATTCGCGCCGCGCCTGCGCCGCCTCGAAATGCGGAATGTCGCGGGCGTGGCGCAGGACGGCGAACAGGACATAGCCCGCCATCATCCGCCCCATCTCCGGGTCCGACAGGCGGGTGATCGGCACATCGGGCAGATCGGTGCGCGCGACCAGCCGGTCCACCCCTGCGCCCAGATTGATCACCAGCTCCAGATTGGGAAAACGGGCGAAGAACCCCTCGGGCGGCATCCAGACAAGGGCGAAGCGCACGCGGGCGGGATCGGTCACCGCCTCGGCGCGTTCCATCCGCACCCCGTCGCCCAGAAGGGGCGCAAGTGCCGCGTGCCACCGGTCGAACGGGTCGAACGCGCTGGAGAAGACAAGCGTGTCGGTCATGCGTCCCGCGCCCCGATCAGGTCGGCCATCGCCTCCAGCCCCAGAAGATAGCCGCGCAGGCCCAGACCCGCGATGACCCCCGTCGCCGCCTTGGAGATGAAGGAATGATGCCGGAACGGCTCGCGTTTCCAGATGTTGCTCATGTGGCATTCCAGGATCGGGCCGTCGAAGGCCAGAAGCGCGTCGAGGATCGCGATGGAGGTGTAGGTCAGCCCCGCCGCGTTGATCATCAGGCCGTCGCTGGTCTGGCGCGCCTCCTGGATCCAGTCGATCAGGACGCCTTCGTGGTTCGACTGCCGAAACTGAAGCGCGATCCCCAGATCCGCGGCGCGCGTGTGGCAGGCCGCCTCGATCTGGGCAAAGCTGTCGGGGCCATAGCTGCCCTTGGGGTCCAGCCCGTAAAGGTTCGCATTGGGGCCGTTCAGGAACAGGACGTGTTTCATCGGGGCCCCTCAGGTCTTCTGATAGGAGACGTAGTTGCGCTGCACCCCGATATGGGTCGCGATGTATTTCGCGTCATACCAGCAACCATAGATGAAGGAGGATGCGCGGTTGGTCAGCTCCGGCAGGCCGAGGAAATAGATCCCCTGTTCGGCGGAAATGCCGCGCTTGTGGAAGGGCTGGCCCTGTTCGTCGAAGGCCGCGACCTGCAACCAGCTGAAATCGAACTTGAAGCCCGTGGCCCAGATGATCGAGGTCACGTTTTCGGCCCGCAGGTCCAGCGTGCGGACGGGATCGGCGATGCAGGCGGGATCGGGCAGCATGTTCCACGCCCCCGGTTCGGGCGGCAGGTCGATCCCGTTGCGGGTGACATAGGCGTCCGCCTCGCGCAGGACATCGAGATAGGCGCGGTCGCCTTCGGCGATGTTGGCCGCCAGATCGCCCGCGATGTGCAGCACGCCGTCCTCATAGGCCTGCGTCATGCCCAGAACGGTGATTCCCGCATGGCCGAAGCGGCGGAAATCGATCGTCTTGCCGCCGTCATAGCCGCTGACGGCGAAGGCCACATGCTTCTTCTTGGCCTGGACCTTGATTTCGTCCCATTTCCCCAGAACGCCCAGCCACCAGACGTAATCGCGCTGACGATAGGCGCGGGGGGGGCGGTAATGTTCGCCGATCGACAAGAAGACCTTGCGGCCCGCGCGCTGCAATTCCTCGGCGATCTGCGACCCGGAGGCGCCGCCGCCCACGACCAGAACCGCCCCTTGGGGCAACTGGCCGGGGTTCTTGTAGGCCGAGGAGTGAAGCTGCGTGATGCCTGCCGTGTCGGGCACGATGGCGGGAAAGGACGGCTTCTGGAACGGGCCGGTGGCGGCGACCACGCGCAGGGCCTCGATCTCTCCTTGCGATGTGATGACGATGAAGCCGGGCCGCCCTTCGCAGCGTTTGACGCAGGTGACCTCCACATTCGTGCGGACGGGGGCGTCGATCAGGGCGGCGTAATCCTCGAAATATTTCGCCATGCGCTCCTTCGGGGGAAACACCTCCGGCGCGATGTCGTCGAATTCAAGGCCGGGAAAGCGGTCGTGCCATGCGGGGCCGTTGGCCACCAGCGAATCCCAGCGTTCCGACCGCCAGCGTTCGGCGATGCGGTTGCGCTCCAGCACCAGATGCGGGACGCCCATCTGGGTCAGATGCTCGCTCATGGCGATTCCGGCCTGACCGGCCCCAATCACCAGCGTGTCGATTTTTTCGGCGGTCATGTCTGTCATCCTGATCTGGGGTCCGGCGCGGGGGCGGGCGATGCCCCCTTGGTCTGCCGAAACCCCGGTTCAGGGGAAAGAAGTATGTTCCGATGCAAAAGGCAGGGTGAACCCGCCCCAGACCGGACAGGGCGCCGTTCACCCGCCCGCGTCGCCGATGGGCGCAAGCCCGCCATAGGCCCCGCCGTGAAAGATCAGCGGCGGGGCGGGGGCGTGGTGGTGGTCGCACACCTCGGCCACGAAGATGATGTGATCGCCCCCGTCATAGCGGTGCACCGTCCGGCATTCGAACCGGGCGGTGCAGTCGCGCAGGAGGGGGACATCCGCCACGCCCCGATCCACCGCCAGGCCCGCGAACTTGTCGGGATCCTTGCCGGCGAAACGGGCGGACAGATCCGCCTGATCCGCCGTCAGGACATGAACCGCGAAATGGTCCGCATCCCGAAACGCCGCCAGGCTGGACGAGGATCTGGCAAGGCTCCACAGCACCATCGGCGGAGAGAGCGAGACGGAGCTGAAGCTGTTGGCGGTGCGGCCAAGATCGGTGCCGTCCGGCCCCTTCGTGGTCACCACGGTCACGCCGGTGGCGAAGGCGCCGAAGGCGTTGCGCAGGCGTCGCGTGTCATCCATGTCGCCCTCCGTTCAGTCCAGCGGGATGTCGATGTCAAGAAGCGGCGCGTGCTGCTGCGCCCCATAGACGTCCGTGTCGCCGAAATCCCCCGCCGGGATGCGGCGCGGAAACGTCGCCTTGAACGCGGCGGCGGTGTCATAGGGGGTGAACAGCACATCCATCACCGACACGCCGTAAAGCCGGGCGAACAGCGGCGCGCTGAGCACCCCCGTCGCCTTCACGCGGTGATAGAGCGCGTGATCCTCGAACAGGACGTCGATCGTGATGTTGAACGGGCCGGCATTCTTGCTTTTGCAGATCTGTGCGATGTCGCGGATAAGGGCCATGTCACACCTTTTCGTATTCGATGGGGAACATCGCGCAGGGATCGTCCACCGCGACGGTATGAAAAACGCTGAAGCGATACATCGCGCCCATTTCGATGTCGGAGGGGCTGAACGGGAAGGCCATGTTGCCTTCCTTGCACAGACGCCCCGGGAAATCGGCATGCAGCATCGAGGTGCGGGCCATGGCCAGAACGGCGTTCGCGATGTCCTGCGTCTTGCCCAGAACCTCGATCACGAAGCCCAGTTCGTGGCTGGTGATCGCGCGTTCGGGCTCCCACCCGCCCATGACGCCGTCGCGGCCATAGCAGTGGACGTTCAGGCTGTAATCTTCGGGCGGAACGCCGAAGGACTGCGCCTTGGCCGCGACCTTCGTGCGATGCGTCTCAAGATAGCTGTCGATCTGCCCGATCAGGACCGGATCGCGCGTGCCGCAGATGGCGATGGCGCGGTAGCCGGCCTTTTCCACGCCCTCAAGCTTGATCGTGTATTGATCGGCGGGGGTCCAGGTCATGCCGTCGATCTTGACCGCGCGGTCGCTGACGGGGATGAAATTGCAGGCGCTGGTATCCAGGAGCCCGCCCGGTTCGACATGGTGGATCGGGCTGGAATTTTCGTGCAACGCGAAGTTCGCCACCGCCAGCGGGGTGGAGCGGCGGATGGGGTTGGGCGGTTCGCAGATGACGTGATCGTCCCGCACCCGCAAGAAGATGCAGTCCGGTTCCTTGGGCACGGTGGGTTCCGCGCCGCATTCCAGCATCTTGCCCGCATACCACGACGGCGCCGGGGCCATGCCCGCGCGGATGGCGGGGGCGGCCCATTGCGCGGGGTCGCTGCTGCGCCCGGCCAGGATGACCTGCGCGCCCTCGTCCAGCGCCTTCATGAACGGCTCCGGCCCCATCATGCCGACGATGCGTTCGGCGTTGTGGACCATGGCGGCCTCCAGCGGTTTCATGCGCGACAGCGGTTTGGTCAGCCCCTTTTCGATCCAGGACAGCAGATCGCGTTTGGGCTGTTCGGCATGGATCAGCGCCATCTTGAAGGACAGCCTCTCCTCCCGCGCGATTTCGCGCACCAGGGCGGCGGTGTCCCGCAGATGCGGCTCTCCGCCCGCGCCGCCGGAGGTGCCGATGATGCAGGGGATCCTGGCGGCCATCGCCGCCAGAAGCATCAGCCGCAGATCGCGTTTCACCGACAGGCGGGAGGTGAAGGATTTGCCCGCGCCAAGATAATACGGGCCGGGATCGGTGCTGCCGCCATCGCAGCCGATGACATGCGGCTCCCACGACATGCCGATTTTCAGGGAGTCCTCGGCATAGCCGTAGCCGAGGATGCCGCTGGTCGAAAGCATACGGTATTCTTGCATGATCTTACTCCGCCGCCATGGCCCGTGCGGGGCGGGGCGGCACGCCGATCCCAAGGTTTTCGCGCAGGGTGTCGCCGGCATAATCCTTTTGATAAAGGCCCCGACGTTGCAGTTCGGGGACGACAAAGCGGGTGAAATCCTCGAACGCGCCGGGGGTGTGGGTCGCGGCCAGAACGAAGCCGTCGCAGGCGCCGCCGGTGAACCATTCCTCCATCTGATCCGCGACCTGGCTTGGGGTGCCGCAGAAGATCGGGAACTCTCCGATCGTGCCGCGGCCCGAGAAATGGACGAAATCGCGGACGGTCGGGTTCTGCTTGCCGCTGAGGGCCTGCACCCGTTCCTTGAAGCCGGACCAGGACAGTTTGGCCAGCTCCTCGTCGGTGAATTCGCTGTCCATCGGTTTGCTGGCGAAATCGAAGTTCAACGCCTCGGACAAAAGGACCACGGCGTCCACGGGTTTGGCCAGCGCGCGGATGTATTCGCGCTTTTCCTCCGCGATCGCCTGGGTTTCGCCCACGCAGACATAGCAGGCGGGGCAGATCGCCACGTCGTCGGGGTTGCGGCCCGCATTGGCCACTTCTTCCTTGACGGCGGCGTATTGCTTCCGGCCCACGTCGAGGTTGGGATAGACGACGAAGATCAGATCGCCCCATTTCCCGGCGAACTGGCGGCCCTTGCCGCTTTGGCCCGCCTGGATGATGACCGGCTGACCCTGGGGCGAGCGGGGGACGGGCAGGGGCCCGCGCGAGCTGAAGAACCTGCCCTGATGATCCAGCCGATGAACCTTGGCGGGGTCGGCGAAGGTGCCGCTTTGCTTGTCCACGATCAGGGCGTCGTCGTCCCAGCTGTTCCAAAGACCCTGAACGACCTGCAGAAACTCGTCCGCGCGGTCATAGCGCAGATCGTGGGCCAGGTGTTCGGTCCGGCCGAAATTGGCCGCTTCGGAGTTGTTGAGCGAGGTGACGACGTTCCACGCCGCGCGGCCCCGCGTCATCAGATCGAGCGTGGCGAACAGGCGCGCGACGTGGAACGGCTCGTAATAGGTGGTGGAGTAGGTGATCCCGAGGCCGATCTTCTTCGTGGCCATGCCGATGGCGGTGATGATCGACACGGGGTCCATCTTGACCACGCGAACGCCGTTCTCCACCGCCTCGCGGTGGTCGTTGTCGAAGATGTCGGGCATGGCCAGGCGGTCGTCGAAAAAGGCGAGATGGAACTTGCCATCCTCCAGCACGCGGCCGATCCGCTGGAAATATTCGGGCGTCAGGAAGTCCGTCGCCCCTGCGGGGTGGCGCCAGGATCCCGGCGCGATCGAGCAGTTCTGGGCCTGCAGGAACCCGACCATTTTGATGTGCCGTTGATGATCAGCCATGTCTTTCTCCTCCTCCCGTATCCGACAAGTTGCCGGACAAGTGCGCACACGTTTGCGCATAAAATGAGATTAGGGATCGACCGCCGCGTGTCAACACAAGATGCGCGGGCGTGGTCCACTTTCCGCGCAGACAGCGCGAGGCGGGTTTGATACATCGCCAGGATGGACACCGCCGAATCAACACCGCGTCGAACCACGGTCGTCACGCTGTCGGAACTGGCCGGGGTGGCGCCATCGACCGTGACGCGCGCGTTAAGGGGCGATACACGGATTTCCGAAGCGACCCGTCGCAAGATCCTGACCCTTGCGCGGGAACACGGGTATACGCCGAACGCGCAGGCGCGCACCCTGTCGTCGGGACGCAGCGGCCTTTACGGGTTGGTCATCGGACCGGCCAGCAATCCCTTCTATGTAGCCTTGTTGCACGAGGCCACGACGCAGGCCCGGGCGCGCGGGGTGCGCCTTCTGATCATCCATGCCGGTGCGGGTCCGATCGAGGATTCGACCGCCGACGCCCTTTTGCAGTATCAGGTGGACGGCTGCATCATCGCCTCGGCCAACCTGTCGTCCCGGGCGGCGGAGATTTGCGCGCGCAACAACGTGCCCTTGGTGATGGTCAACCGCGTCGCCCTCAGCCACGGCTGTTTCGTCACCTGCGACAACCGGGGCGGGGGCGCGGATGTCGCGCATCTGCTGTTGGACCGGGGCCATGCGCGGTTCGGGATCGTCCACACCTCCTCCACCTCCTCCACCGCGCAGGAGCGCGAGGAGGGGTTCACGGCGGAACTGGCCCGCGCGGGCCGGGGGGTGACGCATCGTTTCGACGGGCAATCGACCTATGAGGGCGGGTTCGCGGCGGGGCAGGCGTTGGCGCAGATGCCGCCCGGCGATCGGCCGAGCGCCGTCTTTGCGGTCAGCGACATCATGGCGATGGGTCTTCTGGATGCGCTGCGGCTGGCCCAAGTGGCCGTGCCCGAGGAGATCGCCGTCGCAGGCTTCGACGGTCTGGCCGAGGCAGGCCGCGCGATCTATGACCTGACGACGGTCGAACAGCCGCTGGACGTGATGGTGCGCCGCGCGTTCGAGATGTTGGCGGCGCGGTCGGGCAACCATCGGCTGCCCGACGAGCTGATCGCGCTTCGTGGCCGCCTGATCCTGCGGGGATCGAGCGGCCACGGCGGTTAGTTCATCGTCTGCGGGATATAAAGCACGATCTGCGGCACGAGATACAGCACGGCCACCGTCGCCAGGAGGATGATCGCGAAGGGCAGCGTGCCCAGCATCACCTCTTTCAACTTGGCGCGGGCCACCGACTGGATCACGAACAGATTCATCCCGACCGGCGGCGTGATGAGCGCGATTTCGATCATGATGACGAAGTAGATCCCGAACCAGACCGGATCGATGCCGTGCACCTCCAAGGACGGCATCAGGACGGGCAGCACGATCAGGATCATGGCGATCCCTTCCAGGAACAGGCCCAGGATCAGCAGGACCAGCGTCACCACGATAATGAAAACCCCCGCGCTTTCGATGTTGGCCGCGATCCATTGCGACACGTCATAGGGGATGCGGTACAGCATGATTGCCTTGCCGAAGACATTCGCGCCCGCGATGATCAAAAGCAGGTTCGCCGTGGTCAGGCCCGCGCCCCTTACCGCCTTGCGCAGGTCCGGGGTGTTCAGCCGGCGCGAGACGAAGACATAGATCAGCGTCATGGCCAACCCGACGGCGGCGGATTCCGTGGGCGTGAAGACGCCCGCATAGATGCCGCCGATCATGGTGGCCGCGATCACGACCGTCGGCAGCGCCCGCAGCGTCACGATCCGGCGCGGTTCGGCAGTCTCGGGCCGAATTTCCGATTTCGGCGCGCCACCCAGATAGGATTTCACGACGCAATAGGCGAGAAAGGCCGCCACCAGCACAAGGCCCGGCCCGATGCCCGCCAGAAACATTGCGGCGGTCGATTGTTCGGCCACGGCGGCATAGATGATCAGCGGAATCGACGGCGGGATCAGGATGCCCAGCGTGGCCCCCGCGGCCAAGGTGCCCATGACGAACCGCTTGTCGTAACCACGTTTCGTCATCTCCGGCACGGCGACGGTGCCGATCATCGCCGCCACCGCCACGGACGAGCCCGATACGGCGGCGAACAACCCGCAGGAGATGACCGTGGCGATGGCCAACCCGCCGCGGATGTTGCCGACCCAACGCTGGACGGCATCGAACAGGTCCTTGGCCACCCCGGCCTTCAGAAGGATGTTCGAGGTCAGAAGGAAGACCGGCACGGCCAGAAGAATGAAGTTGTTGACCGAGCCGAGAAATTCCATCGGCACGGCGGCCAGCGGGATGCCCTTCAACAAAAGCAGCACGGTTCCCATGACGATCAGGGTGATGCCGACCGGAAGCCCGGCGAACAGCAGCGTGAACAGCGAAAGGATGATGAGGACGGCTTCCATCTCAGATCTCCTCGTGGCCGAAATGGGTGTTCCGCCGCTGCCCGGTCCGGCAGATCAGCACGAAATCGAGTGTCGCCTGCACGCACAGCAGCAGAAAGCCCACGAAGATCGGCAGGTAGAACAGCCAGTAAGGCAGGGCGAGCGTGCTGGCCGTCGCCCGTCCCATGGACATCATGGTCAGGACGGCCCCGGCCGAGAACACCGCGACCACCCCCGCGATGACGGCGATGACGGCGAACACCGCCGCCTCCAGCCGCAGGCGGCCCCGCGGGCCAAGCGCGTTGGACAAAAGCGTGATGGTGATGAGCTGTCGTTGCTGCAGGCAGATCGCCAGCAGAAGAAACGTGGCCCAGACCATTCCCAGCCGCGACATCTCCTCCACCCATTCGGTCGGGCTGCGGAAGACGTATCGTGCGACGACCTCGTAGGTGACGATGGCGCCGATCAGAAAATAGACCCAGGCGCTGATTTCGCTGATCACCCTGATCGCGCCTTCGATCCATTCGGTCGTGTTCGGTCTTGCACCGGACATTGGGTTTCCCTCCCCCCCTCAGGACTTATTGGATTTTTTCGGCGGCGCGCAGAACCTCGGCGCCGGTGGCGCCCGTGCGGCGCAGATAGATGTCCCGGACGGGGGTCGTCGCGTCCTTCCACGCCTGAATTTCCTCATGGGTCAGGTCGATGACCGTCATCTTCTCCATCAGGGTCTGCCGCGCCTTTTCGTTGGTCGCGGCGATCCGTTGCATCAGCCGGGCCTCCAGATCGGTGGCGACCTTCTGGAAGATGGCCTGCTGATCGGCGGTCAACCCGTTCCAGGTGCGATCGTTCAGCAGCGCGAAATGCGTTTCATACATGTGGTCGGTGGCGATGACGTAATCCGACACTTCGTAAAGCCGGCGATCGACGATGGAGCTCCATCCCGTCAGGCCGCCATCGACGATGCCGCGCTGCAGGGCGAGGAACTGTTCGCCGCCGCTGGTCACGACCGGGGCGGCCCCAACGCTGGTGACGAAATCGCTGACGGTGGATCCGAAGGTGCGGATCTTCAGGCCTTCCATGTCGGCGGGCGTGTGAACCTCGTGGTTGCGCGTGACCATCGTGATATAGCCGAAGGGCAGCCAGAACAGCGCCCGCGCGCCGATATCGTCGATCTGATCGTCCAGCATCGTGCGTATCTGGGTCCCCGGCACGACGGCGTTGTTCAGTTTCTCTTGCGTGTCGAAATAGAAGGGGACGGCGAAGACGTTGAGCGCCGGAATCGTCCCCGCCAGGATCGAGGCGGACACGATGCCGATGTCGAGCGTTCCGTTGACCACCGCCTCGTCCAGTTGCTGATCGCTGACCAGCGAGCCGGAATCGTAGATTTCGAAGGTCAGCTCGCCCTCGGTCCGGGCGGTCACCTCGTCCGCGAATTCGCGGATGGCGCTGGTCAGGTAATGATTGTGCGGGACGCTGGTGCCGATCCGCAAGACCTCGGCCGCAAGGCTTGTCGGGGCGACCACCAAGAGCGCGGTCGCAAATTGCAATGCCCGTGTGAACATGTTCTTCCTCCCTGCCATGCGCCTCGAACGGGCTCCTCTTCCCCCTCGAATGCGCAAACGTGTGCACTATAAATTGCGAGGGAGGGCCCCACGTCAACCTTTTATTCGCGCCCCGCCTTTCCGGCGACGATGCGCGTCAGCATCGCGTCCCGCCATGCGCGCCGTTGCGCCAGATCGGCAAGGGGCAGGGCCTCGCGCCGTTGCCGGTCCGCCGCCTTGACCGCCTCGGCGCTCCACCCACGCTCAGCGTGGCGTTGGTCCGCGAAGCCCGCATACATAGGCCCCAGGCGCCGGGCATAGTCGGCCAGTCCCTGGGGCGCGTTCAGGTCGATCGTCTCGAACGGGCCCATGAAGGCCCAGCGAAGGCCCAGACCGTCGCGCACGGCGCGGTCGATATCGTCGGCGCTGGCATATCCGTCGCCCAGAAGGGCGAAGGCCTCGTCCAGCAGGGCGCCTTGAAGACGGTTGAGCACGAAGCCCGGAATCTCGCGGCTGAGCGAGACCGGCGATTGTCCGACGGCGGTCATCAGATCGCGGCTGGCCCGCGCCACCGCCGGATCCGTCCACGGGGCGGGCACGATTTCCACCAAAGGCACCAGATGCGGGGGATTGACGGGGTGCACGACCAGAAAACGGTCGCGCCGGGGACACTCCGCGGTGAATTGCGACGCGGGAAACCCGGAGGTGGAGCTTCCGACGAAGGCGTGGTCGGGCAGGGCGTCCGCGATGGCACGCGAGATGTCGCGCTTGACGTCGATCCGCTCGAACACCGATTCCTGCACGTAATCGGCGGATCGGACGGCGTCGTGGAGCGAGGGCGCGATCGTGATGCGGGCCATGATCTCATCGGCGGGGGGGCCAAGGCCCGCCTGCGCCAGAAGGTCGGCGGTGGCGGTCAGGGCGCTGCGAATGGTCTCCGCCTCGCCCGCGTCGTGGATGCGCACCTGCCTGCCCGCGCGCGCAAAGACCAGGGCCCACCCCTGGCCGACAAGTCCCGCACCGACGATGGCGACGTTCGTGATGTCCGGCATTCCCAGCCCCCCTTTGATGACGCGAAAAGCGTGGGGGAGGGGGGCGGGATGTCAACGTGCGGCGGGATCGTGAATATTTTTCACCCGGTGGCACGCTCCACGATATGGCCCGGCAGCACCCGGATGTCGCCCGCCGTTCCGGGATTGGCCACCAGCCTGTCCAGAAGATCCAGTGTTTCGACCACCATGGTCTGGACCGGCTGATGAAATGTCGTCAGGCGATAGGAGTCCCACGCCGCCATGGGAATGTCGTCGAACCCGATCAGGGCGACATCTTCGCCCACATGCCGGCCCGCCGCGCGCAGGGCATCGGCGGCCGCCAGGGCCATGATGTCGTTTTCGCAGAACATGGCGTCGAACGGGACGCCCTGATCCAGAAGGACGCGCACCGCATCCTGCGCGCCGGCATAGGTGAAGTCGCCGCAGGCGCTGGCCACGGGGTGCAGGTCCGCGTCCAAAAGCCGGTCCAGAAACCCGCGATTGCGCTCAAGGTGGGTGGAGGTGTCGCGCAAGCCCGTCACATGGGCGATCCGCCTGCGTCCCGAGGCGAGGAACCGGGCGGCGATTCGCGCCGATCCGTGATAATTGTCGCAGGTCACGGCCGCCATTTGCGCATCGGGCTGCACCCTGTTGAACAGCACGACCGGCATCCCCTGACGGCGGCAGGCGCGCGCAATCTCGGACGACATGCGGGCCGAGGTGACGATGGCGGCGTCCGCGCCATAGGACAGGACGTGGCGCATCACCAGATCGACCGATCCGCCGGGCGGTATGGCATGAAGGACCAGCCGCTGCCCCCGGGCGTTCAGCGCGTGGGACAAAAGCTCCATCACATTGACATAGAAGGGATTGCTCAGATCCCCTGCGACAAGGCTGATCGACCCTTTCGCCAGCCGACCGATGGACCGCCCCGCAGGCGAGACGTAACCGAGATCGCGCGCCACGTTCAGGATATGCTGGCGGCGATCTTCGGCCAGCGGCGATCCGGGCACGAAGGCCCGCGAAACCGCCGAGAGGGAGGCGCCCGCCGCCTCGGCCACCTGTCGTGCCGTGATCTTCATGGTGCCAGATTAGGCCGCGATCCCCCGCGCCGCAAATGAAAGATTTTCACCCGCCGCCGGGAAGGTTGAGCGCGTGGCCACGCCGGTGCCATCGTCCCCCCATTCATGACGGGGGTGAACATGGCAATCCGACATCTGAAACGCGGCAAATCCGAGGCCGACCGCAGCGACGAGGACGGCCGCGTCCGCAAGGTCGTCGAAGAGGCCCTGCGCCGGGTCGAGGAGGAGGGCGACGCGGCGGTCCGCCAGCTGAGCGCGGAGTTCGACAAATATGCGCCCGACAGCTTCCGCCTGACGCAAGGCCAGATCGACGCCCTGATCGCCACGCTGACCCCGCAGGAGCTGGCCGATATCCGGTTCGCGCAGGATCAGGTGCGCACCTTCGCGCGCGCGCAGCGGGCCAGCATGACCGATATCGAGGTGGAAACCCTGCCGGGCGTGATCCTGGGGCATCGCAACATTCCGGTGCAATCGGTGGGATGCTACATTCCGGGGGGCGCGTTTCCGATGGTCGCCTCGGCGCATATGTCGGTGCTGACGGCGTCCGTCGCGGGCGTGCCGCGCATCGTGGCCGCCACGCCGCCGTTTCGCGGCCAGCCGAACGCCGCCGTCATCGCAGCCATGCATCTGGGCGGCGCGCACGAAATCCATGTCCTGGGCGGGATCCAGGCGGTGGCCGCCATGGCCCTGGGGACGGAGACGATCCCGCCCGTGGACATGCTGGTGGGTCCGGGCAACGCCTATGTCGCCGAGGCAAAGCGGCAGCTTTACGGGCGGGTCGGCATCGATCTGTTCGCCGGTCCCACGGAAACCATGGTCATCGCCGACGACACGGTGGATGCCGAACTGTGCGCGACGGATCTTCTGGGGCAGGCGGAGCACGGCTTCAATTCGCCCGCAGTGCTGCTGACGACGTCGGCCCGGCTGGCCGAGGGCACGATGGGGGAGGTGAGCCGTCTTCTGGACATCCTGCCCACCGCCCGAACAGCGCGCAAAAGCTGGGAGGATTACGGCCAGGTGATCCTGTGCGACACGCATGAGGAGATGCTGGCCATCGCCAACGACATGGCGTCGGAACATGTGCAGGTCATGACTGACCGCGATGACTGGTATCTGGACAACATGCACAGCTATGGCGCGCTGTTTCTGGGGCCGCGCACCCATGTGGCCAATGGCGACAAGGTGATCGGGACGAACCATACCCTGCCCACCCGCCGCGCGGGCCGCTATACCGGCGGGCTTTGGGTCGGCAAGTTCCTCAAGACTCACAGCTATCAACGGATCGAGACGGACGCGGCGGCGGCGGAAATCGGGGCCTATTGTTCCCGCCTGTGTCTGCTGGAGGGGTTCGTGGGCCATGCCGAACAGGCGAATGTCCGCGTGCGCCGCTATGGCGGGCAGGACGTCGCCTATGGGGCGGCGGCGGAATGACGGCGTTCCGGCTGGACGGTCGGCGCGCGCTGGTGACCGGGGCGGGGCGCGGCATCGGCTGCGCGATCGCCGAGGCGCTGGCCGTCGCCGGGGCGGAGGTTGTGCTTGTGGCGCGCAGCGCGGATCAGGTGGACCGGGCCGCCGCCGCCTTGCGCGACAGGGGGTTCCCCGCCCATGCGCGCGCCGTCGACGTGACGGACCTCAGCGCCTTTGCCGCCATGGTGCGGGACGCGCCGCCGTTCGACATTTTCGTCAACAACGCGGGCACCAACCGGCCAAAGCCCCTGGCGCAGGTGACCGAGGAGGATTACGACGCCGTCATGGACCTGAACCTGAAGGCCGCGATCTTTGCGGCGCAGGCCGTGGCGGCCCGCATGGCGCGCGGGTCGATCATCAACGTGTCGTCGCAGATGGGGCATGTGGGGGCGGCGAACCGCACGCTCTATTGCGCGTCGAAATGGGCGATCGAAGGGTTCACCAAGGCCCTTGCGATCGAATTGGCCCCCCGGGGCATCCGCGTCAACACCATCTGCCCGACCTTTGTCGAAACGCCCCTGACCCGCCCCTATCTGGACGATCCGGCGTTCCGCGAGGATGTCCTGCGCAAGATCAAGCTGGGCCGCCTGGCCACCGTGGAGGAGGTGGCCAATGGCGTGGTGTTCCTCGCCTCGGACGCGGCGTCGTTCATGACCGGCAGCGCGCTGATGCTGGACGGGGGGTGGACGGCGGAATGATCCGGCACCGGATCACGCGGGGGCGTCGCCGGGGAACCAGCGGCGGCCCAGACGCAGGGCGACGCCGACCAGCAGGATCAGCACCGGCACCTCCACCAGCGGGCCGATGACGGCGGCGAAGGCCACGGGCGAGGCGAGGCCGAAGGCCGCGATGGCCACGGCGATCGCCAGCTCGAAATTGTTGCCCGCCGCCGTGAAGGCGATGGCCGTCGTGCGCGGATAGTCCTTGGCGAGCCAGCGGCCCATGGCGAAGCTGACGATGAACTGCACGGCGAAATAGATCACCAGCGGCACCGCGATCCGCAGCGCGTCCAGCGGCAGGCGCAGCACGTCGCCGCCCTTCAGGCTGAACATCGCGACGATGGTGAACAGCAATGCCACCAGCGTCAGCGGGCCAATCTTCGGCAGGAACCTGTCCTGATACCACCCCTCGCCCCGCCGCGCGATCAGGACGCGGCGCGTCAGATAGCCTGCGATGAACGGCAGGCCCAGATAGATCAGCACCGCCTCGGTCACCGTCCAGAACCCCACGTCGATCACGCTGCCCTCCAACCCGAACAGGGGCGGCAGGACGGTCAGGAACAGCCAGGCATAGGTGGAGAAGAACAGGATCTGGAAGATCGAGTTGAAGGCCACCAGCCCCGCGACATATTGGCTGTCCCCGCGCGCAAGCTGGTTCCAGACCAGCACCATGGCGATGCAGCGGGCCAGACCGATCAGGATCAGGCCGGTCATGTATTCGGGGCTGTCGCGCAGGAAGATCACCGCAAGGGCGAACATCAGGACCGGCCCGATGATCCAGTTCTGCACCAGCGACAGCAGCAGCACGCGCGTGTCGGTGAACACCTGCGGCAGGTCCTCGTAGCGGACCTTGGCCAAGGGCGGATACATCATCAGGATCAGGCCGATGGCAATGGGAATGTTGGTGGACCCGACCGACAGGGCGCCCAACGCCTCCGGCAGCCCGGTGAACACCGTGCCCAACAGAATGCCGAGCGCCATGGCGGCGAAGATCCACAGCGTCAGATAACGGTCGAGAAAGGACAGCCGCGGCATCATGCGCTCCGCACGGGATTGCCATGCGCGTCCACGACCTGTTCGCCGTCTTCCTTGACGAAGGCGGCCTGCCGCGGGGGCAGCAGGTTCAGCACCGCTTCGGACGGGCGGCACAGGCGCACCCCCTTCGGGCTGACGACGATGGGCCGGTTGATGAGGATCGGATGCGCCATCATCGCGTCGATCAGGGCATCGTCATCGGCATGGTCCAGCCCCAGATCGGCATGGGGCGTGCCCTTTTCGCGCAAAAGGGCGCGGGGCGCGATCCCCATCCGCGCGATAAGCTGCACGAGCAGCGCCCGCGAGGGCGGGGTTTTCAAGTATTCGACCACATGCGGCTCAATCCCCGCGTTGCGGATCATGGCCAGCGTGTTGCGCGACGTGCCGCAGGCGGGGTTGTGATAGATGATGACGTCCATGGGTCAGGCCTTTTCGGTGGCGGCGGGGGCGCAGGCGCAGGCCATCGCCGCGACGGCAGGGGCGCAGATCTCGGGATGGCCCTGGCAGCAATCGCGCATCAGGAACCCGATCAGGTCCGCGAAAGCCGGATAAAGCGCGGTATAGATGATGAACCGCCCCTCGCGGCGCGAGCGGATCAGGCCCGCATGTTCCAGATGCGTCAGGTGAAACGACAGGCGCGAGGTGGTGGCCCCGATCGCCTCGCCGATGGCCCCCGCCGCCATGCCCTCCGGCCCGGCCTCGATCAGCATCCGCACGATGCGCAGGCGCGTGTCCTGCGACAGGGCGGCAAAGGCGGCCAGCGCGCGTTCTTCCTGCATCGAATCAACCCCTCAAGAATCGTTGATATGATGCCGCGGGGCCGGGGGGAACGCAAGGCGCGACGGCGCGCCCCCCGCTCACATGACGGGAATGGGCGCGTCCAGTTCGAACAGGACGCCGTCCGGGTTGAACGACAGGCGCGTGGTGCCGTTCAGGTCCGCCGCCGTCACCTTTTCGATGATGGTGGAGCCGAAACCCTGCCGCGTGCGGGGGGCCACCTTGGGTCCGTTCATTTCCGACCAGTGGAAGGTGAAGCGATCCCGCGCAGGCCCGGCGATCTCCCAGTTGATCGCGACCACGCCCCCCTCGACGCTGAGGGCGCCGTATTTCAACGAGTTCGTCGCCAGTTCATACAAGGCCAGGGTCAGGGCGGAGACGCCCCGTTCGTTCAGCACGATCCGTGGCCCGCCATAGCGGATGTCATAGGTGCGGAACGGCTCCAGCACCTGTTCGATCACGCCGCGCAGGTCGGCGCTGGTCGCGCTGTCCCTGGTCAGGGTGTCCTGCGCCGCCGACATCGCCTGAATGCGCCCCGTGACGCGGTGCAGGGCGTCCTTCAGGTCATCGGCATGGCGAAGGGAATGGGTCACGACCGCCTGCACCGTGGCCAGACTGTTCTTGACGCGGTGCGCCAGCTCGCGCGCCAGAAGCTTGCGATGCTCCTCCGCCTCCTTGCGTTCGGTGACATTCTGGGCCACGCCCAGCATGGTCAGGGCCAGATCGTCCTTGTCGGCCGACACCTCGCCTCGCACCTCGATCCAGCGCAGTTCCCCGGCCGGGGTGAAGGCGCGATACTCGATCTGGAAATCGGACCGATCCGCGATCGCCTGGCCGATGGTTGCGCTCCACCGGGCCAGATCGTCGGGGTGGATGGCGGCAAGAAGGTCGTCATACCCGAACCGTTCTTCGGGTTTGCGGCCGAAATTGGCGCGGCACTGGGCCGAACTGATAAGGCGCCGGTTCGTCACGTCCAGCGACCACGTTCCCATCTTGGCCGCGTTCAGGATGAAGCGCAGCCGCGCCTCGGTCGCCGCGATGTCGCGCATCCGCCGCTCGATCTCCTGCTCCAGCTCCCCCTGATTGCGGGTCATTTCGGCCAGGCGGTTGCGTTCGGGCGACACGTCGAACTGGGAGGCGAAGAAATGCGTCAGCTCTCCCTCCTTGCTGAACACCGGCGATACCAGAAGCCGGTTCCAGAAGGACGATCCGTCCTTGCGATAGTTCAGCAGGTCGATCTCGATGCTTTCGCGCCGCGCGATGGCGTTGCGCACGCGGGTGATGTCGTCGGTGTTCGTGCCCGGCCCCTGAAGAAAGCGGCAGTTGCGGCCCAGAAGATCCTCGCGGCTGTATCCGGTCAGGGTGACGAAGGCGTCGTTGACAAAAACGATGGGATTGTCGGGCAGGCGCGGGTCGGTGACGATCATCGGCATCCGCGTGACGGACACGGCGGCGGCGAACGGATCGTCAAGGTTGGGCAGCATGGTCTCCGCCTCGGTGGGGGTGTTTGGCAGAACCAATGGCATGTTTCCTTTTTGTCTGACCCCTCTTGCACAGAAACGGCGCGAATGTCACCCGAAAACCCGCCTTTCCTGTGACGCGGACGCCCTTGGCCGGGGGGGATCACAAAACCGTCGCATGGCGCGGTTAAGGACCGGGTCACCAAGCACACGCCAGGGGACAGACATGACCGACATGCGCCAAAGCCAGATTTTCCGCACATCGAAGCTGGAGGAGGCCGACGGGCCGGGCCTCAACCCGACCGCGACGGCGACGATGGGCGACATCATCGCGGCGCGCTTTTCCCGCCGGGGGTTCCTGAAAGGCTCCATGGCGACGGCGGCCATCGCGGCGACGGTGTCGCCCGTGGCGCTTCTGGCGGCGGACGAGGCGAAGGCGCAATCCGCCTCCCGTTTCAACTTCCCCGAGGTGGAGGCCGGCGTCGATGCCGATCACCATGTCGCCCAAGGCTATGACGCGGATGTGCTGCTGCGGTGGGGCGACAAGCTGTTCCCCGACGCGCCGGACTTCGACCCCACCCGCCAGACCGAGGCCGCGCAGGAACGGCAGTTCGGGTATAACAACGATTTCGTGGGCTTCATCCCGCTGGAGGGCGCGACCGATCGCGGGCTTTTGGTGGTGAACCACGAATACACCAACGAGCATCTGATGTTCCCCGGCATCGTCACCATGCAGAACGGCGAGATGGTGGTCGCCGACGCGACCGAGGAGCGGGCCAATATCGAGATGGCGGCCCATGGCGGCACCGTCGTCGAAATCCGCAAGGTGGACGGCAAGTGGCAGCCGGTGCTGGACGGTGCGCTGAACCGCCGCATCACCGCCAAGACCGAAATGCAGCTGACCGGCCCCGCCGCCGGACATGCGCGCCTGCAGACCACCGCCGACACGTCGGGCCGCAAGGTCTTCGGCACGATCAACAACTGCGCGGGCGGCGTCACCCCGTGGGGCACCTACATCATGGCCGAGGAGAACATCCACGGCTATTTCACCGGCGAATTGCCCGAAGGCCATGCCGAGGCGGGCAATTACGACCGTCTGGGCGTTCCCGGCGGCTCCTACCAGTGGGGCCATTTCCACAAGCGTTTCGATCTGGGGGCCGAGCCGAACGAGCCGAACCGCTTCGGCTGGGTGGTCGAGGTGGATGTGATGGACCCGACCTCGGTCCCGAAAAAGCGCACCGCCCTTGGCCGGTTCAAGCATGAGGGCGCCGAAAGCGTCGTGGCCAAGGACGGGCGCATCGTCTTCTACCTCGGCGATGACGAACGGTTCGACTATGTCTACAAGTTCGTGACGGCGGGCCGGTTCAACCCCGACGATCGCGCGGCCAACATGGATCTTCTGGACGACGGCACGCTTTACGTCGCGCGCTTCGACGAGGACGGGTCGATGGAATGGATGCCGCTGGTCTATGGCCAAGGCCCGCTGACGGCGGAAAACGGGTTTGACAGCCAGGCTGATGTCCTGATCGAGACGCGCCGCGCGGGCGACCTTCTGGGGGCCACCCCGATGGACCGCCCCGAGGACATCCAGCCCAACCCGATGACGGGCCGCGCCTATGTCATGCTGACCAACAACACCCGCCGCGAAGAGGCGAACGCCGCCAACCCGCGCGTGGACAACGCCTTCGGCCATATCATCGAGATCCTGGAGGAGGACGGCGATTTCACCGCCACGGCGGGCCGGTGGGAAATCCTGCTGCAATGCGGCGATCCGTCGGTGGCCGAGGTCGGGGCGACCTTCTCCACCGAGACGACGAAGAACGGCTGGTTCGGGATGCCCGACAACGCCGCCATCGACGCGGACGGTCGCCTCTGGGTGTCCACCGACGGCAACTCCATGGCCGATACGGGGCGCACCGACGGGCTGTGGGCGGTGGACACCGAAGGCGACGCGCGGGGCACCTCGCGCCTGTTTTACCGCGTGCCGGTGGGGGCCGAGATGTGCGGCCCCTGTCCGACCGAGGACATGAGCACCTTCTTCGTCGCGGTCCAGCATCCCGGCGACGGGGGCGAGGATTGGGAGGGGCATGGCCGCGTCTCCTATTACGAGGATCTGTCCACGCGCTGGCCCGATTTCCGCGACGACATGCCCGTGCGCCCCGCCGTGGTCGCGATCACCAAACAGGGCGGCGGCCGCATCGGCTGACACCGGCGGCCGTGGGGGTGCCTGTCCCGTGGGGCGGGCGCCCGTGCACCGACGTGGGGCCTCAGCCCTGCGGGTGGGTCTTCAGCAACTGCGCGCGCATCATGTCCGCAGCGCCCGTGGGTGGGCGCGTCGCGTGGGTCAGCAGCGCGATCGGCAACCCGGTCCGGGGGTGGAACGGGCGCTGGACCACGCCCCGGAACTGGTCCCATGGCAGCAGGCCATCGACGATCGCGACCCCCAGCCCCTGCTGCACGAAGGGCAGCGCGCTGATGGAGACGTCGATCTCGATCGACGGGGCGAAGTCCTGCCCCGCCGCGTCGCACAACGAGGCCAGAAGCGCGCCGGGAAGGGTTTCGGGGCGGTAGGATATCAGCGTCTGGTCCTGCAGATCCTCAAGCCCGATTTCGGTCCGCCGCGCCAGGGGATGATCGTCGGGCAGAAGGCAGGCCAGACAGGACTGGCCGATGACCTCCACCCGGATGTCGGGATGGGGTTTGTCGTTCATCACCACGCCGACGGAAATGTCGCCGTCGCGCAGCATCTGCACGATGTGGCGCATCGGCGCGATCTGCGACCGCACGACGATGTCGGGATGGGCGGCGCGGAACGCGGCCATGGCCTGCGGCACAAGGGTCATCGCCGGGGGGGCCGAGGCGGCCATGCGCACGATCCCGGTGCGCCCCTGCCGCATGTCCCGCGTCCGGCGGCGGAAGGCGGCCAGTTCGGCGAAGATGCGTTCGGCCTCGGGGAACAGGTCCAGCGCCTCTTGTGTCGGAACCAGCCTTCCCCGCACCCGATCGAACAGCCGGAACCCCAGTTGATCCTCGGCATGAAGCAGCATCTGGCTCAGGGCGGGCTGCGAGATGTTCAGCCGCGCCGCCGCCGCCGTCACGGTCCCGGCCTGCATCAGCGTGCAGAACATCTCAAGCTGGCGCGCGCGCATTCGTCTCTCCTGCCGGTGCGGGATCTGTATGCCACCGGCGGGAAACGGGGCGCAATGGGGTTGCGCCCCGCGCGGCAGAACCTGCGCCCCTGCTGGCCAAGTTAGGCAGCACCTGCGGCGCCGGATGCGGTAAGGGTGGCCAAGACGGGGACGACAGCGCGGATAAGGTAGGATGACACGGATTGCGGCGAGGGAGTGCGCCTCGGTCGCCCCCGAGGGGGACGGCGACCTGAACCTGGACAGCTTTCGCCTGAGGTTGTCGGAGATCGGGCCGACCGACGGGGGGCGTCTGCACCAGATGACCGTGGGCGTCGGATGGCCCCACCGGCTGCGCGATGTGACCGTTCTGCTGGACCTTGGCCGGGGGCTGATCGGGATGGATGAGATCGACCGGCCCGTCTGCACCGCGATGTTCTTT
The DNA here is from genome assembly GCF_022899245.1 of Falsirhodobacter halotolerans. Taxonomy (NCBI): domain Bacteria; kingdom Pseudomonadati; phylum Pseudomonadota; class Alphaproteobacteria; order Rhodobacterales; family Paracoccaceae; genus Falsirhodobacter; species Falsirhodobacter halotolerans. Next base: position 156,039 of record NZ_JALJAZ010000002.1, read on the forward strand.
CCGTGGGGCGACGATTTTGCGACGTTGGGCATGATGACGACGACCCCCCGCCTTCAGGCGCAGGGGGCGGGGCGGTGGCTGTTGCGGCAAGTGCTGGCCGAGTGCGGCGGGCGCGATGTCCGGCTCTATGCAACGCGGGCCGGGTATTCGCTGTATCGGGAAGGCGGGTTCACCCCGGTCCGGGCGGTGCATCAGATGCAGGGCGTCGTCACCGGGGCCGAGATGCCCGACGCCCTGCCGGGCCTGTCGGTTCGGCCCGTAGGCGCGGCGGACCTGGACGCGATGCGGGCGCTGGACCTGCGGGCGTTCGGTGCGCCGCGGGATGCGGGCCTGGTTTACCTGCTGTCCAAGGGCGACGGGCTGATCGCCTGCGAGGGGGACCGGCCCGTGGGATACGCATTGCGGCGCCGGTTCGGCAAGGGAACCCTGATCGGCCCGGTGGTGGCCGAAAGCGATGACATCGCCCTTCGGCTGATCGCCCCCCTGATCGCGCAGGGGCAGGGGGGCTTTGTGCGCCTGGACATGCCGGACGAAAGCGGGCGGCTCATGACCTATCTGCAACGGGCGGGGCTGGCCCATTTCGACAGCGTAACGGAAATGCGCATCGGCCCCGAACGTCGGCAGACGTCCGGGGCCGTGACCTTCGGGCTGGCCGCCCATTCGCTGGGCTAGGACAAACGGTCCTTCAGCGCGAACCACAGCCCCACCACCGGCAGGAACCAGGGTCGCCCGCTATGCGCCGGGATCGCGGGCCAGTCCAGCCCGTGCAGGGGGTTCGTGTCCCCCCGGCCCATGGCCAGGTCGGCCAAAACCTGCCCCATCAGCGTCGACATCTGCGCGCCGTGGCCCGAATACCCCATGCTGTAGATCAGGCCGTCGGCCTCGCCCGCGCGGGGAAAGCGGTCCTTCGTCATCCCAACCAGACCGCCCCAGCAATAGTCGATCGGCACATCGCCCAATTGCGGAAACAGATTCGCCATCGACCGCCGCAGGATCGCGCCCGACTTGGCGTCGGAACTCTGGTCCGACGTGGCCGAAAACCGGGCCCGCCCGCCGAAGATCAACCGCCTGTCCGGCGACAGGCGGAAATAGTTCCCGATGTTGAGCGAGGTGACATAGGTGCGGTCGCCCGGCATCGTGGCCGCGATCTCGGCCGCGGTCAGGGGGCGGGTCGCGACGATGAACGATCCGACCGGGATGATGCGGCGCCGGAAATGCCCAAGCGGCGCGCCCTTGACCATGCCGCTGTATCCGTCGGTGGCGGCGATCACGCGGTCGGCCTCGATCGTGCCGCGCGGGGTGCGCAACGACCAGCCGCGCGCCGTCTTCTGCCGCCCGGTGACGGCCGCATCCTCCCAGATCAGGGCGCCGCGGCGATGCGCCGCCTCGGCCAGACCGTTGACGAAACGGCCCATATGCATCATCGCCGATTTTTCATACAGCATCCCGGCATGGACCTTGTCCGACCGGATCTCGGCCCGCAGCTCGTCGCGGTCCAGCCAGCGGGTCTGGGGGTCCACCTCCCGGTGGATCAGGTCGAAATTGGCGCGCAGGCCCGCGATGTGGCTGGGCTTGGACGCCATCTTCAGCTTGCCCGACCGGCGAAAATCGCAGGCGATGCCTTCCTCGCGCACAATCTCCTCGATCAGGTCGATCGACCGGTCATAGGCGCGATAGAGCGCATGGGCCCGTTCGGACCCCAGATGCGCCTTGGCGTCGGCATAGCCATGGGCGATGCCGTTGTTCAGATGCCCGCCATTGCGCCCCGAGGCGCCCGCGCCGACGTGACGCGCCTCGAGCACTGCCACGCGAACCCCTTCGCGCGCCAGCTTCAGCGCGGCGTTGAGGCCGGTGAACCCGGCCCCGATGATCGCGACATCGACCTTTCCCTCCACCGGGCCGGATTGGCCATGGGCGAAGGGCACCGCCGTGTCATGCCAGAAGGATGCGAATTTCATGGCGTCACAGACCGACGAGGCCGGGCAGCTCCCCCACGCTCTTGATCTCGGTATAGCCGTAATAGGGGTTCGCCGGTTCATGACCGCGATTGACCCAGACCTTGTTGGTGATGCCCAGATCATGGGCCGTCATGAGATCGTAGCGGAAGCTGGACGAGACGTGCAGAATGTCCTTGGGCCCGCAGCCCAGCTGATCGAACAGGTATTCGAAGGCCTGCATCTGCGGTTTGTAGGCGCCTGCGTTTTCCGCCGTCAGCACATGGTCGATCGGCGCGCCCAGCTTGGCGATGTTGTGCGGGATCTGGACGTTCATGGCGTTGGTCAGCGCCACCAGCGGGATGTTTCCGGCGATCTTGGCCAGCCCGGCGGGCACGTCGGCATGGGGCCCCCAGGTCGGAACGCGGTTGTAGATGTCTTCGGCCACCGCCGGATCGAAGGCCACGCCGTTGCGCTTGCAGGTGCGTTCCAGCGCGTTGTGCACGACGTCGGCATAGGGTTTCCACGCGCCCAGAACCTCGTCCAGACGATAGGCGGAGAAATCCGCGATGAAGGTGTCCATCGCCTCGGGCGACAGCTGCGCGCCGTAATGGTGCCGCGCGGCCCCGGCCATGTCGTAAAGGATCATCGTGCCGTGGCAGTCGAAGGTGATGAATTTGGGACGGAAGGTCATGGGCGGCCTCGTTGTTGACGTTGCCCCACCATCGGCTGGCCCGCGCAACACGAGGTGCGGCAGCGTGGGGCCTGGACGCAGGATGTTGCGTATTGTCATCAACCAACGGCAGGCTGTGCCGCAACCGGGCCGACAACGGTGCGGCGGGACGGGGCGGGGCCCGCACAATGGCCCGGCATATCACAACCGCAAAGGGAACATGCCGTGAGCCTGCTGAAACGCCTTGACCCGAATCCGCAATTCACCCCGCGCGACGGTGTTCCCGCACCCGACCGGCTGATCGCGGGCACGCCCACGTTCAAGACCTGGGCCATGGACGAGGCGCTGGCCGAGGCCGCGAAATGGGGCGCCATCAACAGCGGCGTCTGGCAGGCGACACCGGGCACCACCCGGTCGATCAAGGGCGACACGTTCGAATTCTGTCACATCCTGTCGGGCGTGGTGGAGATCACGGACGCCGACGGCGTGATGCAGCGGTTCACCGCCGGCGACAGTTTCGTGATGAAGCCCGGCTTCGTCGGCGAATGGAAGACCATCGAAACGGTCCAGAAGATCTATGTCGTCGCAAGCTGACGCGGCAACCGACCTGCTGGCGCGGCTTGTCGGCTTTGCCAGCGTGGTCGGCACGCCCAACGGCCCCATCACAGGCTTCGTGCGCGACTATCTGCACGGGCACGGGATCGCCGTCCATGTGCTGCCCGGCCCCGAGGGCGACCGCGCGAACCTGTTCGCGACGATCGGCGATCCGTCGGTGTCCGGGCCGGTGCTGTCGGGGCATATGGACGTGGTTCCGGCGCTTGAACCGGACTGGCAGGCCGATCCGTTCGTGCTGCGGCGGAACGGCGACCGCCTGATCGGCCGCGGGGCCTGCGACATGAAGGGTTTCGTCGCCGCCGTTCTGGCCATGGCGCCCCGCCTTGCCCAAATGCGTCTGCCGGTGCCGATCCATATCGCGCTGTCTTATGACGAAGAGGCCGGATGCCGGGGCGTGCCCCATCTTCTGGCGGCGTTGCCGGACCTGTGCGCCCCGCCTTCGGGTTGCATCGTGGGCGAACCGACGGGGCTTCAGCCGGTTCTGGCGCACAAGGGCAAGGCGGCGCTGCGGCTTGTGGCGCGGGGGCGGTCGGGGCACAGCTCGCGCCCCGATCTGGGGGTGAACGCGATCCACCGCCTCCTTCCGGCCCTGGGGGCGGCGGCGGCGCAGGCGCAGGCCCTGGCCGGGGGCGCGACCGATCCCCGCTTCGCGCCGCCCTGTTCGACGCTGCAGATCGGAACCGTGCTGGGCGGGCAGGCGGTCAACATCATCCCCGACCATGCCGAGGCGCAGATCGAGGCGCGGGCCATTGCGGGCATCGACCCCGCGGACCTTCTCGCCCCCATCGAGGCGGCGGCGGGCGAGGGGGTCACGGTCGAACGGCTTTCCTCCTATCCCGCGCTGGCGCTGGATGCGGCGCATCCGCTGGCCGCCCGCGTCGAACGGGCGTCGGGGCGACCGGCGCTTGGCGCGGTCAGTTTCGGGACCGAGGCGGGGCTGTTTCAGGCCGCCGGCATCCCGTCGATCATCTGCGGCCCCGGCGACATCGGCCGCGCCCACCGCCCCGAGGAATGGCTGACGCGCGACGAGCTGGACGGCACCTGCGCGATGATTCGCGCCTTTGCCGAGGGGCACCGGACATGACGGCGGCACCATGTGCCATCCGCCGCGCCGATTTGGCAAAAGCTGCCGTCGGCGGGCCGTCGAACGGTGATCCCCGCCGCGCGGCTTTGATCACACTGCGGGAAAAGAGGTGCTCATGATGCAAGATGATCCGATGATCGAGCCGCGGCTGACGGGCTTTGACGACACCCATCTGCCCGGCGCGCTGCACCTGTCCCGACAGGCCGGGTGGCCGCACCGGATCGAGGATTGGGCGCTGACGCTGGCCATTTCGGAGGGGGTGGTGGCGATTGCGGGGGGGCGGGTCGTCGGCACGGCGATGTGCACGCAGTTCGGCCCGGTCGCGACGATCAGCCTCATCATCGTCGACAGCGCCCTGCGCGGGCGCGGGGTGGGGCGACGTCTGATGACGGCCGTGCTGGACAAGGCCCGGGGGTGCGAGATGCGCCTGACCGCGACCGCCGACGGCCTGCCGCTGTATGAAAAGCTGGGATTCGTCGCCGTCGGCACCATCGTCCAGCATCAGGGGATGGCTGTGGCGACCGCGCCGGAGCAGCCGGTGCGCACGGGCGATGCCGCCGATCTGGACCGTCTGCTGCGCATGGACCGGGCCGCCACCGGGATGGAGCGGGCCACGCTGCTGCGGCGCATCGCGGGGGAAGGCGAGGTGCTGGCAACCGACATGGGCGTGGCGGTGCTGCGGCCTTTCGGACGCGGCCATGTCGTGGGGCCTGTGATCGCCGACACGCCCGCCGCCGCCCGCGCGCTGATGGCCGAGGCGGCGCGGCGCTGTGCGGGCGGTTTCTTGCGGGTCGACCTGCCCGCCCGGCACGATCTGTCGCCCTTTGCCGAAACGCTGGGCCTGGCCCATGCCGGCGGCGGCACCGCCATGACCACACGCCCGGCCGAACGCCCCGCCTCGGCCACACCCGAAACCTTCGCGCTTGTGTCCCAGGCGTTCGGCTGACCCATCGGAGACCTCCATGCTTGCAAATTCGCTTGTCGAACTCGACCGTCGCCATCTGATCCACCCCGTCTCCTCGTTCCGGGGGCACGAGGCGCGCGGCGTCCGGGTGCTGACCTCGGCCAAGGGCGCCACCGTCACCGATGCCGAAGGGCGCACCCTGATCGACGGATTCGCGGGCCTTTGGTGCGTGAATGCCGGCTATGGCCAGGAATCGGTGATTGAGGCCGCGACCGAACAGATGCGCCGCCTGCCCTATGCCACCGGCTATTTCGATCTGGGGGCCGAGGCGCCGATCCGGCTGGCCGCCGCGCTGGCCGAACGCAGCCCGGGCGATCTGAACCACGTCTATTTCACCCTGGGCGGGTCGGACGCGGTGGACAGCACGATCCGCTTCATCCGGTATTACTGGCATTCGAAGGGGCAACCGGGGCGCGATCAGGTCATCTCGGTCGCGCAGGGGTATCACGGATCGACCACGATGGGCGCGGGGCTGACCGCCCTGCCGGGCTTTCACGACGGATTCGGCGTGCCCTATGACTGGCAGCACAAGATCTCCTCGCATTACATCTATCGCAATCGGGTGGGCACCGATCCGCAGGCCATCATCGACGCCTCCACCGCCGAACTGCGCGCCAAGATCGAAGCCCTTGGCCCGGAGCGGGTCGCGGCCTTCTATGTCGAACCGATCCAGGGATCGGGCGGGGTTCTGGTGCCGCCCGCCGGATGGATCAAGGCGATGCGCGCGGTCTGCGACGACTTCGGCGTCCTGTTCGTCGCCGATGAGGTCATCACCGGCTTCGGCCGCACCGGCCCGCTGTTCGCCTGCGAGGATGAGGGCATCGTCCCCGACCTGATGACCGTCGCCAAGGGGCTCACCTCCGGCTATGCCCCGATGGGGGCGGTCCTGATGCGCGACCACGTCTATGAAACCATCGCCGAAGGGGCGGGGGCCAAGGCGGTCGGGCACGGGTTCACCTATTCCGCGCATCCGGTGTCGGCGGCGGTCGGGCTGGAGGTTCTGGCCCTGTACGAAGGCGGCCTGCTGGAGAATGGCCGCCGCGCCGGGGCCCGCCTTCTGGCCGGGCTGGAGGGGCTGCGCGATCACCCGCTGGTGGGCGACGTGCGCGGGCGCGGGATGCTGGCGGCGGTCGAACTGGTCACCGACAAGGCGGCCAAGACCCCGCTGCCCGCGGCGGTGCAGCCCGCGACGCGCCTGTTCGATCGCGCCTGGGATCAGGGGCTGGTCGTGCGGTCCTTTCCGCAAGGCATCTTCGGCTATGCCCCGCCGCTGTGCTGCACTGAAGACGAGATCGACGCGATTGTCGATCGCACGCGCAAGGTGCTGGACCTGACGCTGGAAGACCCCGAGATCCGCGCGGCCTTGCGCTGATGGCGTTGCTTCTGACCTCCACGCCCGAACGGCAGGTGGTCTGGCGCGCGGCCTTCGCGGCGGCGGGGGAGCCATTCTTCGCCTCCGAGGCCGAGGTGACCGACCCCGGTGCCGTCACGCAGATCGCCTGCTGGACGCCGCCCGCCGATCTGTCCCGCTATCCCAACCTCGACTGCGTGATCTGCGTCGGGGCGGGGACCGACCATCTGTCGGACCTGCCGGAGGGGGTGACCCTGGTCCGCACCCTGTCGCCGGGGTTGGATGCGATGGTGCGGGACTGGGTGACGATGGCCGCGCTATGCCTGCATCGCGACCTGCCCGCCTATGTCGATCAGGCGCGGCGGGGCGCGTGGCAGGCCCGGCCCGTCCGTACGGCGCGGTCCCGCCGTGTCGGGATCATGGGGATGGGCCGCATCGGCGCGTTGGCGGCCGAAAGCCTGCGGTCGCTGGGGTTCGAGGTCGAGGGTTACAGCCGCTCGGGCCGGGGGCCGGGGGGCATCAAGGTGCATGGCGCGGACGGGATCGGCGCGTTTCTGGCCCGCAGCGACCTGCTGGTCTGCCTCATGCCGCTGACCGACCAAACCCGAGGGGCCCTGAACGACGCCCTTTTTGCCGCGTTGCCCCCCGGCGCGATGCTGGTCCATGCCGGGCGGGGCGCGCAACTGGACATGGATGCCATGCGCCGCGCGCTGGATGCGGGGCACCTGTCCACCGCCATGCTGGACGTGACGAACCCCGAACCGCTGCCGCCGGATCACTGGGCCTGGACCGATCCGCGGGTGATCGTGACGCCGCATGTCGCCGCCCAGACCGATGCGGCGGACGGGGCGGCCTTCGCCTTGCAAGTCGTGGCGGCGGCCCGCGCGGGGATGCCCCTGCCGGGGGTGGTGGATCGCGGGCTGGGATACTGAACCCCGGCGGGGCGGTTCTGCCGTCGACCGCATAAGAACGGAATATAATGCTGCCCTCCCGCCACCTTTTGGTGACTTCGCGCGCCCGCGCCAGAGGAGGCTGAACCTTACGGACCGCCCCGCACGAAGGGCGGCCACCCTCACCGACAGACGAGGTTTTCATGGACGCGCAGAACACAGATCGGTCGCTGGCCGATTTCGATTATGTCAGCTTCGACGTCGTCGGCACGCTGATCGACTTTGAAGGTGCGATCACCTCCGCGCTTGGGGCCATCGCCGCGCGGTCGGGCGTCCGCTTCGATGCCGAACGGGCGCTGGACATCTATCGCGCCGCCCGGGCCGAAGAGGGGGCGGGGTTGTTCCCGGACGATCTGGCCCGCTGCTATGGCCGCATCGCCGCCGCGACGGGGCTGCCCGACACGCCCTCCGACCGGCAGGCGCTGGTCGATGCCGCCGCCGAGGCCGTGCCCTTTCCCGACAGCGTCGCGGCCCTGGCCCGGCTGAAGCGGAACGCCCGGCTGATCGCGCTGACGAACGCCCGGCGGTGGGCCTTCGACAAATACGCCGAAAAGCTGGGCCAACCGTTCTGGGCCAGCCTGACGACCGACGACACCGGCACCGAAAAGCCCGACCCTGCGTTTTTCGAACGCGCGTTCCAGCTTCTGCGCGCGGAAGGCGCGGACCGGCAGAATCTGCTGCACGCGGCGCAAAGCCAGTATCACGACATCGGCGTGGCGCGCGATCTGGGGCTGACCAGCGCGTGGATCCAGCGCCGCCACGGTCAGGACGGATATGGCGGCAGCATCGCGCCGCAGGCCTTCACCGAACCGGACCATCACTTCCTGTCACTGCGCGACCTGGCGGACGCCGTCGAGGCCGCCGCCGCTTGAGATCAACAGCCCCGGAAGGCATCGAATCTTCCGGGCATATCACGGGGAAGCACGAACATGACGCACAAGACGACGAACTGGACCCGCCGCGACGATGCGATGGTCGAGGATGCGATCCGCCGGGGCGCCTCGCGCCGCGACCTTATCAAGATGCTGATGGCATCGGGCGTGGCCATGGGGGCGGGCAGCTCGCTTCTTCTGGGCGCCTCGCGCGCCGTGGCGCAGACGCCTGTTCAGGGCGGGCACCTGCGGGGGGCGGGATGGTCGTCCTCCACCGCCGACACGCTGGATCCGGCCAAGGCGTCGCTGTCGACGGATTACGTCCGCTGCTGTGCCTTCTACAACCGCCTGACCTTCCTGGAGGACGGGGGCGAGCTGAAGATGGAGTTGGCCGAGAGCGTCGAGAGCGATGACGCCAAGACGTGGCAGGTCAAGCTGCGCCCGGGCGTGACGTTCCATGACGGCAAACCGCTGACCACGGCGGACGTGATCTATTCCATGCGGCGCCACCTCGACCCCGCGGTGGGTTCGAAAGCGGCGGCCATCGCGGCGCAGATGGTCGACTTCAAGGCCAGCGACGATCTGACCATGCAGATCGAACTGGCCGCCGCCAATGCCGACCTTCCGGTGATCCTGTCGCTGCACCATTTCATGATCGTGGCCGACGGCACGACCGATTTCAGCACCGCCAACGGCACCGGCGCCTTCATCTGCGACGAATTCCAGCCCGGCATCCGGTCGATCGGGGTGCGCAACCCGAACTACTTCAAAGAGCAGATGCCCTATCTCGACAGTTTCGAGTATTTCGCGATCTCGGACAACAACGCCCGGGTCAACGCGGTGCTGTCGGGCGACGTTCATCTGGCGGCATCGGTCAACCCCCGCTCGATGCGCACGATCGAAGGCCAGAGCCAGGTCACGTCCTCGGTGACGACGGCGGGCAACTACACCAACGTCAACATCCGTCTGGACCTGTCGCCCGGCGACAAGGCGGGCATGGTCGAAGGGATGAAGTATCTGATGAACCGCGAGGTCATCGTGAATTCGGTCCTGCGCGGTCTGGGTCAGATTGCCAACGATCAGCCCATCTCGCCCATGGACCGGTATCACAACCCCAATCTCGCACCCCGCGCCTACGATCCCGAGCGCGCCCGCGCCGCCTTTGAAAAGGCGGGCGTCCTGGGGCAGGAGATCGAGATCATCACCTCGGACGCGCCCAATTCCGGCATCGACTATGCGATGGTGGTGCAGCAGGCAGGACGTGAGGCGGGGATGAACTTCCGCGTCCAGCGCGTGCCGGCGGACGGCTACTGGTCGAATTACTGGCTGCAATCGCCGATCCATCTGGGCAACATCAACCCGCGCCCGACCCCGGACATCCTGTTCTCGCTGCTCTATGCCTCGGACGCGCCGTGGAACGAGAGCCAATACAAGTCCGAGAAGTTCGACGCCATGCTGCTTGAAGCGCGCGGCCTGCTGGACGACAACCTGCGCCGCGACATCTACTGGGAAATGCAGGAGATGGTCGCGAACGAGGCGGGCACCGTCATCCCGGCCTATATCTCGAACGTCGATGTGCTGTCATCGAAGCTGAAGGGGATGCGCCCGAACCCGCTTGGGGGCCAGTTCGGCTATGCCTTCGCCGAATACGTCTGGCTGGAAGACTGAGCCCATCCGCCCGCGCGCCGATGCGGTGCGCGGGCCACTTCCAAAACGGGGGCGGCATGCTGCTATCATCCACCACCTGGATCCTGATCGTCCAAAGACTGGCCATCGCGATCCTGACCCTGTTCATCGTGTCCTTCGCGGTGTTCTTCGCAACCCAGCTTCTGCCCGGCGACGTGGCGCAGATCCTGCTGGGCCAGGCGGCCACGCCCGAGGCGGTCGCGGGCCTGCGCACGGCCATGGGCCTCGATGAACCGGCGATCTCGCGCTATCTGGGCTGGCTCGCTGGGCTTGCGACCGGCGATCTGGGCATGTCCTATGTCAACAACCTGCCGGTGGCGGACCTTCTGGCGGGCCGGCTGGCGAATTCCTTGCGTCTTGCGGGGATCGTCGCGGTGGTCTGCACGCCGATCGCGCTGACCTTGGGCATTCTGGCCGCGATGTATCGGGGATCGCTTCTGGACCGGATCGTGTCGATCTTCACCATCTCGGTCATCTCGGTGCCCGAATTCATGGTGGCGACGCTGGCCGTGCTGGTCTTCGCCGTCTGGCTCGGATGGCTGCCCGCGCTCAGCTATGGGGTGAACATGGACAGTTGGGGCGCCATGCTGCGCGCCTATGCGATGCCGGTCATCTCGCTCAGCTTCGTGGTCGCGGCGCAGATGATCCGCATGAGCCGCGCGGCCCTGATCGAGACGATCAACACCCCCTATGTGGAAATGGCGCTGCTGAAGGGGGCGTCGCGGCCCCGGATGGTGCTGCGCCACGCCCTGCCGAACGCGCTTGGCCCCATCGCCAACGCCATGGCGCTGTCGCTGTCCTATCTGGTCGGGGGCGTCATCATCGTGGAGACGATCTTCAACTATCCCGGCGTGGCCAAGCTGATGGTGGATGCGGTGGCGACGCGCGATCTGCCGCTGATCCAGACCTGCGCCATCATCTTCTGCGTCAGCTATCTGTCCCTGATCACGCTGGCCGACGTGATCGCCATCCTGTCCAATCCGAGGTTGCGCCGTTGATGACCCGATCGCTCAAGTTCATCCCCACCCCGGCCCGTCTTGGTTACTCGTTCAACTGGGTCGGCCGCCTTGGTCTGGCCATCATGCTGTTCTGGGCGGTCATGGCCGTCATCGGCCCGTGGGTCGCGCCCTATCCGCCGGGCGAGGTGGTGGATTGGGACTATTTCGGCCCTGTCAGCGATACCTATTGGCTGGGCACCGATTATCTGGGGCGGGACGTGCTGTCGCGCGTGCTGATGGGCGCACGTTATACCGTCGGGATCGCGCTGGCCGGGGTGGTTCTGGCCTGCACCGGGGGCGTTCTTCTTGGCATGATCGCGGGCGTGGTCGGCGGTTGGTTCGACACCATCCTGTCGCGGCTTCTGGATGCGTTCAACGGCATTCCCTCGCTGCTGTTCGGGCTGGTCGTCGTGGCCGCGGTCGGCTCCAGCATCCCGGTGCTGATCCTGACGCTGGCCGTGATCTATCTGCCGGGGTCCTACCGGTTTGCCCGCGCGCTGGCCGTCAACGTCAACACGATGGATTTCGTCACCGTCGCCCGCGCGCGGGGGGAGGGGTTCTTCTATCTGATCCTGCGCGAGATCCTGCCCAACATCCTCGGCTCGGCCTTGGCCGATCTGGGCCTGCGCTTCGTCTTCATCGTGTTGGTCCTGTCGGGCCTGTCCTTTCTGGGGATCGGGGTGCAGCCCCCCAATGCCGACTGGGGCGGCCTCGTGCGCGAGAACATCGAGGGGCTCAGCCTTGGCGCGCCGGCGGTCATCTTCCCCTCGGTCGCGATCGCCACGCTGACGATCTCGGTGAACCTGTTCATCGACAACCTGCCCACCCGCATCAGAGATCGGAGCGAATGATGGCCGACACCTCCGCAGACACGCCCCTCGTTTCGGTTCGCGACCTGCGCATCGGGGCCAAAACCGACAGTGGGCGCGACGTGGCGATCATCCAGGGCGTCAGTTTCGACATCGCTCCCGGCGAGATCGTGGCCCTGATCGGCGAATCCGGTTCCGGCAAGACCACCATCGCGCTGTCCCTGATGGGGCACACCCGCACCGGGTGTGCCATCCGGGGGGGCAGCATCCGGGTCGGGCGGCACGACGTGACCGCCATGTCGGAACGCCGGCGACGGTCGCTGCGCGGGGTCGACGTGTCCTATGTCCCGCAATCGGCGGCGGCGGCGTTCAACCCGTCCAAGCGGATCATGGATCAGGTGGTGGAGGTCACGGCCATCCACAAGCTGATGCCGCGGGCCGAGGCCGAGGCAAAGGCCCGCGAGCTGTTCCGCGCGCTGGCGCTGCCCGATCCCGACACCATCGGCGCGCGGTTTCCGCATCAGGTGTCGGGTGGGCAGTTGCAGCGCCTGTCGGCGGCGATGGCGCTGATTTCCGACCCGCAACTGGTGATCTTCGACGAACCGACGACCGCGCTGGACGTGACCACCCAGATCGAGGTGCTGCGCGCCTTTCGCGCGGTCATGGACCGGGCGTCGATGGCGGGGGTCTATGTCAGTCACGATCTGGCCGTCGTGGCCCAGATCGCCGACCGGATCATCGTCCTCAAAGGCGGCGAGATCCAGGAGGAGGGCACGACCGAGCAGATCCTGAACGCGCCCACCCACCCTTATACCCGCCAGCTTCTGGACGCGTTCGAACCCGCGCGACATCAGGCGGTGGCGCCCCGCGCCGCGGCCAGCCCGATCCTGACGGTGGAGGGCCTTGCCGCGGGCTATGGTCTGATCCGCGACGGCACACCCCAGATCCGCATTCTGGACAATGTGGGCTTCACGCTGGAGCGTGGACGCAATCTGGGGGTCATCGGCGAATCCGGTTCGGGCAAATCGACGCTGGCGCGGGCGATCGCGGGGATCCTGCCCGCCTATCGCGGCAAGGTCCGGCTGGACGGCGCGGACCTTCCCGCCGATCTTCGCCAGCGCAGCAAGGATCAGTTGCGGCGGATGCAGATCGTGTTCCAGTTGGCCGACACCGCGCTGAACCCCGCCCAGCCGATCGAGACGATCCTGGGCCGCCCGCTGACCTTCTATCACGGGTTGCGCGGGGCGGCGCGCGATCGCCGGGTGATCGAATTGCTGGAGATGGTCCACCTGCCCGCCAACCTGCGCTTTCGCCTGCCCGCCGAACTGTCGGGCGGCCAGAAGCAGCGCATCAACCTGGCCCGCGCGCTGGCCGCCGAACCCGACCTGATCCTGTGCGACGAGATCACGTCCGCGCTCGACACCGTCGTCGGGGCCGCGATCTTCGATCTGTTGAAGGAGTTGCAGCGCGAACTGAACCTCAGCTACATGTTCATCAGCCACGACCTGTCCACGGTGGAGGCGATCTGCGACGACGTGCTGGTCATGCTCAAGGGCGAGGTGGTGGAGGCGCTGCCCGCCGCCGACATGGCCGCCAAGGCGCGCCACCCCTATTCGCGGTTGCTGATTTCCTCCATCCCGCAACTGGATCCGAACTGGCTGCGCCGTCTGGAACAGGATCCCGAACTGGTCGCGCAGTTCGCCCGCCGTTAGGGGCGGTCGGTGAAAAGCCGGGTCAGCGGGATCTGGCTTTTCACGAAGGGCGTCTTGATGACGACGAAGCTGAAATACTTGTCGATCCCGATCTCGCGGTCGATCAGGGCCTCCACGATGTTCTGATAATCGGTGATCCCCGCCGTCACGAATTTCGCCAGATAATCGTAGCCGCCCGAGACGAGGTGACATTCGATGCAGCTGTCGACCTTTTCCAGCGCCTCCTGAAAACGGGCAAAGTCGATCTGGCGGTGATTCTTCAGCGTGAATTCGGTGAAGACGGTCAACGTCTCGCCCAGCTTGGCCACGTCGATCTGTGCGGTATAGCCGGTGATGTAGCCCGCCTGCTGCAGCTTTTTCACCCGCATCAGGCAGGGCGAGGGCGACAGGGCCACCAGATCGGCCAGTTCGACATTAGTGATGCGACCGTTGCGCTGCAATTCGGCCAGAATCCTGACATCGATGCGATCCAGCTTGTGGTCGGCCATGCGGCACAGCTCCTTCTTGGCAAGGCATCAGCGGATGCGCCTACGAACAAGACCGGCTACAACAAATGATGCCGTCTGTGAAGGTGACAGCGGCATATCACGCCGTCCGCCCCGGTCTAATCTGATCGTGCCACGAACAGGAAGACAGCCCATGCCCGCGCCGCTTGCCACGATCAGCACCGACCCGGATCTGCCGTCCCATGCCGATTGCGTCGTCATCGGCGGGGGGATCGTCGGGGTCTGCACCGCCTATTGGCTGGCGCGGGCGGGGCAGGCGGTCGTGCTTTTGGAAAAGGGGCGCGTCGGGGCCGAGCAGTCCAGCCGGAACTGGGGCTGGTGCCGACAGCAGAATCGCGACGCGCGCGAACTGCCGCTGTCCACCGCCAGCCTGACCTTGTGGGAGGATATCGAACGCGATCTGGGGCCCGGTACCGGGTTTTCTCGCTGCGGCCTCCTCTATCTCTCCAACAGCGAGGCGGAGCTGGACGGCTGGGCCGCCTGGGGTCGTTTTGCCCGCGCGGCGGGGGTGGACACGCGGATGCTGACGGGGGCGGAGGCGTCCGAACGGGCGGCCGCGACCGGGCGCACCTGGCGCGGCGGCGTCTGGTCGCCTTCGGACGGCACGGCCGATCCGTCCCGCGCGGCCCCCTTCATCGCGCAGGGGGTCGAAAAGCACGGCGGCCGCGTGGTCCAGATGTGCGCCGCGCGCGGGATCGAGATGGCGGGCGGTCGCGTCGCCGGGGTCGTCACCGAACGCGGCACGATCCGCACGGCCCGCGTGGTCGTCGCCGGCGGGGCGTGGGCGTCCAGCTTTCTGCACCAGATGGGCGTGGATTTTCCGCAAGCCTCGATCCGCAGTTCGATCCTGTCGATCATGCCGGGCGCGACAGGATTGCCCGATGCGCTGCACACCGCCGACGTGTCCATCACGCGGCGGGGGGATGGCGGGCACACGCTGGCGATCTCGGGCCGCGCCTCGGTCGATCTGACGCCGGGAATGCTGCGGGGGTCGAAGCAGTTTCTGCCGATGTTCGCCAAACGCTGGCGCGCGCTGCGCGTGGGCGGGACGGGCGGCTGGCGCGCGGGGTTCGAGACGCGGCGGATCTGGGCGCTGGACCGCGAAACACCGATGGAGCGGATGCGCGTGCTGGACCCCGCCCCCGCGCCGGCGTTGATCCGGCAGACATTGACGCGGGCGCGCGCGCTGCTGCCCGCCCTGCGCGACATCCCGGTCCAGGCCTCTTGGGCGGGGTATATCGACAGCACGCCCGACGGGGTGCCGGTCATCGACGCGGATATGGGCGTGCCGGGGCTGGTGCTGGCGGCGGGTCTGTCGGGGCACGGGTTCGGGATCGGGCCGGGGGTCGGCCATCTTGTGGCCGACATGGTGCTGGGCCGCGCGCCCCTGACCGAAACCGCGCAATACAGGCTGGCGCGGTTCGACGAAAGCCAGTGGGGCAAGGTGGCCAAGTTCTGAGGGGCCGCGAAATCTTCTGCGGCGGCGCGGTTCGGCTTTCGCGCGATCTGCCGTCAGGGCCGCCCTTTCGGCAGGTGGTGTCGCGGCACCTGAACGATCATGGGCAAAACCGACAAGGGGGACGTCATGTCACGGCGACCGGACGATCTGATGCTGCGCGCGGCGCATTTCATCGCAGGCACCTATGTGGAGGACACGCCGCAGCTGGACGTGATCGCGCCGTCCGACGGGCGGGTGCTGACACGCATCCCCGTCGCTTCGGCCGCGATGGTGGACCGCGCGGTCGCCGCCGCGCGCGCGGCGCTCGGCACTTCGGGCTGGGCGGGGTTGACGCCGCGCGACCGGACCCGTGCCCTGCATCGCTGGGCCGACCTGATCGAGGCCGAGGCCGACACCCTTGCGCATCTGGAGGCCGTCTGTTCCTCGCGTCCCGTATCCCACGCGGCGACCGGGGATGTCGTGGTCACGGCCGAACAAATCCGGTTCTTTGCCGAATTCGCGGACAAGGAGGGCGGCGATCTGGTTCCCACGGGGGCCGGCAGCCTGGGGTTCATCGCGTCCGAGCCTTATGGCGTGATCGGCGCCATCGCGCCGTGGAACTTCCCGATCTCCATGGCCGGCTGGAAAATGGCGCCCGCGCTGGCCGCAGGGAACGCAGTCGTGCTGAAACCGTCGGAGATGACGCCGTTCTCCGCCCTCTACATGGCGGAACTGTCGGTGCGGGCGGGCATTCCGGCGGGGCTGGTCAACGTGGTCTTGGGTGATGGCGTGACGACGGGGCCCGCGATCACCGGCCATCCCGGGATCGACAAGGTCAGCTTCACCGGCTCCACCCGCGCGGGCGCGGCGATCATGGAACATGTGGCCCGCACGGGCATCAAGCCGATGACGCTGGAACTGGGCGGCAAAAGCCCGATGGTCGTGTTCGACGACGCCGATCTCGACCTGACGGCGGACTGTCTGGAACGGGGCATCCTGCCCAATGCGGGGCAGTTCTGCGTGGCCGGATCGCGGATCATCGTCCAGCGGGGCATCGCGGACGCGCTGGCCGAACGTCTGGCCGCGCGCTTTGCCGTTCACCGGCCCGCCGCGACCTGGGCCGACCAGCCGGGCTTCTGCCCGATCATCTCGGAAACGCAGCTGGCCCGCATCGACGGCATCGTGCAGGCCGCCGTCGCCGAAGGCGCCCGGCTTGTGACCGGGGGCGCGCGGTTCGATCATCCGGGCAGCTTCTATCGGCCCACGCTGATCCGCGACGTCACCGCGGCCAGCCCCGCCGTCACCCAGGAGATCTTCGGCCCCGTCGCCACCTTCCAGACCTTCGACACCGAGGACGAGGCGATGGAGCTGGCCGCGCATCCGACCTATGGCCTTTGCGCGGGGCTGTTCACCCGCGATCTGTCGCGGGCACTGCGTCTGACACGGCGGTTGCAGGCGGGCACGGTCTGGGTGAACCGGTATGGCCGGTCGCGCGATCACATCCTGCCGACGGGGGGCTGGAAGGCCTCGGGGCTTGGCAAGGACCTTGGACGCGAAGCATATACCGCGAACCGCCGCACGAAATCCGTGCTGATCGACATCTGACAAGAAAGTCCGCCATGACCACCCACCAGATCGCACTTATTCCCGGTGACGGCATCGGGGTCGACGTGACCCGCGCCACCGTCTCGGTCCTGAAGGCCGCCGCCGACCGCTTCGGCTTTGCGCTGCAGACGCAAGGTTTCGACTGGTCCTGCGACACCTATCTGCGGACCGGGGCGATGATGCCCGAGGATGGGATCGCGCAGTTGCGGGCGTTCGATGCCATCTTTCTGGGCGCGGTGGGGTGGCCCGCCACGGTTCCCGACAGCGTGTCGCTGCACGGGTTGCTGTTGCCGATCCGCAAGGCGTTCGACCAATACGCCAACATCCGTCCGCACCGGCTGCTGCCCGGCGTCGAAGGGCCGCTGAAGGCCACGGGCTTCGACATTCTGTGCATCCGCGAAAATACCGAAGGCGAATATTCCGGCGCGGGCGGCCGCGTCCATCAGGGCCGCGACAACGAGGTGGCGACCGAGACCGCCATCTTCACCCGCAAGGGCGTGGAACGGATCATCCGCTTCGGGTTCGATCAGGCGCGGGCCCGCCGCAAGCACCTGACCTCGGTCACAAAATCGAACGCGCAGAAATACTCGATGGTCTTCTGGGACGAGGTCACGCGCGAGGTGGCGGCCGATTATCCCGACGTGGCGGTCAGCCACATGCATATCGACGCCATGGCCGCCAAGATGGTGATGGCGCCGCAGGATCTGGACGTGATCGTCGCCTCGAACCTGTTCGGCGACATCCTGACCGATCTGGGCGCCGCGATCCAGGGGGGCCTCGGCTTTGCCGCATCGGCCAACATCTGCCCGGACCGCAGCGGCCCGTCCATGTTCGAACCGGTGCACGGATCGGCCCCCGACATCGCGGGGAAGGACATCGCCAACCCCATCGCCGCGATCTGGTCGGGCGCCATGATGCTGGACCATCTGGGCGAGAGCGAGGCCGCCGCCGCCATCCTGACCGCCATCGAGACCGCGACGGCGCAGGGCATCGGCACCCGCCCCGGTTCTCATGGCACGGGGCAGATCACCACCGCCATCCTGAACGCATTGCCATCCTGAACGCATTGAAAGGCCGACCCATGAACCTGACCGATCCACAGCTTTTTCGCCAGGCGGCCCTGATCGACGGGGAATGGATCGCGCGCGCCGATCTGGACGTGGTCGATCCCGCGACCGGAACGGCGATGGGCACGATGCCCGACTGCACCGCCGAGGAGACGACCCGCGCCATCGCCGCCGCCGAGGCCGCGATGGTGGGCTGGCGTGCCCGCACCCATGCCGAACGGGCCGATATCCTGATGCGCTGGTATCATCTGATCCTGGACCACACCGAGGATCTGGCGCTGATCCTGACCACCGAACAGGGCAAGCCGCTGTCGGAAGCGCGGGGCGAGGTCGCCTATGGCGCGTCCTTCGTGCGCTGGTTCGCAGAGGAGGCGCGGCGCATCAACGGCAAGATCATCCCCTCGCCCGCGCCGGGCAGGAAGATCCTTGTGATGAAGGAGCCGGTGGGCGTCTGCGCCATCATCACGCCGTGGAACTTCCCCATCGCGATGATCACGCGCAAGGTCGCGCCGGGGCTGGCGGCGGGCTGCACGATGGTCATCAAGCCGTCGGATTTCACGCCTTATTCCGCGCTGGCCCTTGCGATCCTAGGCGAACGGGCGGGCATTCCGGCGGGGGTGCTGAACGTGCTGACGGGCCGCCCCGAAGCGATCGGGGCCACGCTGACGGCCAGCCCGGTGGTGCGCAAGTTGTCCTTTACCGGATCGACCCGCGTGGGCGCCCTGCTTGCCGAACAATGCGCCCCCACGCTGAAGAAACTGTCGCTGGAACTGGGCGGCAACGCGCCCTTCATCGTCTTTGACGACGCCGATCTGGATGCGGCGGTCGAAGGGGCGATGCAGTCCAAGTTCCGCAATGGCGGGCAGACCTGCGTCTGCGCCAACCGCATCCTTGTGCAGGCGGGCATTCACGACGCCTTCGTGGCGGCGCTGGCAGCCCGTGTCGACGCGCTGCAGGTCGGGCCGGGGACCGAGGACGGGACCCAGATCGGCCCGATGATCAACAGCGCGGCGATCGCCAAGATCCGCGCCCATGTGGCCGACGCCACGGCCAAGGGCGCGCGGGCGGCGACGAAGGCGCGCGATCTGCCCGCCGGTTACGCCGATCCCGTCGTTCTGGAAGGGGCCCGCACCGACATGCTGCTGGCATCGGAAGAGACGTTCGGCCCCGTCGCGCCCATCTTCCGCTTCCAGACCGAGGAGGAGGCCGTGGCCATCGCCAACGCCACCCCCTTCGGCCTGGCCGCCTATTTCTTCACCCGCGATCTGGGCCGGGCCTTCCGGGTGGGCGAGGCGCTGGAAGTCGGGATGGTCGGATTGAACACCGGCACCATCAGCAACGAGGTCGCGCCCTTCGGCGGCGTCAAGGCGTCGGGTCTGGGCCGCGAAGGTGCGCAGGAAGGGATCGAGGAGTATCTTGAGACCAAGGCCTTCCACATGGGTGGCCTGTAACGGCCCCCGCCCCGGACGTCAGTCGGTGTCGGGGGCGGCGGCCCATGCGCCGATGGGGGCGGGGCGGACGGGGGCCTGATCGCGCAGGCGTCCGACCTGCGCGACGGGGATCCCGGCATGGCCCGCGATGATCTCGGCCCCCGCCAATTGGCAGAACCGTCCCTGACAGCGGCCCATGCCGACACGGCCCAGCGATTTGGCCCGGTTCGCTTCGGCCCCGCCATGATCGACCGCGGCGCGCAAGGCACCCGCCGTGATCCCCTCGCAGCGGCAGACGATCGTTGCATCGGGCGTTTGTCGCACCATTTCAGCCGGCCAGGGAAAGGCCGTGGCGATGCCGGTGGCGAAGCGCCGCATCCGTGCCAACCGGCGCAGATCGGCGGCGGGGTCGGGCGCGGCCCGGCCCATGTCCTGCAGGCAGGCCGTCGCCGCAAGCCGCCCCAGAATCTCGGCCCCGTCGGCCCCCAGAACCCGCAACCCGTCCCCGGCAAGATAAAGCCCCGCCCCCGCGCGCCCGAAAAGGTCGCTTTGCGGCAACCATTGCGCCCACCTTTCGTCATAGGTGAAGCGCGCCCCGGCAAGGCCCGCCAATTGCGTGTCCGGGCGCAGATGCCAGCCCAGCCCCACCATGTCGCAGTCCGTGCGCCGGGGGGCGCCTCCGGCGGTGGTCCAGTGCAGCGCGACCGGCCCGTCCCCGTCGCTCTCGACCCGGTCCAGACGCACGCCGGAATGATAAAGTCGGCCCAGACGGGCGCGCATCGCCAGCCCCCGCACCGCAAGGCGGGGCCGGGCCAGAAGGCCGCCCAGCCCGCGCGCCTGGGTCCGCAGGGGCGCGGTGTCCAACACCGCCGCGACATGGGCCCCGGCCTTGATCAGCTGCACCGCGACCAGCGTCAGCAGCGGGCCCGAGCCCGCCAGCACCATCCGCCGCCCCAACGCAACCCCTTGCGCCTTCAATGCGATCTGCGTGGCCCCCAAACTGAAGACCCCCGGCGCCTGCCAGCCGGGCAGGGGGGCCAGGCGGTCGGTGGCCCCGGTGGCGACGATCAGGCGGTCGAAGGGCACCTCGCGGCGGCCAAGGGGCGTCAGCACGTGCAGCACCTGATCCGCGACCGCCACGACCGAACTTCGGGCCAGATGGTCCACCGCACCCCGCGCCGTCAGGCCGTCGAACGTGGCGTGGAGGGCCCCCGCCTTGCCCGCCTCGGACCCGTAAAGCTGTTCGGGCGGGCGGAGGAACCCCTCGGGCGGGCGGCGATAGATCTGGCCGCCGGCGCGCGCCCCCTCGTCCACGACGATGGGGCGAAGGCCCGCCGCGACCAGCGTTTCCGCCGCGCGGATGCCGGCGGGACCCGCCCCGACGATGACGACGCGGTCGGTCATGGCCATGCCTCCGGCGTGTCGGTCCGCAGGCGCATCCCCTCGGTCACGGGGGTGGAGCAGGCGCGCAGGCGCGGGCCCTCCTCCTGCCACATCCAGCAATCCTGACACGCGCCCATCAGGCAGAACCCGGCGCGGGCCTCGGGGCCGAACTCGTCCCGGCGCAGGTTTCGCGCATGGGCAAGGACCGCCGTCAGCACCGTATCGCCGCGCATCGCGGTGCAGGGCCGACCGTCCAGCCAGAACCCGACCGGGGGGCGCCCGGTTTCGGACAGGCGCTGGATGCGGCCGGTCATTCCGCCGCCATCCGCAGCGGCATTTCCGGGAAACGCGCCCGCGTCTCGGCGATCGCCACGGCCAGGCCGTCCACGTCCCGCCGATCCTTCATGCGGCGGAAAATCTCGGTCTTGGCGAAGAAACGCCAGTGGATCGGCAGGTCGGCCAACGTTTCGGTCAAAAGGTCATAGGCGGCGGGGGTCCACTGCGCCTCGTATCCGTCGCGTTCGGGGCCGAAATGGAAATGGCCGTCATGGGCCGTCATTCCCGACCGCAGATCGACGGTGGCGGCCTGATCCACGGCCCCGTCGGTCAGCACGACGCCGTAATCCCGCCGCGCCGCCGCCGCCGAGACATAGCCGCGCGCGACATCCCTTGCGACACGCTCCGGCTCACGTTCCAGCGGGTTGCCGCGCCCGCCGCCGCCCGCCGACCGGATCTCCAGCACGTCGCCCGGTTGCAGGACCGCCGTGTCGATGTTGCCCAGGTGGCGGGCGTCGTCCCGGCCCGGATTGACCCACATGTCTGACAGACCGGCGGCACGGCCCCCCAGAACGCCCCAGGGCCGAAAGAACGACCGGTCGCGGTTGCGCGCGGTGATCCGGCTGTCGGGGGCGAAGACGCGGAACGCCATCCGGGTCGCCAGCCCGCCGCGCCAGCGGCCCGCCCCGCCGCTGTCTTGCGCCAGACCATAGGACAGGAATTCGATCGGGGTTTCCGTTTCGGTGATCTCGATCGGGGTGTTCTTCAGATAGGCCGCATCGGCCCCCGACCCGTTGGTGCCGTCGCGGTGGGGCATTCCGCCGCCGCCGCCCACCACCGGGTTCACTGCCGCGATCACGCTGCGTCCGCTGCGTTCGTCGGTGGTCATGACGTTGACGATGCAGTTGTTGCCCGCGGGCGCGGCGGGCAGACGGTCGGGCACCGCCTGGCTGAACCCGCCGAACAGGACCGAGCGGAGCCGCGCGCAGGTCAGCGACCGCATTCCCACCGCCGCCGGGCTGACCGGGTTCAGCACCGTGCCTTCGGGCGCGATGCAGGTGAAGGGCCGCGTCAGCCCGGTGTTCATCAGCAGCTTGGGGTTCAGGGTATAGAGAATGTAATAGATCCCGACCAGCAGCATCGAATGGCGCGGATCGCCCCCCGACGGCACGTTGAGCGACGATCCAAGCTGCGGGTCCGATCCGGTGAAGTCCAGAATCGCCTCGTCCCCCTTGATCGTCAGGGTCAGTTTCAGGCGGCAGGGGTTGGCCTCGACCGAATCCTCGTCGGCGTAATCGGCGAATTCCCACGTGCCGTCGGGCATGGCGCGCAGGATGTCGCGGGCCTGCGCCTCGGCATGGTCCATCAGCGCCTCCACCCCATCCAGAAAGGCGTCCTTGCCGAACTTCTCCACCATGGCGAGGATCTTGCGTTCGCCCGTGTTCAGCGCGCCGACCAGCGCCTTGATGTCGCCGACATTCAGATCGGGCTTGCGCACGTTGGCGGTCATGATGCGCAGGATCTGCTCGTCGAAGACGCCTTCGTTGACCAACTTCATCGGCGGGAACCGGATGCCTTCCTGATGGATGTCGGTCAGCGCGCGCGACAACGAGGCGGGGACGGCCCCGCCCATGTCGGTGTTGTGGATATGCCCGCCGGTCCAGGCGATGATCTCGCCGTCGAAGAACACCGGCTTCCAGATCACGATGTCGGGCGTGTGCGTGGCGACATGGCTGGAATAGGTGTCGTTGGTGAAACCGACATCGCCGGGGCGGTAATCGTCGATCATGTCGATGGCGCGACCGAAGGTCAGGCCGCAATACCAGGTCGCCCCCAGATCCATCGGCACGGCAAAGGTCTCGCCCTTGCGGTTCAGCAGCATGACGGTGAAATCCTCCGTCTCCTTGACGAAGGCCGAATGGGCGGTGCGCTGCAGGGTATAGCCCATGTTCTCGGCAGCGGCGCGGGCATGGTTGGCGAGAACCTGCAAATTCATGCGGTCAAACATGGGCTTACTCCGCGAAGGTGAGGTGAAGGTTCAAGTGGCGGTCCACATGGGCGGACGCACCGGCGGGAATGGCGAAGGTCGTATCCTCCTGCGCGACGATGGCCGGGCCGTCAAAGCGCGCGCCGGGGGTCAGATCCTCGCGCTGGAACAGGGGGACGGGGCGCGTGGCGCCGCCCGTGTGGACGGGCACCGCGCGGGCGGGTTGGGCGGGGGCCGGGGTTTCGGGTGCCTGGGGGAAGTGCAGGTGCGGGCCCGCGCCCACGGCCGACAGGCGCAGGTTCACGACCTCGATCTCTCCGTCCTCGTCGGCAAAGGCATAGATCTGGCGGTGCGCGGCGTGAAAGGCCCCGGCCACCGCGCCCGGATCGCCGTCCAGCCATTCGGCCTGCAACGGCACCTCGATCTCGTAACTTTGGCCGACATAGCGCAGATCGGCGGTCAGGTTCAGGATGGACGGCCCCTCATGGCCCTGTGCGGCCAACCAGGCGCGGCCTTCGGATTGCAGGTCGTGCAGGGCGCCCTGAAGGCGGGGCAGGGCAGCCGTGTCGAGGCGGGTGAAGATCGTGCGGATGAAATCGCCGCGCAGGTCCGCGACCAACCCCCCAAGGGCCGAGACGACGCCGGGGCGGCGCGGGGCCATCACACGCGACATCCCCATTTCCCGGGCAAGGAACGCGCCCAGCATCGGGCCGCCGCCGCCGAAGGGCATCAGCGTGAAGTCGCGCAGGTCCACCCCCGCGCGGGAGGCAAGCTTCTCCACCTCCACGAACATCTCGGACACGGCGATGTCGAGGATTGCTTGGGCGGTGTCCTCCAGCGGGCGGCCAAGTTGGTCCGCCAGACGGCCCACGGCCCGGCGCGCCAAAGCGGTGTCCATCTGCAACTGGCCATAGGCCATCTGGCTGTGCCCCAGCCATCCGCAGACGGCCAGCGCATCCGTCACCGTCGCGCGCTCTCCGCCGCGGGCATAGCAGGCGGGGCCGGGCGTCGATCCGGCGGATTCCGGCCCCACGCGCAGCACGCCGCGGTCATCCACGCTGGCGATGGAACCGCCGCCGATTCCGATGGAACTGACCGAGATGGAGGGGACGTGCAGCGGAAACTCTCCGATCTGCTCGCCCGTGCCGAATTGCGGGGCGCCGTCCACGATCAGCGCGAAATCCGCCGAGGTGCCGCCGATGTCCAGCGTCAGGATGCGCCCCGCGCCCGCCTGCCGCGCCAGCCACGCCGCCCCCATCACGCCCGAGGCGGTGCCCGACAGCAGCATGTTCACGCAGGCGCGCTTGCCTTCGGCGGCGTTCATCAGGCCGCCGTTCGATTTGGTCAGCATGGGCCGCGCGGGCACGCCTTGGTCAATCAGGCGCGCCTCAAGCGCGGTCAGATACCCCGCGACCCGCGGATGGACATAGCCGTTCAGGATCGCGGTCGTCGTGCGTTCATATTCGCGGATGACGGGCCACACCTCGGACGAGGTGAAGACGAAAAGGTCGGGCGCGATCTGGCCGATCCGCGCCTTGACCGCATCCTCCTGCGCGGGGTCGCGCCAGGAATGCAGGAAGGCGACGATGATGCCCATAGCTCCCCGTGCCTGGGCGGTGGCGATCGCCGCGTCCAGCGCGTCCATGTCGGGCGCGGTCGGCTGGGTTCCGTCGGCCCGCATCCGTGCGGGAATGCCGAAGACCCGGTCGCGCGGGATCAACTGCTCGGGGCGGGCGCAGAACAGCGAGTAGACCTCGGGCATCCGCAGGCGGCCCAGCTCGATCACATCCTCGAAGCCGGCATTGGTGATCAGCGCCAGATCCGCCCCCCGCCGCTGGATGATGGTGTTGATGCCCACCGTGGTCCCGTGCACGAAGCGGCTGACCTGGGTCGGATCCAGCCCCTCCCGCTCGGCCAGAAGGCGCAGGCCGGTCAGCAATTCGGCGCCCGGATCGTCGGGGGTTGTCAGCACCTTCAGCGACGCGACCCGGCCCGAGCGGGTGTCGAGCGCGCAGAAATCCATGAAGGTTCCGCCGATATCGACCCCGATCTTCCAGTCCGCCGGTCCCATTTCCCCGTCCATGCCAAGCCCTTTCGCCGTTTGCCCGACCTTTCCACGGCGCGGCCTTGCGGGTCCAAGACCCAAAACGACGCGCCGCATAAGTCCGGGTTATGGATGTGCGCCGTCTGCGTCTTGGACCCGCCCCCGCCCGTCATGGGACAACGGCCCGGACGAGGATGGAGAGTGTCATGGATGTGGTCGTCGTGGGCGGCGGATTGATGGGAACGGCGGCGACGTTCTTTCTGGCGCGGCGCGGGCTGCGCGTCACGTTGATCGAACGGGGCCGCGTCGGGGCCGGAGCCACCGTCGCCTCGTTCGGCAACATCCGCCGCAGCGGCCGCTTTTTGCCGCAGATGCCCCTGGCCCACCGCGCGCGCGAAATCTGGGGCGAGGCCGAACGGATGCTGGGCCGCGATGTCGAATTTCGCGCCACGGGCCATTTGCGGCTGGTCTTCGACGAGGATGGTCTGACAGCGATGCGCCGATTTATCGCCGACGCGCACCCCTGGGGGTTCCACCCCGAGGAGATCGGCCCGAACGAGATCCACGCCCGCTTTCCCGGTCTGGGGCCCGACGCGATCGGGGCATCCTTTGCGCGGGAGGACGGCTGCGGCAATCCGCGCCTGATCGCCCCCGCCTTTGCCGCGGCGGCCCAGAAACTGGGGGCCACGATCGTCGAGGAGTGCGAGGTGCTGGACATCGCGCTCACGGAGGCGGGGTTCGCCGTGCGCACCGCGCGGGGGGAGCATCACGCCGAGCGGTTGCTGAACACCGCCGGGGCCTGGGGCGCGCGGCTGGCCGCCCGCTTTGACGAGCCTGTTCCGATCGAGGCGCGCGGCCCGCAGATGGGCGTGACCGAGCCGCTGCCGCACCGCATTCATCCGGTCGTGGGCATGTGGGCGGCCCCCGGACGGCGCGACGGCTATCTTCGGCAGGTGGAACGGGGGAACATCGTCTTTGGCGGCGGGGCGGAGCGCAGCTTCGTCGATCTGGACGACGGATATGCCAAGGCGGACCCCGCACGCCTGCCACACCAGTTGCGCAGCCTGCTGCGTCTGTGCCCCGCGCTGGCCGATGTCGCGGTCATCCGAACCTGGTCCGGCTGCGAGGGGTATGTGGCCGACGGCCTGCCGGTCATGGGACCGTCGGCGACGACGCCGGGGCTGTTTCACGCCTTCGGCTTTTGCGGGCACGGATTTCAGCTTGGACCCGGCGTGGGGCAGGTCATGAGCGATCTAATCGCCACCGGCCGCACGGACGAGCCGCTGGAACCGTTCGCCATCGGCCGTTTCGCGCGGGCCTGACGCCGCCCTGTCATCTCAGGTCAGGGAGGCCTTGGGCGGGGCGCGCAGGGGGAACATATCCTCGCCGCCCCGATGCAGTTTGACGTGATGGCGGCGGCACAGCCAACGCACCTCCAGCGGGGCATCGTAGCGGTCATGATGTGCGTCAACCTTTGCGGCGCCGCACACCTCGCAGGTCCGTTTCTGAAGCGTGCCATCCGAAACCGCGCGCCGCACCGCAAGATGCGCGTCGTATTTCGAACGGTTGGCGTTGCGCCACCGGGTCTGGCGGCTCGCGCTCGTCAGCATGGACGACGCCTTGTCTTGGAAAGAACTCCCGGTATAATATACCATTATATCAAGACGTTGCCAGCATAAGATCGCGCGCGGGTTGGATATCGGCAAAAATTTACTATAACCACTCCCCATGACAATAAAATTATGCGTGACACACGCAACGAAGCTCTTCGGCGACAGGACGCCCGAGGCGCTGGAGCGGCTTTCGCATGGCGAAAGCAAGGCGGACATCTTTGCGGCCACCGGCGTGACGGTCGGCGTGCACGACGTGGGCTTCGAGGTGGAGCAGGGCGAGATCTTCGTGATCATGGGCCTGTCGGGATCGGGCAAATCCACGCTGGTGCGGATGCTGAACGGTCTCGTGCCCCCGACCTCGGGCGAGATACGGATCGACGGCGTCGATATCGCGTCCTGCACCGAGGATGTGCTGCGCAAGGTGCGCCGGGAAAAGATCTCCATGGTCTTTCAGCATTTCGCGCTGTTTCCGCACCGCACGATCCTTGAAAACGTGGCCTATGGGCTGAAGGTGAAGGGGATCGGCCCGGCCGACCGTGCGGCCAAGGCGCGCGCGGCGCTGGATCAGGTGGGTTTGGGCGCGTTGGCCGACAGCTATCCCGCGCAGCTTTCGGGCGGGATGCAGCAGCGCGTGGGCATCGCCCGCGGTCTTGCCACCGATGCCGACATCATCCTGATGGACGAACCCTTCGGCGCGCTCGACCCCCTGATCCGGCGCGAGATGCAGGAGGAGTTGCTGGACCTGCAACGCAAGCTGCACAAGACCATCGTCTTCATCACCCACGATCTGAACGAGGCGATGACGCTGGGCAACCGCATCGCCATCATGAAGGACGGGCGGTTCGTGCAGGTCGGCACCCCGCGCGAGATCGTGGCCCAGCCGGCGGACGATTACGTTGCGGCCTTCATGGCCGACATCGACCGCGGGCGCGTGTTCACGGCCGCCGATGTGGCGCAACCTGCGGTGACGGTTACGGCTGGCAGCGCGCCGGCGGCGGCGCTGGCCCAACTGGACCGCGCCGACGCCGATGCGGTTCACGTGATCGGCGCCGAGGGGCTGGAGGGGATCGCCACCTATCGCGACATCGCCCGCGCGGTGCGCGATGACGGGGC
Organism: Falsirhodobacter halotolerans; assembly: GCF_022899245.1. Classification (NCBI taxonomy): domain Bacteria; kingdom Pseudomonadati; phylum Pseudomonadota; class Alphaproteobacteria; order Rhodobacterales; family Paracoccaceae; genus Falsirhodobacter; species Falsirhodobacter halotolerans. Next base: position 184,149 of record NZ_JALJAZ010000002.1, read on the forward strand.
GCTGTCGGACGCGATGCAGGCGGACATGCCCGTGGCGGGTCCTGACACCCCGCTGCATCAGCTTTACGAGGCGGCGAGCCTTGGCCTGCCCGTGGCCGTGACCGATGACGAAGGGCACCTGACGGGCGTGGTGGAACCCAAGGTCGTGCTGGCCCACCTGTCGAACTCGGTTCCCGAACCGGGGTCGGAGGAGCCGGCGGCATGATCCACGCCACCCCCCAATCCAATCAGCATATCAGGCGGCCATGACACCTTCCGACATTCTTATGATCCCGATCGACGATTGGGTGAACGACTTCGTGCGCGGGTTTCTCGTCCCCAATTTCCGCCCGTTCTTCCGCGCCCTGCAGGTTCCGGTGGCGAACCTTCTGAACATGCTGGATGCGCTTTTCGCCTTCATCCCCATGCTGGTGATGACCGCGCTGTTTGCCTTCGCGTCCTGGCGTGCGGTGGGGCGCGGGATGGCGATCTTCACGGTGATCGGCCTGTGCTTCATCGACATGATCGGCCTTTGGGCCGCCACGATGACCACGCTGTCGATGATCGTGACCTCGGTCTTGTTCTGCGCCGTCATCGGCATTCCCGCGGGCATCCTGGCCGCGCGCAGCGACATGACCTGGCGCATCATGCGGCCCATCCTCGACATCATGCAGACGGTGCCGTCCTTCGTCTATCTGGTGCCGATCGTCATGCTGTTCGGCGTGGGGATGCCGCCGGGCATCATCGCCACGGTGATCTTCGCGTTGCCGCCCATCATCCGCATGACCAATCTGGGTCTGCGCGGGGTGCGCGCCGATCTGGTGGAGGCGGCGGAGTCCTTCGGATCCACCCGGTGGCAGATGCTGTGGGACGTGCAGTTCCCGCTGGCCATCCGCACCATCATGGCGGGCCTGAACCAGACGTTGATGCTGGCCCTGTCGATGGTGGTGATCGCCGCCCTGATCGGCGGCGGCGGGCTGGGCCTTGTGGTCAATACCGGGCTGGGACGTCTGGACGTCGGCGGGGCGACGGCGGGCGGCCTTGGCATCGTGATCCTGGCGATCATTCTGGACCGCATCAGTCAGGGCCTGGCCGAGCGGGGGCCGGACCGGACCTCATTGCTGTCGGTCCTGAAGGGCTATGTCCGCCCGCGCCGCGTCGCCTGACCCCCCATTCCTGCGGGTCGTTCCGGCCCGCCTTACCCCCCCCCGGGGCCGCGCCCTTGCCGTGCGACCCCGTCATCCCATGAAGGAGACCATGATGAAAACACCCGCAGTCATGATTGCCGCCCTCTTGTCCACCACCGCGCCCGTTCTGGCGCAGGACATGCCGGGGACCGGCACGTCGATCAATCTGGCGCAGCCCAGCTGGGACACGAGCTGGTTCCACACCGAAATCTACAAGCAGCTTTTCGAGGAACTGGGATACACCGTCAACGGCCCGCAGACGCTGGACAACCCGCCCTTCTATCAGGCCGTGGCCTATGGCGACGTGGACCTGTGGCTGGATGGCTGGTTCCCGCTGCACGACACCTACCGCCCGATCTTCGAAGGGTCGGCCGAGGTGGTGGGCGCGGTCGCCCCCGGCGGCGCGATGGAAGGATATCTTGTCGACAAGGCGGCGGCGGACGAATTCGGCATCACCACGCTGGACGATTTCAAGCGCCCGGAGGTCCGCGAGGCGTTCGACCGCAACGGCGACGGCAAGGCCGACATGGTCGCCTGCCCCCCCGGCTGGGGGTGCGAACTGTCGATCGCCAAACATATCGACGCCTATGACTTGGGCGACGACATCAACCTGATCAACGCAGGCTATGCCGCATCCATGGCCGATGCGATCGCGGCGCAGGGGGCGGGGGAACACATCCTGTTCTATACCTGGACGCCGAACTGGACCGTCAACGAACTGGTCCCCGGCGAGGATGTCGTCTGGATCCAGGTCCCCGACCGCGAGGTGGAGACCGACCTGCCCGCAGCCGAACCGACCGCCGGGGTGACGGGCTGCGTGGCCGATCCCTGCCGTCTGGGATATCCGGGCAACGACATCTCGGCGGTGGTGAACAGCGCGTTTCTGGACGCAAACCCGGCGGTCCGCGCCCTGCTGGAGGTGTCCGAGATCCCGGTGGCCGACATCTTCGAACAGAACGCCGCCATGAACGCAGGCGACGACGACATCGAAGCGCAGGCCGCCGCGTGGATCGAGGCGAACCGCGACACGGTCGACGGCTGGATCGAGACCGCGGTCAACGCCCAGAACTGATCGGGCGCATGTCCGGCGCAGTGATCCCCCGAACGGGGGTCACTGCCCTTTCATCTGCGGTCGATCAACCAGTCCCGCAGCACCTGCATATTGCGTTTCAGGCCCTTTCCTTCGGGGTTGAGAAGCCAGATCGCCTCGCCCGATCGGATCGGCGGGCCGAAGGGCAGATGGAGCGATCTGTCCGCAAGTTCGGACGTGACGTAATGAAGCGGCACCACGGCGATTCCCAATCCCAGAATGGCGGCCTCGATCAGCAGGGCGCTGTGTGAAAAGCGGTTTCCCCTGATCGTCCCGCGATGGCGCGTTCCCGAAATGCGCAGCCATGTCAGCCACAGGCTGGGCCGGCTGGCATTCTGCAGCGAGGGGATGGCGTCGAAATCCAGCATGTCGCGCGGGGTGCCGGGGGGCAGAAGGTTCGGGCTGGCGACGACGACCAACTCCTCGTCGAACAGCTTGTGGGCCCGTCCACGCCACTGGCCAGCGCCCCGCATGATGGCGATGTCCACGGCCCGCGCGTCCACGTCCTGATCTTCGGTCAGCATGGTCAATTCGAACGGGATGTCACCGTGATTGCGGCAGAAATCCCGCATCCGCGGCAGAAGCCATGTCGAGGCAAGGGTCGGCGTGCTGCCCACCAGCAGCCATTCGTTCGCACGGCGGCCGCGCACGGCATCGATGGACGCTTCCTCCAGCCGTGCCAGGATCTGAACCACATCCTCGTAATAGGAACGACCGATTTCGGTCAGCGCAAGATGGGAGCCCGCCCGTTCGAACAGCGCGAGGTTCAAGAACGACTCCAGCCCCTGAACATGCCGACTGACGCCGCTTTGCGTCATTCCAAGCTCGTCCGCCGCCTTGGTGAAGTTCAACAGGCGGGCGGCGGCCTCAAAAGCCTGAAGGGCCGGGAGAGAGGGGAGAAGACGGCGGGTCGACATGATGAAAACTCATGACAGAGGGATGGATAGTGGGGTTGGCAGGTCTTTGCAAATGACGTTAGCTTGGATTCAAATGTCGTGCATCACGACGACCGGCCGTACGGCATGAGTTATATGCTGTGCCATATTCTAAAGCATATCAATCGGGAAAGCCTGAAAAACAGGCGGGAACCACCCAACAGGAGAATGCCATGATCTCTCGTCGTCGTTTTTCGGCCCTGATGGCCGGCGGGGCTGCGATGGCGGCGATGCCCGCGCGCGCCCAGACCCAAGGATCGTTGGAGCGGATAAAGGCGTCCGGCGTCCTGCGCATCGGGGCCGTCGCGGACGGGGCGCCCTATTACCAAAAGAGCATCATGGACGGAAGCTGGCGCGGGTTCTACATGGACATCTGCCAGAAACTGGCGGACGACCTCGGCCTTCAGCTTCAGGTTCTGGAAACGACTTGGGGCAATTCCGTTCTCGATCTTCAGACGGACAAGCTGGACGTGTTCTTCGGCCTGAACCCCACGCCCGCACGGCAGGAGGTCATCGACTTTTCCGGCCCCTGTTTCCGCAACGCCTTCACGCTCGTCACTTCGCGCGACAGCACCGCCACCACGTGGGAGGAGTTCAACACCCCCGACATGCGGATCGCGGTCGATGCCGGATCCTCGCATGATGCCGCCGTCACGCGGCATTGCCCCAACGCCCAGATCATCCGCCTGAAATCGCAAAGCGATGCGACGGCCGCGGTGCAGGCGCGGCGGGCCGATGCGCAATGCCTGGTTCTGGTCCTGGCCCTGACGCTTGCGGCCAAGAACCCGTCCTTCGGCAAGGTCATCATTCCCACACCGACGGATTCGACCACGTCCAACGCCGGTTTCCGCCGCGAGCCGGAGACGTCGTGGCGCGATTTCGTGACCGCCTGGATCGAGACGCAGCGCGAGGAGGGGTTCGTCCGCAAGGCCGTCATCGACAACATGGCGCTGGTCAACGTCCGCGAGGAAGACTTCCCCGAAGGCTTCGACATCTGACGGGCGGTATGGGTCGGGCACGGACCGACCCCGCGATGGAGACGCGTATGTACGAATGGGATTTCGGCGTCCTGTGGGCGTATCGATGGCTGTTTCTGGACGGCATGATCATGACCGTATCGCTGACGGCGGCGGTCGTGATCGGCGGGCTTGGGGTCGGATTGGTCGCGGCGCTTGGGATGATGTCGGGCAACCGGGTGTTGAAGGGCGTTTCGCTGGCCTTTACCGAGCTGTTCCGCTGCACCCCGATCCTGGTGCAACTGATCTGGTGCTATTACGCGCTGCCGATCCTGACGGGGCTTGAACTCACCCCGATCACCGCCTCCATCATCGCGCTGTCATGCTACGGCGGGTCGTTCTATTCCGAGATCATACGCGGGGGCATCGTGTCGATCGAGGACGGGCAGCGCGAGGCCGGGCTGGCCCTTGGCATGACGCCGGCGCTGGCGATGCGCCGCATCGTGCTGCCGCAGGCCTTGCGCCGCATGGTGCCCGCGTTGATGAACCAGTCGATCCTGCAGTTCAAGAACACCTCGCTCGTCTCGGTCCTGGCGGTGCCCGATCTTGTGTATCAAGGCCAGTTGGCCGCGCATGACAGTTTCCGACCGCTGGAAACCTATACCGCGATCGCGGTCGCCTATCTGGTGATCCTGCTTCCGCTGACCCTGTTCGTGCGCCATCAGGACGCCAAATTCGGAGGGGCGAGATGACCGGATCGATGATCGAGATCGCGGGCCTGCGCAAAACCTTCGGCAAGCTGGTGGTTCTGCGCGACATCAACTTCAACGTCGAACCGGGCGGGGTCGTGGCGCTGATCGGCCCGTCGGGATCGGGCAAATCGACGCTGCTGCGCTGCATGAACCTGCTGGTCGAACCCGATGCCGGTCGCATCCGGGTGGGTGACACCGAATTTTCGTTCGATGGGCGCACGCCCGCACCCGGTCACCGCGCCCTTGCGGCGTTTCGCGCCCGCACCGGCATGGTGTTTCAAAGCTTCAACCTGTTCGGCCATCGGACGGTTCTGGGCAATGTGATGGAGGCGCCCGTTCAGGTGCGCAAGATGTCCAAGGCCGCCGCCCGCGATCTGGCGATGGAGCAGCTTGCGCGGGTCGGCCTTGCGGATCGCGCCGACCAGATGCCGCACACCCTGTCGGGGGGGCAGAAGCAGCGCGTGGCCATCGCCCGCGCGCTGGCCATGGAACCGCAGGTGATGCTGTTTGACGAAGCGACCTCGGCGCTGGATCCCGAACTGGTGGGCGAGGTGCTGGCCACCATGCGCGCCCTGGCGTTGGGGGGCATGACCATGGTCATCGTCACGCACGAAATCGCCTTCGCCCGCGAGGTGGCTGACCGCATCGTCTTCATGCGCGACGGGGTCGTGGTGGAGGAGGGGCCGGCAAGGCAGATGATCGACGCGCCGCGCCACGAGGCGACCCGCAGCTTTCTGGCACATTTTCATTCACATCAGGCCTGAGACATGACGCAACAGGATGTTCATTCGGACGGAATCGCGGCCCTTCGCGTCTTTCTGGTGGAAAGCCCGATCAAGATGGCGCGGCAGCAGGGCGTGGGCCACATAGAGGGCACGGTCAAGCGGGTGCTTTTGGAACTGACCAGCCGGGACGGGATCACCGGCTGGGGCGAGGCGGCCCCGTGGGAGGTGTTCACCGGCACGCCGGAGGCGGCGTTCGCGGCCCTCGACCTTTATCTGCGGCCGATCGTCATGGGATGGCCGCTGTCGAACATACGCGGGCTGACGCAGGCGATGGACCGCGCCCTTGTCGGTCATCACGAGGCGAAACTTGCGGTCGAAATGGCGATGTTCGACATCTTGGGCAAACGTTGCGGCCTGTCCGTGGCCGAGTTGCTGGGCGGTCGGGTGCGGGACAGCATCCCGCTGTCCTTCTCCATCGCCGATCCCGATTTCGACAAGGATCTGGAGCGGATGCACCGCATGGTGCCCGAGGGCAACCGCATCTACAAGGTCAAGACCGGCGTCAAGCCACACGCGAAGGATATGGCGCATCTGGACGCCATCCGCGCGGCGTTCGGCACCGATGTGGACATCCGGCTTGATTACAATCAGGCCCTGTCCCCCTTTGGCGCCATGCAGGTCCTGCGGGATGTCGAACAGTTCGCCCCCTCGTTCATCGAACAGCCCGTGCCCCGCGATGCGTTGACGGCCATGGCGGAGTTTCGGCGGAAACTGGATACGCCGATCCTTGCCGATGAAAGCTGTTTCGACATGGGCGACCTGCGGCGGCTGATCGAGCTGAAGGCGGCGGACGCGATCTCGGTCAAGCTGATGAAGGTCGGGGGCATGTTGAAGGGGCAGGCCCTCATGGGGTTGGCGGACGCCGCGCGCCTTCCGGGGTATGGCGGAACCCTGTGGGAAGGGGGGATCGCCCTTGCGGCGGGAACCCAGTTCATCGCGGCCACGCCGGGCATGTCGCTGGGATGCGAATTCTATATGCCGCATCACGTTCTGACCGAAGATGTGCTGGAGGCCCGGATCGAGAACCGCGACGGCGCGGTGATCGTGCCGAAGGGGCCGGGGCTGGGCATCACCATCACCGAACATTCGCTGCGCGACGGCGCGCGTCGTCTGGCGCAGGCCTGAGACGCACCATCATGAACATCGGCACAGGACGGCAGGCAAGGCCCGCCGTCACCGGGGAAGGATTGCAAGGATGACAGGCCAGGACAAACAGCGTCATGCGGTGGTGATCGGCGCCGGCATCGTCGGGGCCTGCACGGCGCTGGCCCTGTCGCGGCGCGGGGTTCGTGTCACGGTGGTGGACCCCGCTCCACCGGGGGGGCGGCAGGCCGCAAGCTATGGCAATGGGGCCTTCATCTCTCCCGCGTCGATCATCCCGATGTCGGTGCCCGGCCTGTGGCGCAAGGTGCCGGGCTTTCTGATGGACCGGACGGGCCCGCTGACCATCGACTGGGCCAGCCTTCCGCGTCTGTCGCCGTGGCTTGCACGGTTCCTGCTGGCGGGCCTGACCGGGCCCCGCCTGACGCGGACGGCGGCGAACCTCGCCGCCCTGCTGCACAAGGGCCCCGAACGCCATCTGGCCCTTGCCCGCGATATCGGCGTCGAGGGGGTCATCCGTCAGGACGGCCTTCTTTACGTCTATGCCAACCGCGCGGAGTTCGCGGCGGAGGCGACGCTTTGGGCGCTGCGGCGCGCGAACGGGCTGACCTGGACGGAATTGGACGCGGCCGCCCTGCGGCAGGCGGAACCCGCGCTGTCCGACCGATATGGCTTTGGCGTTCTGGTGGAACGCGGGGCGCATTGCGTTGATCCGGGCGCGTATGTGGGCGCGATCCTTGCGGCTTCGAAGGCCGATCTGCGCGTGGCGCGGGCCACGCATATCCGGCCGGGCGTGGTGGGAACCGATCACGGTCAGATCGCCTGCGACGCCACCGTCCTGACGGCGGGCATGGCCTCGGCCCATCTTGCACGAACGCTGGGCGACACTATCCCGATGGAGGCCGAGCGCGGCTATCACATCGAGCTGCCCGACCCGCCGATCGCCCTGCGCCGCCCGATCATGCCCAATGACGGCAAGATGGCCAACACCATGACGGCGAACGGCCTGCGCGCCGCCGGTCAGGTGGAATTGTCCCATGCGGGCGCCGATCCCGACTGGCGAAGGGCCGAGATTCTGCGCGACCACCTGATCCGCACCTATCCCGCCTTGCGGGACGCGGATTGGAGCCGCGCGCATCTGTGGCAGGGCAACCGCCCGTCCACGCCCGACGGGCTTCCGGTCATCGGGGCCGCCTCGGTCCCCGGCGTGTGGTACGGGTTCGGCCACGGTCATCTTGGCCTGAACGCGGCGCCCCATACCGCCGACCTGCTGGCCGATCTGATGACCGGCACGCCGCCGGCCATCGACATCCAGGCATTCGCGCCGCGCCGGTTCGCGCGCGGCGCCCCCCGCATCACGACGTGAAAAGGACAGGACATGAAGGGCGCAGACATTCTGGTGGAGATGCTGATCGGGTATGGCGTCGACACGATCTTCGGGGTGCCGGGGGATACGAACGTCCCCTTCTATGAGGCGTTGCAGATGCGCGAGGACCGCATCCGGCATGTGATGGCACGCGACGAGAGGTCGGCGGGATACATGGCGGATGCCTATGGGCGGTTCACCAATCGGCCCGGGGTGTTCGAATGCCCCTCGGGCGCGGGGGCGATGTATTCCCTGCCGCCCGTGGCGGAATCCAACGGGTCGTCGGTTCCCGTCATCCTGCTGACGATCGACATTCCGCTGCCGGGCGAAGGCCGGGGCGTGCTGACCGAACTGGACTGCGCAAAGCTGTTCGAGCCGGTGACGAAGATGTCGGTGCAGGTGAAATCGGCGCAGAAGCTGCCCGAGATCATCCGCCGCGCCTTTCGCACCGCCTGTTCCGGCAAGCCGGGCGCGGTCCATCTTCAGATCCCCGAAGACATGCTGTTGGCCGAGGTCGATCCGGCCACGATCTCGCTTCATGTCGAGGAGGAATGCCGCACCTTCCCCGCATTCCCCACGCGCCCCGAAGCGGGCAAGCTGGAGGCGCTGATGGAGCTGATCCGTCAGTCCGAACGCCCCCTGATCGTGGCCGGGGGCGGGGTCAGCCGGGCGGATGCGGGGGGTGTGATCACCCGCTTTGCCGAAGGCTGCAACATTCCGATCTGCACCACCATGACGGGGCAGGGCACGATCGACGACGACCACCGCCTTGCGATCGGGGTGATCGGCGACAACGGATATCACCCCCATGCCAACTGGGCGCTGGAACATTCCGATCTTGCGATCTTCGTCGGATCGCGCATCGGGTCGGTCGTCACCATCGGCTGGACCTTTCCCAAGGTGACGCTGAACCGCAGGCTGGTGCAGATCGACATCGCGCCCGAGGTGATGGGCAACAACTATCAGAACCTGCTGTCCATCCTGGGCGATGCGCGGCTGACGTTCGGCGACCTTCTTGCGCAGGATCTGCGCGTGGACGGCGCACGGCACGAGCCGTGGGTGCGCGAGCTGAACGACCACCGCGCCCGATTCTGGGACCATGCGGCGCCGAAACTGGCCGCCGACACGCTTCCCATGCGCCCCGAACGCGTGGTGCGCGCGTTCAACGATGCGCTCGAGTCGTCGGGCGAACCGGCGCTGATCTATTCCGATGCGGGAACCCCCACGCCCTACATGACGCGTTATCTGCGCATCAACGACAACCGCACGCGCTTTTGCATTCCGAGGGCGTTCGGCGGCCTTGGGTCGGCGCTTCCGGCGGCGGTCGGCGCGTGGCGCGCGGCGGCGGACAAACGGCCCATCGCGCTGTTCGGCGACGGGTCGTTCGGCATGACGGTGGGCGAACTGGAAACGCTTGTCCGGTTGCAGGTGCCCGCCATCCTGATGCTGTTCAACAACGGCACCTTCGGCTGGATCAAGGGTCTGCACCGTCTGAAGGGGCACAACCAGTGTTTCGGGGTGGACTTCCTTCCGCCCGATGGCGCCGCGATCGCCTCGGCCTTCGGGGTCAGGGCGTGGACCGCGAAAACGCCCGCCGATCTGGACGCGGCGCTGGCCGGGGCCTTTGCCCACCGGACGGGGCCCTGCCTGATCGACGTGCATGTGGAATCGATCGCCGACCGCGTGCCGCCCGTCTATTCCTGGCTGACCCGGCGCGGTCAGGATCCGATGGCGCTAGAGGCGGCGGACCACGGGTATCTCTGACCTGGGCTCTATGGCCGTCCGCATCCAGGCGGTGAAGGCGTTGCACAGCGGGTCCGAGGCCTTGTGCTCGGGCAGAACGGTGTAATAGGCGGCCTCGGTCGTCAGGGGGGCGTCGCGCAGGATGCGCAGGCGCCCTTCGCGCAGTTCGCGTTCGATCAGATAGGTGGGGATCAGCCCGGCCCCGACCCCCGCCAGCGCCCCCTCGATCATCAGGGCGAACTGGTCGAAACGGTGCCCGCGATAGGCGTCCACCTCCTCATGCTGCAGCGCCAGCCATTCGGGCCACAGCATCGGGCGGGACTCCAGATGCAACAGCGGCAGGTCCGGCCCGAACGGCCGATCCGCCAGCGCCGGGGCCGCGACGGGCATCAGCGTTTCGCGGCACAGATAGGTGCAGCGGGCATCGGGCCAGAACGGTTTGCCGTAATGGATGGCGACATCCACCCCCGCCTCGGCCAGATCGAAGGGGTGATTTGGGGTCATGAGCGTGACCTGAACGCCCGGGTGGCGGGCCAGGAAATCGGGCAGGCGGGGCATCAGCCACCGGCTGCCGAAGGTGGGCAGGGTGGCGACGGTCAGATGGTCCGTCACATCGCGCGATCCCACGGCGCGCAGGGCCAGCGCCTCGGTCTGGGCCAGGATGTGATCCACGCCGGGCAGCAGACGCTGGCCCGCCGTCGATAGAACGACCCGCTGGCGGACGCGTTCGAACAGGGCCACGCCCAGTTGCGCCTCCAGATCCTTGATCTGACGGCTGACGGCGCTTTGCGTCAGGTTCAGTTCTTCGGCGGCGCGGGTGAAGTTTCCATGGCGCGCCGCCGCCGCGAAGGTCTGCAGCGCGGTCAGGTCGGGCACGAGGCTGCGGCTTAACTTCATTCCGAATCCGTATCAAGTCAGGTCAAATCAAGGCGTTTTCATCCGCGTTGAATACGGTATGCTTATCAACGACAGAATGCACAGGGAATGTGACATGACCAGCACGGCAAAGGTATCCCCGGACGAGATCCGCACGCGTTTTTCCTCGGCGATGTCCGCAATGTATCGGGACGAGGTTCCCGCCTATGGCACGTTGATGGACCTTGTGGGGCAGGTGAACGCGGCGGTGCTGGCGGGGGATGCCGCGCTGTCGCGGGATCTGGCGGCGGCGGGGCAGCTGGAGCGGATTTCGCAGGAACGGCACGGGGCGATCCGGCTTGGAACGGCGGCGGAGCTGGCCACCATGCGGCGGTTGTTTGCGGTGATGGGCATGTTCCCCGTCGGCTATTACGATCTGAGCGAGGCGGGCGTGCCGGTGCATTCCACCGCCTTCCGCCCGGTGGACGAGGCGGCGCTGCGGCGCAATCCGTTCCGGGTCTTCACCTCGCTGTTGCGGCTGGATCTGATCGACGACGCGGCCCTGAGGGGTCAGGCGGCGGAGATTCTGGCCAAGCGGCGGATCTTCACCGACACCTGCCTTGCGCTGATCGACCGGGCCGAGGCCGAGAGCGGCCTGTCCGAGGACGAAGCCGACCGTTTCGTGACCGAGGCGCTGGAGACGTTCCGCTGGCATTCCGACGCGCTGGTGTCGGCCGATCTCTATCACCGTCTGCACGAGGCGCACCGCCTGATCGCCGATGTCGTGTCGTTCCGGGGGCCGCATATCAACCACCTGACGCCGCGCACGCTGGACATCGACCGGGTGCAGGCCGACATGCCCGCGCATGGCATCGCCCCCAAGGCGGTGATCGAGGGGCCGCCCCGCCGCGCCTGCCCGATCCTGCTGCGCCAGACCTCGTTCAAGGCGCTGGAGGAAACGGTGCGCTTTGCGGGCGATGCGGCCGAAGGGTCCCACACCGCCCGGTTCGGCGAGATCGAGGCGCGGGGCATCGCGCTGACGCCCAAGGGCCGCGCGCTCTATGACGACCTGCTGGATCAGGTGCGGGCCCGGATCACGCCCGCCGCCAACGGATCGAACGCGGCGGAATATGTCCGCATCCTGAACGAGGTCTTCGCCGCGTTCCCCGACGATTGGGACAGCCTGCGCCGGCAGGGGCTTGGCTATTTCGAATGGTCCGCCACCGGAACGCCCGCGACGGGAACCGACCCCGAGGCGTTGCTGGCCGCCGGGGCCCTGCGCTGCGACCCGATCATCTATGAGGATTTCCTGCCGGTATCCGCCGCGGGCATCTTCCAGTCCAACCTTGGCGACGGCGCGGTGCAGGATTTCTCCGCCAGCCCCAACCAACGCATGTTCGAGGCCGATCTGGGCGCGGACGTGCTGGACGAATTCGCCCATTACGCGGGGATCGAGCACGCCTCGCTTTCCGCAAGCCTCAAGACCCTGAACGAAGGACATTAAGATGACCGATACCATCGCCAAGGAGTGCACCGATCTTCTGGCCCGTCTGGGGGTCGATGCGGCGCGCCATACCGGCGGCACGCTCGATGCGTTCTCCCCCGTCACGGGCGAGCGGACGGCCGCCCTGCCGGAGCAGGATGCGGCGGCGGTCGGCGCGGCCATCGGGCGCGCGGCAGAGGCGTTCCGCGTCTGGCGCACCGTTCCCGCCCCGCGTCGCGGCGAACTGGTCCGCCTTCTGGGCGAGGAGTTGCGTGCGTCCAAGGCCGATCTGGGCCGGCTCGTGTCGATCGAGGCGGGCAAATCCCCGTCCGAAGGCGCGGGCGAGGTGCAGGAGATGATCGACATCTGCGATTTCGCCGTCGGCCTGTCGCGGCAGCTTTACGGTCTGACCATCGCCACCGAACGCCCCGGCCACCGGATGATGGAGACGTGGCATCCGCTGGGCGTCGTGGGCGTGATCAGCGCGTTCAACTTCCCCGTCGCGGTCTGGTCGTGGAACACGGCGCTGGCGCTGGTCTGCGGCAACCCGGTCGTGTGGAAGCCGTCCGAGAAGACGCCCCTGACGGCGCTGGCCTGCCACGCCATCCTTGACCGCGCGCTGGCGCGGTTCGGCGACGCCCCCGAGGGGCTGAGCGCGGTCGTCATCGGCGGGCGGGCGACGGGCGAGGCGCTGGTGGACGATCCGCGCGTGGCGCTGGTGTCGGCCACCGGATCCACCCGCATGGGACGCGAGGTGGGGCCCAAGGTCGCGGCGCGGTTCGGGCGCACGATCCTGGAACTGGGCGGCAACAATGCGGGCATCGTCTGCCCCTCGGCCGATCTGGACATGGCGCTGCGCGCGATCGCCTTCGGTGCGATGGGCACGGCGGGGCAGCGGTGCACCACCATGCGCCGCCTGTTCGTGCATGACAGCGTCTATGACGCGCTGGTGCCGGGGCTGATCAAGGCCTACGGGTCCGTGTCGGTGGGCAACCCGTTGACGACGCAGGCGCTGGTCGGCCCGCTGGTGGATCGCGGTGCATATGACGCGATGCAGGCCGCGCTGACGGAGGCGAAGGCGGCGGGCGGCACCGTGCATGGCGGCGCCCGTGTGACCGAGGCCGGGCCCGAGGCGGCCTTCTACGTCAAGCCCGCGCTGGTGGAGATGCCGTCCCAGACCGGGCCGGTGTTCGAGGAAACCTTCGCCCCGATCCTCTATGTCATGCGCTACAGCGATCTGGCGGCGGTGATCGAGGAGCATAACGCGGTGGGGGCGGGCCTGTCGTCGTCGATCTTCACGACCGATCTGCGCGAATCCGAATTGTTCCTTTCGGCCGCGGGGTCGGACTGCGGCATCGCCAACGTCAACATCGGCACCTCGGGCGCGGAGATTGGCGGGGCGTTCGGCGGGGAAAAGGAAACCGGCGGCGGGCGCGAAAGCGGATCCGACGCCTGGCGCGCCTATATGCGCCGGGCCACGAACACCATCAACTACTCGCGCGAGCTGCCGCTTGCGCAGGGCGTCGTCTTCGATATCTGAGGGCATCATGACCGCAAGCTTCCGCCCGGCGCGGCGGATCGGGGATCTCGGCGTGTCCGAGATCCTGGCGATCACCGCCCGCGCGGGCGCCCTGAAACGTGAGGGGCGTCCGATCATCATCCTCGGCACGGGCGAGCCGGATTTCGACACGCCCGACCACATCAAGACGGCCGCCATCGCCGCCATCCGCAAGGGGGAGACGAAATACACCAACCTCGACGGTTCGCCCGAGATGAAACGGGCGATCCGCGACAAGTTCGCGCGCGAAAACGGCCTGACCTTCGCCCAGAACGAGGTGACGGCGGGCGCGGGCGCAAAGCAGATGCTTTACAACGCGATGATGGCCAGCCTGAACGACGGCGACGAGGTCATCATCCCGACGCCCTGCTGGACCAGTTATTTCGACATCGTGCAGATCGCGGGGGGCGTTCCGGTCGCCGTTCCATGTCCGGGTGCGGACGGCTTTCGCCTGACCGCCCGCGCGCTGGAGGCGGCGATCACGCCGCGCACGAAATGGCTGATGCTGAATTCGCCGTCGAACCCCACGGGCGCGGCCTATGGCGCCGAGCATTACCGCCCGCTGCTGGAGGTGTTGCGCCGCCATCCCCATGTCTGGCTGATGGTGGACGACATCTACGAGCACATCGTCTATGACGATTTCCGCTTCGTCACGCCCTTGGCGCTGGACCCCTCGCTGAAGGATCGGTGCCTGACGATCAACGGGGTCAGCAAGGCCTATGCGATGACCGGCTGGCGGCTTGGCTATGCCGGTGGTCCCGCCGCGCTGATCGCGGGAATGGCGGTCGTCCAAAGCCAGGCCACGTCCTGCCCGTCGTCCGTGACGCAGGCGGCGTCCATCGCGGCGCTGGACGGCCCGCAGGAGTTTTTGCGCGAGCGGCGCGCCAGTTTCGCCCGCCGCTGCGACATCGTGGTGGACGCGCTGAACGCCATCGACGGCATCCACTGCCGTCGGCCCGAAGGCGCGTTCTATACCTTCGCCAGCTGCGAGGGGATGATCGGACGCGTGACGCCCGAAGGGGCCACGCTGACCTCGGACCGGGATTTCTGCGCCTGGCTTCTGGACCGCGCGGATGTGGCGGTGGTGCCGGGATCGGCCTTCGGCCTGTCGCCGTATTTCCGCATCTCCTACGCCACGTCGGAGGCGGAGTTGACCGAGGCGCTGGCCCGCATCACCCGCGCCTGCGCCACCCTGCGGGGGCCTGACCGGATCTACTCGGAGTAGAGCCAGAGCACTTCGGCATCCGCCTCGCCCTCGGACGTCCACAAATGGCCGTCCAAGGCGTCGTAATAGATGCTGTCGCCCGCCGCCAGACGCGTCGGGGCATAGCTTTGGCTGTGCAGGATCAGGGTGCCCGACAGGACGGTCAGAAATATCTCGGCGTCGTATCGGGCCCATTCGTCATAGGCCGCCAGATCCCGCGCGCGCACGCGTGTGCGGATCGGGATCATCCTGCGGGCCGACAGATCGCCGCACAGCAGGGTGTTGTCGCAGGCGGACGTGGCCGATCGGGCCCCGTCGGATCCGCGCGTGATGCTGCGCCGCGCGATCCCCGTGGCGGGGCGCGGAACCTCCAGCAGGCGGCTGAGGGTCATTCCCAAACCGCGCGCGATCTTGGTCAGGGTGGTGATGGTGGGCGACAATTCGCCCCGTTCGATCTTCGACAGGGTGGAGAAGGCGACGCCCGTGCGGCGCGCGGTTTCCTGCAACGTCCACTGCCGTTCGGCCCGCAGGCCGGCGACGCGGGCCGCGATGTCCACGCCATCGCCCGTCAGGGCCGCGCCGCGTTCCGCCTCGCGCGAGGCTGCCATGTCGAAATCCATCGCCTGCGCCCTTCCCCTTGCCCGTTCCGGTCTAGCGCGCGGGAAATCCGGGCGCAATCGCGCATAAACCGCTTGATTGTCCCATAGGACAATTATTAGCCTGTGCGAGAATAACACAGGATCGGACGTCGAATGCTTGCCACGGACCTTCACGGGATTTTCCCCGCTTTGCCAACCCCGATGACCCCCGACATGCGCCCCGACCTGACCGCGCTTGGCGATCTGGTGGAGCGCAATCTTGCGGCGGGGGTTCCGGGCCTTGTGCCGATGGGCGGAACGGGCGAATTCACCGTCCTGTCGCCCGAGGATCGCGTGGCCGTCGTCCGCCGCACGGTGGAGGTGGCCGGGGGCGCCGTCCCGGTCGTCCCCGGTGTTTTGTCCACCGGCTTTGCCGACGCCGTCCGTGCGGGGCAGGATTTCCGCGCGGCGGGCGCGGATGCGATCATGCTGGTGACGCCTTTCTATGTGATCCCGACACAGCAGGGCGTGGCCGATTACTTCCGCGCCTATCGCGCCGCCGTGGACTGCCCGCTCGTCTATTACGACATTCCGGCGCGCACAGGGTTCTACACGCAGATCGACACGATGGCCCAGCTGGCCGAGGATGGCACGATCATCGGTGCCAAGGTGTGCAACACGGACGCGCATTACTTCAACCGGCTGGCCGAACGGGTGGGGGACCGCATCTCGCTCCTGTCGGGAGACGACATGCTTTATGCGATCCATGTGATGCACGGGGCGCGGGGCGGGGTGCTGGCCAGCGCGCCGCTTTTGCCGAAAACATGGGTGGACATCCACAAGATGCTGACGGGCGGGGATCTGGCGGGCGGCATCGCCCGGCACCGCACGCTGCTCCCGGTGTTCCGCGCCCTGTTCAACGAGGTGAATCCCGGCCCGCTGAAGGCGATGATGGCCGCCATGGGCCATCCGGTCGGCGGCGTCGCCCTGCCGCTGCGCGATCCGGGAGAGGAGACGCAGGCCCTGATGCGGACCGCGCTGGAGGTCATCCGCCGCGAGGCGATGGCCTAAAGCACGGCGCCGGGGTTCATGCGGCGGTCGGGGTCGATCACGGCGCGGATGTCCTGCATCAGGCCCATCCGCACCGGATCGACCCGCGCCGCAAGTTCCTGCCGCAATTTCCGGCCGATCCCGTGTTCGGCCGAAAACGTGCCGCCAAGCGCCTCCGTCGCGTCATGGACCCGCGCCATCACATCGCGCGTGACGCCGGCGGGATCGGAAAGGCGCGCCCAGGCGTCATGGGTGAAATGCACGATGAAATGCACGTTGCCGTCGCCCAGATGCGATACGATCAGGATCGTCGCGCCCGGATGCGCCTGCAGGACGGCGTCGGTGCAATCGCGGATCATCTGCGGCAGGCGGGACGGGCGGACGGCCACGTCATGCGACAGGCTGTGGCCATGAAGCTTGTTCGCCTCGGACACCGAATGGCGAAGGTGCCAGATGGCGGCGGCCTGCGCCTCGTTCTGGGCGATGAAGGCGTCGGTCAGGGTGCCCTCCTCGAACCGGTCGGCCAGCCAATCTTCCAGCCGCCCGCGCAGATCGGCATCCGCGTCGGTGCTGCCCAGTTCGATCAGCAGCGACCATTCGGGCCGTGATTCCAGCGGGTGGCGCGTGCGCGGGATATGCTGCAGCACCAGATCGACCTGAGGACCGGACAGCAGTTCCGCCGCCTGCACCGCCGTGTCGAACCTCTCCTGCAAACCCGCGAGGATGGTGACCGCCGCGTCCAGATCGGCCAACGCGATCCAGGCATGGGCCGCGGCGCGCAGCACCGGCTGCATCCGCAGCGCGACCGTGGTGACGATGCCCAGCGTGCCCTCGGCGCCGATGAACAGGTTGCGCAGATCATACCCGGTGTTGTTCTTGCGCAGGGCGCGAAGGTCGCGGAAAACGCGTCCGTCGGGCAGAACCACCTCAAGCCCGCAGACCAGATCGCGCATCGGGCCATAGCGCAGCGCGCCGATCCCGCCCGCATTCGTGGAGACGAGGCCCCCGATCTGGGCCGTGCCCTCGCTTCCCAGGCTGAGGGGGACGCGGCGGTCCACGGCGCGTGCGGCATCATGAACGGCGGACAGGGTGGCCCCCCCTTCGGCCAGAAGGACGCCGGACGGCGTGTCGATTTCGGGGATCGCCGTCATGCGGCGCAGGCCCAGCACGATCCCCCGCCCGTCATCCGAGGGGACCGCGCCTTGGGACAGGCCCGTATTGCCGCCCTGCGGGACGATGTTGCGCCCCGCCTGCGCGGCCAGCGCCACGACCCGGGACACCTGATCCGTGTCGGCGGGAAACACCACCGCCGCCGCCCGGCCGCTGGCATATCCGCGCCAATCGTGCAGGAACGGTTCGACATCATGGTCATCGGTCAGGACGTGGGTGTCGCCCACAATGGCGCGAAGGGCGGCAAGAAATACGGCGTCGGGGCAGGGGGGCATCGGATCGCTCATCGGCAGGGCTATTTGTCGTATAGTGGAACCTTGAGTATCATAGTGCAATACATCTTATCGCGTCAGATCTGGATCGCCTGCGACATGGAGCGGGCCGCCGCGACCAGCGTGGGCACGAAACGCTGCATCATCGCCTCCTCCTGATAGCGGAAACGCGAGGCGCCAAGGCTGACGGCGGCCATCGCCTGACCGTCCGGCATGGTGATGGGGGCGGCGATGGAGATGTCGCCGGAATAGATCTGCTCCTCCACCAAGGCGAACCCGCGATCGCGCACAAGATGGATGCGGTCCCAGATGCCGGGACGGTCGAACACGGTCTTCGAGGTGAAGGCGCGCAGGTTCGAACGGTCCAGAATGTCCTCGATCCGGGCGTCGTCCAGAAGCGAGAGGAGCGCAAGCCCCCCCGCGCTGCAATAGGCGGGCAGACGGCTTCCGACGATTACATCGGTATCCAGGACGTTCGGCGAAAGATAGCGCGAGAGATAGATGATCTCGGTATCGTCCAGAACCGTCAGGGAAATCGTCTCCTCCGTGGTGCGGTTCAGGTGCGACAGATAGGGGTGCGCGCGCAGGACGACCGGGCTGGACCGGGTATATTGATAGGCGAGGTTCAGCGTCTTGGGCGTCAGCTCATACGCCTTGGTGCGGGTGTCCTTGCGAAGATACCCAAGGCGCGACAGCGTGTGGGTGAAGCGCTGCGTGGCGGATCGGTCCAGCCCGGCCTTGCTGGCCAGCTGCGTCAGCGTCTGGCGCGAATTTGCCGCATCGAAGGTCGACAGGATGCGGAACGCCTTTTCCACGGCGCGGACCATCAGGGGATCGTCTTTTTCGTCGGTCATCGTGTCATTCCGGTTTCGCCCAACTGTTCGTTGACAATCTGCCGGGGGATAGCTCTAATGTCAATAAATGTTATCGCATGACGATAAAACAATACTTGATCGGAGGCTGGAGTGTTCGACTGGGAAGGCGATGGGTTTCTGCATCTTGTCGAGGGGCGTGTCCGCGACTGTCCCGACCGCATCTATGCGTCCGAATTCACCGAAAGCGGGGTGGTGGCGCATTGTCTGACGGACATCGCCGGGCGGGCGGATGCGTTGGCCGCGGGGCTGGCCGCGCGCGGGATCGGCAAGGGCGACCGCGTCGCCTGCATGATGGACACGCACAGCGATTACCTGTGTCTGGTGCTGGCCATCGCGCGCCTTGGCGCGATCTGGGTGCCGGTCGGAACGCGGCTTTTGCCCGCCAACCTCAGCTATATCTTTGCCGAGGCGGAGGTGCAGCTTGTGATCGCCGAGGCGGCGCTTGGCGAGGTCGTGGCGCAGGCGGATCATCGGGATGCGCCCGTCATCCTGCGTCACGGCAGCCTGGCGGACGTGTTGGCAGGGGACGGCCCGCCGCCCGCGGTCGCGGTCGATCCGTCCGACATTCTGATGATCAGCTTCACCTCCGGCACCACGGGGCGGCCGAAATCCGTGCCGGTGACGCACGCGATGATGCGCTTTGCCGCCGAGGCGGCGGCCCGCGCGTCGCAATCGGGCCCGGACGACGTGCTGTATGTGTGGGAGCCGTTCCACCATATCGGCGGCGCGCAACTGATCATCCTGCCCTTGATCCGGGATGTGACGCTGGCGCTGACCTCGCGCTTCACCGTGTCGGGGTTCTGGGATCAGGTGCGCGCCTGCGGGGCCACGCGCATTCACCATCTGGGCGGCATTCTGCAGATGTTGCTGAAACAACCGCCAAGCCCGCGCGACAAGGATCACAAGGTCGGCGTCGCATGGGGCGGGGGCTGCACGGCGGATGTCTGGGTGGCCTTCGCCGACCGTTTCGGGGTGCGGATGGTCGAAGGCTACGGCATGACCGAAGCCTCCAGCCTGACAACGATCAACGATGAGGGGCTGCCCGGATATATCGGGCGGGCCCTGCCGTGGTTCGACGTGCGGATCCTTGACCCGGAGGGGCGCGAATGCCCGCGCGGCACGCGGGGCGAGATCGTCGTCACCCCCATCGGCACGGGGGCGGCGGCGCTGTTCTCGGGCTATCTCAACTCGGCCGACGCCACGCGCGACACGCTGCGGGGGGGGCGCCTGCACACCGGCGATCAAGGCGAGATGGACGCCGAAGGCCGCGTGAAGTTCCACGGACGGCTGAAGGACACCATCCGCGTCCGGGGCGAAAACGTCTCGGCCTGGGAAGTGGAGCATGTCATCGAGCAGCATGACGCCGTGGCCGCCTGTGCCGCGATCCCGGTGAAGGCCGAGATCGGAGAGGCCGACATCAAGCTGTTCATCCAGCTGGCCCCCGACCGCCGGGCCAGCGGGGCCGAGATCTTCGAATGGGCCCGCACCCGTCTCGCCCCGCACCAACTGCCCCGCCACATCGCCTTCACCCCCGCGTTCGAGCGCACGCCGAGCCAGCGGATCATGAAGCACCTACTCGACGCCACGCCTTCGGGCGACTGGGTCCGCAGCTGAAAGGATATCTGCCATGACCGATCACATACTTCAGACGATGGACGGCGCGGTGCTGGTCATCACGTTGAACAAACCGGCCAAGCTGAACGCGTGGGACAAGCCCATGCGCGACGATCTGGTCACGGCCATCCTGCGCGGATCGCGTGATCCGCAGGTTGAGGCGATCGTGCTGACCGGGGCGGGGGATCGCGCCTTCTGCGCGGGGCAGGACCTGAACGAGGGCAAGTCCTTCGACGCCGATCGCGCGGAACTTTGGATCGAGGAATGGCGCACGCTCTACAACGTCATCCGCCGTTGCGAAAAGCCGTTCGTCGCGGCGCTGAACGGGATCGCCGCCGGGTCGGCATTCCAGGTCTCGCTTTTGGCCGATTTCCGCATCGGCCATGCCGGATCGCGCATGGGGCAGCCCGAGATCAACCAGGGCATCGCCAGCGCCACCGGGTTCTGGATCCTGCGCGAGATGCTGGGCCTTGCCCGCGCCATCGACCTTGTGCAGACCGGCCGGATCCTTGAGGCGGAGGAATGCCATCGCCTCGGCCTGATCAACGAGATGGTGCCCCAGCCGGAGGTTCTGTCGCGGGCGGTGGCGTTCGCGCAAGAACTCGCGGCCAAGCCCAAGCAGGCCTATGCCTTCAACAAGCAGCGCATCTGCGCCGCAACCCAGACCAGCTTTGACGAGACGTTCGAGCTGGCCCGTCAGATCCACCGCAAGGCGTTCGAGCTGGGGGATACGCAGGCGCAGATGGCCAAGTTCCTGACCCGCAAATGAAGAAAGGCGCCGGAGACATCCGGCGCCTTTCACCCTTGGGTGGGGATCAGAACTCGATCCCTTCGGGGATGGCCGAGGTGTCCATGCCGGCCTGACGGAACCCTTCCATCAGCAGCGGCACGATCGATTGGTCGGCGCGCTTTTCTTCGCCCCAGGCCTGGATGAAATCGCGCAGGCGCCCGTCGCCATCCTTGCGCAGACCCGCCGCGGCCGGAATGCCGTGTTCCGGCGTCGGCACGGTATAGCCCGAGAACGCCTGTGGTGCTGTGGAATAGGTTTGCAGGCAGATCGGCAGTTCCTGCACAAGGTAATCGGCGCGGCCGGACTGGATGGCCATGACGGATTCGCTGATTTCCTTCAGCGTCATGATGTTGGCGTCGGGCAGGTCGTTCTGGATGAACTGGGTCTGCGCGGTGCCGGTGACCATGGCGAAGGTCGCGTCATCGGAATTGTAATCGGCCCATTCGGGGCGCGTTTCCGCATTCCGGCCCGCAAGGACGCAATCGGTCATGCGATACAGCGGTCCGGCCATGTCCAGCGCCTGCTTGCGCTGTTCCGTCGCGGTCATGCCGGGGAAAATGTCGATCCGGCCGGCCTGAAGGTCCAGCACGACGCTTTGCCACGTGGTTTCGTGCCATTTCACCGTCAGGGGTTTGCCCATCTCTTCCGACAGGTCGGCAACCATCTGGCGGCAGACGTTCGGGCCATAGCCTTCGTATTCCAACTCTCCGCCGGTATAGAAAGAGGTCGGCTTGTAGGCGTGGATCCCGCCGCAGACGACTTCGCCCGTGCGTTCGATCTTGTCCCACAGCGCCTCGGACAGGGCGGGGGTGGCGGCGGTGATCGCAAGGGTGGCGATGGCGGCAAGTCTGATGGTCATTGCATATCTCCCTGACGGTGACGCGGCGCGTTCCAGCCGCTTGATGACAAGCTTTCCCGCGCCGGGTTCGAAGCGCAAGATTATTTTTCGTGCATGAGCGCATTATATTCACAATCTGGACAATACGGTTTTCAAGCCGCGTCAAGCAATCGCATAGCGATTAAATAAGTCCGTTTGTCATCCATAAACCGATAAGGTTATCTTTAATTCTGGCAATCGGCGGTGGCATGGGGTTAGCTGGAGACCACATGCAGCGGCCGTCTGCGCGACGGAGGTGGAGGTTTCGGATGTATGAATTTGACTGGTCGGTCGTCCTGGACGGTGAGTTGTGGCTGCGCGCCGTCGGTGTAACGGTCGCCTATGCCTTCGTGACGGCGGTGGCGGGGCTCTTGCTGGGCGTCGTCCTCGGTCTCGTTCTGGTGGCGCGGGTTCCGGGCCTCGACTGGATCGTCAAGCTCTACATCCACATCTTCCGCTGCACGCCCTTGCTGGTGCAGATCGTCTGGTTCTTCTACGCCTTGCCGATGATCACCGGATACACCTTGCCGGACTGGTTCGCGGCGGGCCTTGGTCTCACCCTCTACATGGCGGCCTTCGCGGCGGAGATTTTCCGCGCCGGGGTCATCTCCATCGAAAAGGGGCAGTGGGAGGCGTCGACCGTCCTCGGCTTTTCCTATGTCACGCGGATGCGCCACATCATCCTGCCGCAGGCCACGCGGCGCATGATCCCGCCCATCGTCAGCCAGGCGATCCTGCAGCTGAAGAACACGTCGCTTCTGTCGGTCGTGGCGGTGCCGGACATCATGTATGCGGCGGGCGGGCTGACGATGGCCACCTATCGCCCGCTTGAGGTCTATACCTTCGCGGCGCTTCTTTATCTGGTCATCCTGACGCCGGTCACGCTGCTGGCCAATCGCTTCGAAATCAAACACTGAAGGGGGGGCGGGCATGATCAACGTCAGGAACCTGCGCAAGAGTTTCGGCACGCTTGAGGTGCTCAAGGGCATCGACCTGTCGGTGGCGGCGGGCGATGTGGCCGTGCTGATCGGCCCGTCGGGCTGCGGCAAATCCACCTTGCTGCGCTGTCTGAACCTGTTGGAACCGCCAAGTGCGGGCACGCTGGAAATCGCGGGCCGCCGCGTCGACTTCAACGATGGCAAGCGGGTGCGCGAGCGGGAACAGGCGGCCTTTCGCGCGGCGACGGGCATGGTATTCCAAAGCTTCAACCTGTTTCCGCACATGACGGTGTTGGAGAATGTGATGTCCGGCCCGCTCTTGAACGGTCTGCGCAGCCGGGCGGATGCGCGCGATCTTGCGGTGGCGCTGCTTGACCGTGTGGGGCTGGGGCATCGGATCGATCTTTACCCGCGGCAGATTTCCGGCGGGCAGGCGCAGCGTGTGGCCATCGCCCGCGCCCTTGCGCTGGAGCCGGAGGTGATGCTGTTCGACGAACCGACCTCGGCGCTGGACCCCGAACTGGTGGGCGAGGTGCTGGAGGTGATGCAGTCGCTTGCGCAGGACGGCACCACCATGATCGTCGTGACGCATGAGATGAGCTTTGCCCGCAATGTGGCCAACCGCGTGGTGTTCCTTGATGGCGGCGTGGTGGTCGAGAACGGACCGCCGGAACAGGTTCTGGACGCGCCGAAATCCGACCGCCTGCGCGCCTTCCTGTCCCGGGTGGGGCATGGCTGACGCCCCGTTCGGGGATTACGACGAGGCGCGGGCCAAGGCCCGCCGATACCTTCCGCGCGCGCTGTTCGACTATATCGATCGCGGAACGGAGGGTGAGCGGGCCTTGGCCGCCTTGCGCCAGGGCTTCGATGCGGTTCGGATCGTGCCGCGCGTGTTGCGGCCCGTCGCGGCCCCCGATATCGGCACGACCCTGATGGGACGCCGATATGCCAGCCCGTTCATCATCGCGCCGACGGCCCTTGCTGGCCTTGTCCGCCATGACGGAGAGGTGAAGATGGGCCGCGCCGCCGGACAGGCCGGGATCCCCTTTTGCGCGGCGACTCAATCCTCGACCAGCATCGGCGACATCGCCGCCGGGGCGAGCGGGGCCGAACTGTGGTTTCAGCTTTATGTCTGGCGCGACCGCGCGGAAACCTGGGCGCTTCTGGACAAGGTGGCTGCGGAAGGGGTGGAGACGCTGGTCCTGACGGTGGACACCCCGGCCTCGCCGAAGAAGGTCCACAATCTGCGCAACGGTTTCGGCATTCCCTTGCGTCCATCGTGGCGTCTGGGTGTGGATCTGATGCGGCATCCCGCCTGGACGATCGGGGTGATGGGACGCTACCTTGCGGCGACGGGCCTGCCCGCCTATGCCAATTATCCGGTCGGCGTTGCGACTTCCGTGACCTCGGTCCTGTCGGACCCGCGCTTCGCGCTCGATACGCAACTGTCGCTCCGCTTCGTGGGGGAGGTGCGGCGGAGATGGGCGGGGAAGCTGATCCTCAAGGGCATCCTGCACCCCGACGATGCGCAGGCCGCGTTTGCCGCCGGCTGCGATGCGGTCGTGATCTCCTCTCACGGGGGGCGCAACCATGACAGCGCGGTCACGCCGCTTGAGGTGTGCGCCGACATCCGCGCCGCCGTTGGCCCCGGGGCCACGCTGATCGCCGACAGCGGGGTGCGCCGGGGCAGCGATGCGGCGAAACTTCTGGCAAGGGGGGCGGATGCGGTGATGCTGGGCCGCGCCCCGCTGTTCGGCCTGGCGGCGGGGGGGGATGCGGGCGCGGCGCGGATGATCGCCCTGCTTGAGGAGGAACTGCGCGCCTTTCTCGTCTTCTCGGGAATCTCACGCCTGGGCGATCTTGCACGGGCCGAAATGCGCGCGTGATGTCCGGTGGCCGCCCCCTAAAGCGGGTCGGCGAGTTCCAGGGTTTTCAGGATATGCGCCTGCATCATGGCGTCCGCCCATCGGCCGTCGCTGTTGGCGATCGCGGCCACGATCGACCGATGCTCGGCGCAGCTTCGTCTGATGGCCTGTTCCGAAAAGCGGCTGTAGGTTCGCACGAGCAGGCCCATCGTCATCAAGGGGGCGGCCAGCTGCTCCAATCGCGCATTGTCCGACATGCGCAGGATGTGAATGTGGAAATCCGAATTCACACCGGCGAACTCGGCCAGATAGGTGGGCGCGTCGTTCACGGGCAGCGCTTCCATCCGGTCGCACAACTCCCCCAGGCGTCGCAGATCGGCGGCGTTGGCGCGGTGGGCGGCCAGCGACGCGGCATACCCTTCCAGAACGGCGCGGATGCCGAACAGATCCGCAAAGGCCTTGCGGTCCCATATGGGCACGATCGCGCCGCTTTTGGCGCGGGCTTGCAGGAAGCCGTCGGCCACAAGCGCGCGCAACGCCTCGCGCACCGGCGTGCGGCTGACACCGGTGCGCGCGGCGACCAGTTCTTCGGTCAGCCGTTCGCCTTCGGCGAATTCGCCCGCCAGCACGGCGTCGCGAATCAGGTCATAGGCTCGGTCCTTGGCCTTCGTCATCGGCGCCTCTTTCATGAACAAACCACATCTTCATCAATGTTTGTATACATTAAAGACCAATTAGGGATTAAAAATTGATATCTACCGAAAAATGTATTCATTCTTGAGGGGCGGAAAGGGAGGAGCCTTTCCCGAAAGCTTACCGAGGGAGGTAACACATGAACAAAGTCCTTGGCACCTGCGCTCTTTTGGCCCTGAGCGCGTTTTCGGCGAAGGCAGAGGTGGTGACGCTGGCCTCCACCGTGCCCGACACCGGGATCAACACCGTTTTCGTCGATACGTTCACGCAGGAAATGTCCGAGCGTCTGCCCGATTTCGACATCGAGCCGTTTCTTGACGGGACCTTGGGCGCGGAACGCGAATTGATCGATCTGGTCAAGCTGGGCGAGACGCAGGTTCATATGGGCGTTATTCATTCGGCGCAGTATTACCCGGAACTGGATGCGACGCTGGTCCCCTATCTGTTCCCGGATTATCAGACAATCGTCCGTTTCCTGTCCTCGGAAACCGGGGCGCGGCTGGAGGAGGCGCTGGCCGAACGGGGCAACGCCAAATTCCTCGGGACCTATTATCAGGGCAGCCGGTGGACCACGTCGAACACGCCCTTCACAACGCTGGAGGAGTTGCAGGGCATCAAGGTCCGTTTGCCGGAAATCCCGCTCTGGATCGACATCTGGTCGGGGCTTGGGGTCGTGACGACGCCCATGCCGTCGCCCGAGGTGTTTTCGGGGTTGCAGACCGGGGTCATCGACGCCCAGGAAAACATGCTCAGCAACATCTGGGGGCGGCGGCTGTTCGAGGTGCAGGATTACCTGATCGATACCCAGCACCAGCAAAGCTATGTCACGGTGATGGCCAATCTCGACTTCTGGGAGGGGTTGGAGCCCGATCAGCAAGCCGCCCTTCAGGCCTCGGTCGATGCGGCCAGTGCCGCGGCATATGACGCGGCCATCGCCGAAAACGAGACGTTGGAGCGCGACATTCTCGCATCCGGGGTCGAATTGATCGAACCGTCCCCCGAATTCCGCGAAAAGGCCCTGCCCATCGTCGAGAAGGTCGCGCGCGCGACCTTGGCCGAGGGCATCTACGAGGCCGCGCAGGCGGTCATCGGCGCGCAGCCATGAGACGCGCGCAGGATTGGATCGCGGCGGCGGCCGAGGTCGTCGCCAGCCTGTGCTTTGGATTGTTCCTTCTGGCGATCCTGGCGCAGGTCGCCTACCGCTATCTTGGGGTCAACCTGATCTTCAGCGAGGAGCTGGCCCGCCTGCTCAACGTCTATGTCGTTTTTGTGGGCGTGATCGTCGTGACCCGGTCGGACGGCCATATCCGCATCGATCTGGTCGAACGCGCGCTGGCGCATCGGCCTGCGCTGTGCCGGGCCATGACCATCGTGCAGCGGGCGCTCAGCCTTGCGTTTCTGCTGCTGGTGGCCTGGGGGGCGTGGCATCTGATGCAGGGCGGCTGGTCCAGCCGGCTGTCGACGATGCAATACCTCAGCCAGGGGCACATCTACCTTGCGCCCTGTCTGGGGGCCAGCCTGTCGGCGCTGCTGATGGCGCTGCGCCTGATCGAGGAATGCGCGGGCATCGCCGCCCTGCGGGGGGCCGCGTCATGATCTTCGGTCTTGCATCCATGGGCGTTCTGGTCGCCCTTCTTCTGTTCGGACTGGCCGCGAGCTTCGCCTTGGGTCTTGCCAGCGTCATCTATTTCATCGTCACCCGGGGCTTTGACGGCATCCCCGCCGAGATCATCGCGCAGCGTCTGGTGGCGGGGGTCGACAGCTTCACGTTGCTCTCGATCCCCCTGTTCATCTTCGTCGGGCACCTGATGAACGAAAGCGGGGCGACGACGCGGTTGTTCGGGTTCGCCAACACGATGGTCGGCCATGTTCGCGGCGGGCTGGCGCATGTCAACATCGTGGCCAGCATGTTGTTCGCGGGCATGTCGGGGTCCGGCACCGCCGACGCCGCAGGCCTTGGCGCGCTGGAAATCCGGGCCATGCGCGAGGCGGGCTATGACGACAGGACGACCATTGGCGTCACGGCCTCGTCGGCGTTGATCGGGCCGATCATCCCGCCCAGCATTCCGGCCATCCTCTATGCCGTTCTGGCGCAGGTCAGTGCGGCGGACATGCTGCTGGCCGGGCTGATCCCCGGTTTGATGATGGCGGCGGCCCTGATGCTGCTGGCATCGTGGTATGCCCGGCGGCGCAATCTGCCGAAGGCGCACTTTCCGGGGTTTGCCCGGATGCTTGGCGCGTTCCGGTCGGCCTTCGCCACGCTGCTGACGCCGGTGATCCTGATGGGCGGCATCATGACCGGCCTGTTCACCGCGACCGAGGCGGCGGCCGTCGCCGCCTTGTGGGCGTTTTTGCTGGCGACCGTCATCTATCGCACATTGGGGTTGCGGGGCGTTTGCGGCGTTCTGCGCAAGGCCACGCGCGACACGGCGGCGGTGATGTTCATCCTGGCCTGTTCGTCCCTGTTCGCCTGGGTGCTGACGCGGGCGCGGGTGCCCGACACGATCGCCGGATGGCTGGCGGACCTGACCGGCAGCCCGGTTCTGGTGATGATCCTGATCATGGCCTTCCTACTGGTGGTCGGATGTTTTCTGGCCGTGTCGGTGGCGATCAACATCCTGACGCCGATCCTTGTGCCGATCGCCGTGGCTTTCGGCTTCGACCCCGTGCATTTCGGGATCATCATGATCATGCTTCTGGTCATCGGCGAGGCGACACCGCCCTTCGGGATGGTGCTGTATGTTCTGACCGGGCTGTCGGGCCGGCCTTTCGAATATGTGGTCGCAGCCTCGTTGCCGTGGTTGATCGCGATCTTCGCCGTCGTCGTGCTGGTCGCGTGCTTTCCGTCCTTGGCCTTGTGGCTGCCGGAGGTTCTGGGCTGACCGGCCCTTGCGGAAGGCGGTGCGTCCCGCCTCCCGCAGTGCCGGAACCGCAGGGTCATCCGGCATCCGTCGCGCGCGTGTGAAATTTTTCAACACATCATCCACTGTTGACAGAATGGATACAATATCGACAGAGTTCGGAAATAAATGCCGATATAAATCGCGATAATGTATTCAAAGGGGAGGAATGTCATGTCGATATCACGTCGCCAAATCCTGGGAACGGCGCTGGCCGCGCCCTTGGTCGCACGGTTCGGGTCCGGGCCCGCATTCGCGCAAGCGGCCTATCCCGTCCGACGGCTGACGCTGGTGGTGCCCTTCGATGCCGGCGGGTCGGCGGACCGTCTGGCGCGCGCCATCGCGCAGTTTCTGCCGGCCCATCTGGGGGGCACGCCGGTCACCGTGGTCAACCGCGCGGGCGGATCGGGGGCGCTTGGGCACAGCTGGTTCATCCGTCAGCCGGACGATGGATCCACGGCCCTCGTCTCGCCGGTCAACCCGTATCTGATCTCCAACGTGCTGCGCGGGCAAGGGGGGCTGAACTGGGACGATTTCCACCATATCAATGGCCAGTGGCAGGACTATTACGCGGTGTTCGTGAACAACGCGCAGCCCTACCAGACCATGCAGGAGCTGTTGGTCGACATCCGCGACAACCCCGGCAAGGTCAGCTGCGCGATCATTCCGGGCGACGGGGGGCATATCTCGGCG
This sequence comes from Falsirhodobacter halotolerans, assembly GCF_022899245.1. Taxonomy (NCBI): domain Bacteria; kingdom Pseudomonadati; phylum Pseudomonadota; class Alphaproteobacteria; order Rhodobacterales; family Paracoccaceae; genus Falsirhodobacter; species Falsirhodobacter halotolerans. Next base: position 213,458 of record NZ_JALJAZ010000002.1, read on the forward strand.
CTCATCCTTCTGGATACAATGGGGATCCCGCGTGAGAACGTGAACTGGATCACCTATGACGGCGGCGGGCCTATGCGCACGGCCGTGGCGGGCAATCAGGTGACGTTCTCGGTCACGGCGGCGCTTGGCAGCAACGTCATCGCGGATCAGGTCCGCGCGCTTGCGGTCTATCGCCAGGAGGCGGACCCCGCCCGCTGGGACGCACCGGCAATCAACGAGGCGCTGGCCCCCATGAATGTGGAGGTGCCGGTGATCGCCGCCGATCTGCGCTGCCTGTCGGTGCATTCAAGCCTGCGGCAAAGCCATCCCGAGATCTACGAGCAGCTTGTCACCGCCTATCGCGCGATGCTGGAAAGCGATGAGTTCCAGGCCTTTGCGGCAAAGGGCGAGATTGGGGCGGACTGGCTGGGGCCCGAGCAGACGGCGCAGGCGCTGCAGGAGAGCTACGACATCTTCGCCAAATACATTCCGCAGATGTAACCTTGCCGAAAGGTCACGCCATGAACATGACAGCGAACCGGGCCGGCCATTTCGGTCTGCTCGCCCTCGTCGCGGCCTTCGTGCTGTGGTTCACCGCCTCGGCATGGCGGGCGGACCCGACGCTGGTGAACATGATCCTGATCGGGCCGGTCGCGGCGCTGGCCCTGTGTCTGGTGGCCGCGATCGCCGCAGGCCTGCTGATGCACCCCGCGCGCGACGCGTCCCACCCCGAAGGGGGGCCGGGCGATGGCAGCCTGCGCAGCCGCTTCGGCGTGGCGATCGGCTGCGTGGCCTTCCTTCTCTATGTGCTGGCGCTGGAGCCGTTGGGCTATGATGCGGCGGGCATGGCGTTCTGCGCGGGAACGATGATCCTGATGGGGCAGCGCAACTGGATCGCCATCGGCGTCTATGCCGTGCTGACGGGCCTCGTGCCGGTCTGGATCCTGCAGGGCCCGATGGGAATGCCCGTCCCCACGATGTTTCTGGAGTAGGCGCGATGTTGGACTTCGCCGCGATCCTTGATGCGTTTTCCTTGCTGATGTCCTCCCCCGCGGCCTGGGTCGTGGTGCCGCTGGGGCTGATCATCGGGCTGGTGTTCGGCGCGGTGCCGGGGCTGTCGGTGCCGATCGCGATGGCGGTCTTCCTGCCGATGACCCTCTACATGGATTTTCTGAATTCGATTCTGTTCCTGACGGCGATCTTCACCGGGGGCGGGTTCGGCGGGTCCATCCCGGCCATCCTGATGAACGTGCCCGGCACGTCGGCCTCCATCGCGACCTGCTTCGACGGCTATCCCATGGCCCGTCGGGGGGAGCACAACCGTGCGCTTGGCCTTGCGCTGGCGGCCTCCACGGTCGGGACGGCCATCGGATATGTCCTGCTGTTCGTCATTCTTGAGCCGATCTCGGGGTTCGTGCTGCGGCTGGGGCCGCCCGAACTGTTCCTGATCGCCGTCGTCGGCCTTTTGCTGATCGGGCTGATGGCCGAGGGGTATTTCTGGCGGGCCGTGGTCGGCGGTTCCATCGGGGTTCTGCTGGCCCTGATCGGCATGAGCTCGGCCGGGATCGAGCGGGGGACGTTCGGGTCGATCTATCTTCTGGACGGGATCGACACGAACGCCGCCATCATCGGGATCTTCGCGGCCTCGGAACTGTTCCGGCTGGTCAAGCAGGACTATCTGGTCGATGCCCGCGAAAAGCGCCATGTCTCGCTGCGCGAGATCGCGTCCGGCTTTGCCGACATACGTCACAACCTGCGCACGCTTTGGCGCGGCTCCGTGCTGGGGGCGGGGCTGGGGGTGGTTCCCGGCATCGGATCCTCCATCGCCAACCTCGTCTCCTATACCATCGCGCAGCGCGTCTCGAGCGAGCCGGAGACCTTCGGCAAAGGCAACCCGAACGGCGTCGTCGCCGCCGAATCCGCCAATTCCTCCTCGGAAGGCGGATCCATGGTCGGACTTCTGGCCTTGGGCATTCCGTCCAGCGCCGCGACCGCGATCATGCTGTCCGCGTTTTCGATGCACAACGTGACGGGGGGGCCGCGGTTCATCAGCGACCAGAAGGACATCGTCTATGCTATCATCGCGGGCAACCTGATCCAGGCCGTGCTGCTGGCGATGATCGGCATCTTCTTCATCCGGCTGGTCGTCTATATCGTCCGCGTTCCCCTGGCCTATCTGCTGCCCCCCATCGTGATCTGCACCGCCCTGGGCAGCTATGCCCTGTCCTCCAGCATGTCGGGGCCGATCACGCTTGTCGTGTTCGCGATCCTGGGCGTGGTGCTGAAACGCTATGGGTATTCCGTCGTCGCCGTCGTGATCGGCCTGCTTCTTGGGCTGATGATGGAAGGCAATCTGGTCCGGACCTGGCAGTTGGGCGGCGGCGGTCTGACCCCCATCGCGACGCGGCCGATCTCGCTGGTGCTGCTTGTTGTCATCATCGCCACCGTGGCGATGGCAATCACCGTCATGGCGCGGCGCAGATCGCGCTGACGCTCATCCATTTTCATCGTTGAGGAGAAACGAACATGGCCGATCCCCGTTTGAAACAGGCAATTGCTGCCAAGGACTTCGTCGTCGCCCCGGGCGTGTTCGACCTGATTTCGGCCCTCATGGCCGACCGGATGGACGCCAAGGCCCTGTATGTGACCGGATACGGCACGGTGGCGTCCTATCTTGGCATTCCCGATGCGGGCATCGCCACCTATCGCGACATGCTGGAACGCATCGCCCAGATCTGCAAGCGCACCGAAAAGCCGGTCATCGCCGACGCCGATACCGGGTATGGCGGCCTGTTGAACGTGCGCACCACCGTCGAGGGGTATGAGGCCGCCGGCGTCACCGCGATCCAGATCGAGGATCAGGAATTTCCCAAGAAGTGCGGGCATACGCCGTTCCGCCGCGTCATTCCGATGGCCGACATGCAGCGCAAGATCGAAGTTGCGGCCCGCACGCGAAAATCCGACGACTTCCTGATCATCGCCCGGACCGACAGCCGCACCGGCCTGGGCATCGACGAGGCCATTCGCCGCGGCCAAGGCTATGCCGAAGCGGGGGCCGACGTGATCTTCATCGAATCCCCCGAAAGCGAGGAGGAGATGATCGCGGTCTCGGACGCGATCAAGGCGCCGCTTTTCGCCAATATGGTCAATGGCGGGCGCACGCCGCTTCTGTCGGCCGACCGGCTGAGCGCCATGGGCTATTCCATCGCCATCCATCCGGCCATCGGGTTCCTTGCGGTCACGCGGGCGCTGGAAAAGGCGTATGGCGACCTTCTGGCGAACGGCATCACCAGCGACGACATCGACCTTTATTCCTTTGCCGAGATGAACAAGCTTCTGGGCTTCGAAGATGTCTGGGCCTTCGAGAAGGAATGGGTCGAGACGGCCTGATCACGAAAGGGGAATGCCCATGCCAGCCACCGGCACCGGTCGCACGTTGTATCACAAGATCTGGGACAGTCATGTCGTGCGCGAACGCGAAGACGGCTCCACATTGCTTTATGTCGACAGGCACCTGCTGCACGAAGTGTCCACGCCGCAATCCTTCGTGGCGCTGGACCGACGCGGGATCGGGCCGCACCGTCCGGCCGCGAACCTTGCGGTGCCGGATCATGCGGTGCCGACGCGCCATCGGAACCGCCCGATCGCCGATCTGCAGGCGCGTGCCCAGACGGCGCGGCTGGAGGAGAACGTGGCACGGCACGGCATCCCCTATATTCCGCTGGGGGACCGGCGCCAGGGCATCGTTCATGTCATGGGCCCCGAACAGGGCTTTACGCTGCCCGGCATCACGCTGGCCTGCGGGGACAGCCACACCTCCACCCATGGGGCGTTCGGGGCGCTGGCCTTCGGCGTCGGGGCGTCGGAATGCGGGATCGTGATGGCCGCGCAGGCGCTGGCCCAACGCCGGGCCGGAACGATGGCCGTCCGGGTGGAGGGCGATCTGCCCTTGGGCGTCACCGCCAAGGATCTGGCGCTGGCCTTGATCGCGCGGATCGGGGCGAACGGCGCGGCGGGCCATGCGATCGAATATCTGGGCCGCGCCATCCGCGACATGACGATGGAATCGCGCATGACCCTGTGCAACATGGCGATCGAGGCCGGGGCCCGTGTCGCATTGATCGCCCCGGATGAGACCACCTTCGCGTGGCTGAAGGGCCGCCCCATGGCCCCGAAAGGCGCGATGTGGGATCGGGCCGTGGATTACTGGCGCACCTTGCCCAGCGACCCGGAGGCCCGGTTCGACAAGGAGGTTGTGCTGAACGCCGCATCGGTCGCCCCCCATGTGACCTGGGGCACCTCGCCCGAAGACGCCATTGCCATCGACGCGATCATTCCCGATCCGGCGGCGATGCCGGATGCGCATCGGCGCGCGCGCGTGCAGCGGGCCTTGGACTATATGGGCCTGAAGGCGGGTGCCCCCATTGCCGGCACGCCCGTGGACGCCGTCTTCATCGGGTCCTGCACGAATGGCCGCCTGTCCGATCTGCGCGCGGCGGCGGATGTGGTGCGGGGGCGCAAGGTGGCGCCCTCCGTCCGGGCGATGGTGGTCCCCGGATCGGGATTGGTCAAGCAGGCGGCCGAGGCCGAGGGGATCGACCGCGTGTTCACCCAAGCGGGCTTTGAATGGCGCGATGCCGGCTGTTCCATGTGCGTGGCGATGAACGACGACCGGCTGGAGCCGGGGCAGCGCTGCGCCTCCACCTCGAACCGCAATTTCGAAGGACGGCAGGGGCGCGAGGGGCGCACCCATCTCATGTCGCCCGCCATGGCCGCCGCCGCCGCCATCACGGGGGGGCTGACCGATATCCGCACGATGGGGCCCGCATCATGAGCACGCCGCTGATCACCCTGACGTCGCGGGCCATCTGCCTGATGGATCCCAACATCGACACCGATATCATCTTTCCCGCGCGCTTTCTTTTGAAGATCGACCGCGACGGGATGGACGACTGCCTGTTTCGCGACCGCCGGTTCGACGCCACGGGGCGGATGGTGCCGGACCACCCCTTCAACGATCCCGATCTGCGCGAGGCCCAGGTGCTGATCGCCGGGCCGGGCTTCGGCTGCGGTTCCTCGCGCGAACAGGCGGTCTGGGCATTGGTGGATTGGGGGATCCGTGTGGTGATCGCCCCGGATTTCGGCGACATCTTCGCCGGCAACGCGCGCAAGAACGGGTTGCTGCTGGTGACGTTGCCCGAGGCGGCGTGTGAGGATCTGGCCCGGCAGGCGCAGGCGGGGGGCGTTTTCGCGCTGGACTTGCCCGAACGGTCCCTGTCGCTGTCGGGGAAAGAGGTCGCGCGGTTGGATCTGAGCGCGTCCGCCCTGCAGGCCTTCCTGGAAGGCTGGGACGAGATCGACGTGATCCTGAACCGCGAGATGCCCGCCGTGCGCGCGTTCGAAGCCAGCCACCGCGCCGCGCAACCCTGGCTTTATGCGGGAGAGGGATGACGCAGCGCCGGGTCCCGTGGGCCTGGCCTGTGCAATGGGTCTGGATTACGCCTACGCGACCCCGGCAGCGATGCGGGGATTGACCTGACCGGACCCCGCCCTGCCGCGATTTGTCGGGCAGGGCGGCCGGATCACGGTCGGCGCGGACGTTTCAGGGACACCCCGTCAAGAAACAGGTGAACGCGCTCGGGCTCCGCCGTCAGGGCAAGGGTTTGCCGGCGGTGATTCCGGTGCGTCCCCGGAAGTTTCGCGACAATCCCGCTCTCTCCATTTTCGGGCGCGAAATAGAGCAGGGTGACCTCTCCCAAAGCCTCGGTATAGTCCACATGGCCGGAATAAAGGGCGGGACCATCGGTCAGGGTGAAATCCTCGGGCCGCACGCCGACATTCACCTTGGCCCCCAGATGCCGGTCGTCCGTGGGGATCGCGGCGCGCGCCGTGCCGCCGGTATCGAGCGCGACCACCGTCTCCGTGCCGGTCTGGGTGATCGTGCCCGACATGAGGTTCATGGAAGGGGAGCCGATGAACCGGGCCACGAACTCGTTCTCGGGGGCGTCATAGAGGTCCAGCGGGGTGCCGACCTGGCTGATGCCCTTGCCGGCCAGAACCACGATGCGGTCGGCCAGCGTCATCGCCTCCACCTGATCGTGGGTCACATAGATCATCGTCGCGTCGGGCATACGCTCTTTCAACTGGGCGATCTCGATCCGTGTGGCGACCCGCAGGGCCGCGTCGAGGTTCGAGAGCGGTTCGTCGAAAAGATAGACCTTGGGATCGCGGACGATGGCGCGACCGATGGCCACGCGCTGCCGCTGGCCGCCCGAAAGCGCCTTGGGCAGCCGGTCGAGATACGGGGTGAGTTGCAGGGTTTCGGCCGCCTTCGCCACCTTGGCGTCGGCGTCCACCCGGGGAACCTTCGCGATGTCCAGCGCAAAGCCCATATTCTCGCGCACGGTCATGTGCGGATAAAGGGCGTAGGACTGGAACACCATCGCAATGCCCCGTTGCGCGGGGGGCGTGTCATTCACCACGGACCCGTCGATCTCCAGCGTCCCGCCGGAGATTTTCTCCAACCCCGCGATCATGCGCAGCAGGGTGGATTTTCCGCAGCCGGACGGCCCGACGAAGACGACAAGTTCGCCCTGACGGATATCGAGGTCGATGTTCTTGAGGACCTCCGTCCCGCCATATGACTTGGAGATGTCGGTCAGTTTGACATTCGCCATGGTTATCCTCCCTTTACCGAACCGGCAAGAAGGCCGCGAACGAAGTATTTCTGAAGTGAAAAGAACACGACAAGCGGCACGATCATCGAGATGAAGGCCGCGGCGGTCAGCAATTCCCAGTTGTTGCCGCGCGACCCGAGAAGCTCCACGATCCGACCCGTCATCACCATCTGCGTGTCGGATGTCCCAAGAAAGACCTTGGCCACGAGAAGATCGTTCCACGTCCACAGGAACTGGAAGATGCCGAACGCCGCAAGGGCGGGGAGGGACAGGGGCAGGATGATCTTGCGGAAGATCTCGAAATCCGTGGCCCCGTCCACCCGCGCGCTTTCAATCACCTCTCGGGGCAGGCCGACCATGTAATTTCGCAGAAGATAGATCGCCAAGGGCAGGCCGAACCCGGTATGCGCAAGCCAGGCGCCGATATATCCGCGCCCGAGGCCGATCCCGTTGTGCAGTTGCAAAAGCGGGATCAGCGACAGTTGCAGGGGCACGACCAGAAGCCCCACCACCGCCGACACCAGAAGCGCCCGCCCCGGAAAGGTCATCCAGGCCAGCGCATAGGCGGCATAGGCCGCAACGAGGATCGGGATCACCGTCGCCGGGATCGACACGGTCAGGGTGTTGAGAAAGGATTGCCCCATGCCTTCCGCCGACAGGACGGTGCCGTAGTTGCCGGTGGTGAAATCCGGCGGCTCGGTGGAGGTGACGAACACCCGTATCCCGCGGGGCGGGGCATCGGTGGCGGTTTCGCCGGCCACCACATCGGGCGCGTCGAAGGGCAAGGTCTGGGTCAGGCGGTATGTGCCGTCGGCATTCACCGCTAGGGTGCCGCCGTCCTGGCGCTCCGCCGTCTCCCCCGCGGGAAACGCGGATGGGGCCATCGGCGATATGCCGAAGGCGACCACCTCGCCCGCAGCGTCGCCGAAGACGTTGCCCTCCAGCACATAGGTTCCATCCGCCTGGATGGCGGTATTCGGCGGTCCGGTCCGTGCGGCCCAGCTTTCCTGCTGCGGGGTGAGGGATGTCCACCAGCCGGACGTCTGGATCTGCTGCGCATCGCGGAACGAGGAGACCAGAAGCCCGACGGTGGGAATGGTCCACAAAAGCACCAGCACGAAAACCGCGATGTTCAGCGCCCAGGTCAGATGGCCGCGTTTGCCTGCGATGTTGTCCATCCTAGTCCCTTTCCCGATGCGCATTGCGGATGTTCCAGATCATGATCGGCAGGACGGCAATCATGATGACGATGGCGATGGTCGCCCCGCGATTGAAATCACCCGCGCGGAAGGACCAGTCATACATCATGTTCGCCAGAACCTGCGTTCCCCATTGCCCGTTGGTGATGGCAAAGACGATGTCGAAGATCTTGAGCACCATGATCGTGATGGTGGTCCAGACGACGGCGATGGTGCCTTTGATCTGCGGCACTTGCACCCGCCAGAACACCTGCCACGGGTTCGCGCCGTCCAGAATGGCGGCTTCGATCGTTTCATCGGGAATGCCGCGCAGCGCGGCCGACAGAAGGACCATGGCAAAACCGGCCTGCATCCACACCATGATCATCATCAGCAGGAACGTGTTCAAAAGCGGAATGGTCAGCCAGGCATGAGGCGCGAATCCAAGCGTGGTGACGAAGGCGTTCAGAAGGCCGATCTGGGCCAATCCTTCGGCGCGGAATTCATAGATGAATTTCCAGATCACCGCCGCGCCGACGAAACTGATCGCCATCGGCATGAAGATGAGGGATTTGGCGATCGCGCCCCATTTGATGTTGTCGGTCAGCTGGGCGGCGATCAACCCGATCAAGGTCGCCATGCTGGGCACGAAGATCAACCACAGGACGTTGTTGATCAGGCTTTCGCGGAATTTCGGATCCTGAACAAGCCAGACGAAATTCTCGATCCCCACGAAAACGCCCCCCTGCGACAGCGCCAGCCAGACCGAGGCGAAGACGGGATAGACGAGATAGACGCCCAGAAACAGGATGGCCGGGGCCAGAAACAGCCAGGGGCGGATGCGGCCGGACCGGCGCAGGTTGGCGCTGGCCGACGCGCCCCGTGGTGGAAAAACGCGATCCAGCGCCATGTTCGACAGCCAGAAATAGGCAAGGCACCCGGCGACCCCGACAAGGATGGTCAGGCCTGCAAAAAGGATCTGGTTCATTCCGCCTCTCCCTCCGTATCAAGCCCGCCGGTTCGGGCCAGGCTGACCCAGGTGCGTTCGATCATGTTGGCCGCATCCTCGGCGCTGTCGCCGGCCACGAAATCGATCATGCCGGTCCAGAACGCCGCCGCCCCGATGGCGCCCGGCATCAGGTCGGACGCGTCGAAGCGGAACGTGTCGGCGTTGACCAGAATCTCGCCCATGCCGCGCAGGGTGGGATCGCCATAGGCATCGAGATTGGCGGTGGTGAGGGGGGAGAGGAGGCCCGTCTGCGCCATCCACACCTCATGCGCGATGGGGGTGCGCAGGAAGTGCACGAATGCCTGCGCCGTCGGCGTGTCGCGCGTGATGGCAAAGGTGGTTCCGGCCCCCAGAACCGGGCGCCCCAGGTCGGGGTGGCTGGCATAGGGGGGCATGTAGAAGAAATCGACATCGCTGCCGAATTCGGTATCCGGTGGAAAGAAGGATCCGATGAAGGACGCCTGATGCATCAGGAAGCAGCGTGGGGGGATGGAGAAAAGGCCGGTCGGGCTGTCGCGGTGGTCGATCCAGCCCACGCCGCCCGCACCGCCGTCCACGAAGGCGTCGGTCTTGGCGAACCATCCGAACTCCTCGATCGCCTCGACGACACGGGGATCGTCGAAGGGGATCTCATGCGCGACCCACTGGTCATAGACCTCGGGCGGATGAAGGCGCAGCATCAGGTCTTCGACCCAATCCGTGGCGGGCCAGCCGGTGGTGGCCCCCGCGCCAAGGCCGATGCACCACGGCACACCCCCATCCGACACGATCCGTTCGGTCAGGGATTTCAGGTCCTCCATGGTTCCGGGCACCTCGTATCCCATGGCGGCAAAGTTTTCGGGCGAATAGAAGACGAGGGATTTGACGTCGATCTTGTAGGGCATTCCGAAGACCGCCTCCCGCCCGTCGGGGCCGGGAAAGGTCACAAGATCGACCCAGCTTTCCCCGGCGGCGTAATTCGCGCGCAGCCAGTCGCCCGTATCGTCGGGAAGGGGGGCGAGACGTCCCTGCGCCGCCATCCCCCGCGCCAGACCCGGCTGGGGGAAGACCGCGATGTCCGGGGGGGATCCGGCGGAGGTGTCGATGACGATCTGCTGTTCGAAACTGTCCGAACCGGAGTAGTTCACGCGCGCGCCTGTGGCCGCTTCGAAATATTCGAACATGCGCCGGAACGTGACCTCATCCTCCGCCGTCCACGGGCCGGAAATTGTCACGCTCTGTCCGCTCAGATCATGATCGGCGGCGAAGGTGTCGAAGCTTTCCCAGGTAAAGCGCGCATCCTCGCCCGGAGGAAACAGCAGGTCCTGTGCGCCGGCCGTTCCGGCCACAAATGTAAGCGCGCCGACAAGTAGCGGATGTCGTATCACATGCCCCTCCGGTCTTGGGTTCCCCCGTTGACCTAGCCGCAAAGGCGGCGGGATCAAATTATCGCGACCGACGAGGGGTGTCGGACGGGGTGTTTTTGCCCTGTTTGTGTTCGCTTACGGTCGTGATTTCGGCGGTCCTCAGGATGTCGCGCGGGTCAGCGCCGTCCCGCCCCCGAAGGGGCGGCCCGACGATGCCTCGAAGACCCCTCAGTTCATCAAGGCGGGCAGTGTCGTTGACAGGGCGGGGAACAGCGTCAACATGATCAGGGCCACGATCAGGGCATAGAAAAACGGCATGTTCGCCTGGGTTACGGCCCATATGTCGTCCTTGCCGATCTTTGCGGCAACCAGAAGGGCGATGGCCACGGGGGGCGTCACCTGGCCGATCACCACGGTCATCACGATCAGCACGCCGAAATGCACGAGGTCGACATCCATTGCAAGCAAGGAGGGCAAAAGCACGGGCATGATCATCGGGATCAGCGGATCCAGCACCATCCCCGCAATCAGCACCAGCCCCAGCAGGACGAAGATCCGCATCGTCACGCTTTCGAACGGGAAGATCGTGTCGATCCCCAAGGCAAGCGCTGCCGGCACGCCCGCTTGCGACAAGGCCCAGCCGAGGGCCGTGGAAAAGCCCACGACCATCAGCACTTCGCCGGTCAGGATGACGGAATCCACAAGCGCCTGCCGCATCTTGGGCAAGGTGAGCGTGCGATAGACCACCCCCGCCAGCACCAGCGCATAGGCGACGGCGAAGGCCCCGGCTTCGGTCGCGGTGAAGATGCCGAACACAAGTCCGCCAAGGATCATTGCGGGCATTCCCAACGGCAGGATCGCATGTCCCCCCGTTTTTACCACGCGCGACCATTCGAACGAATTCATCGGCTGCCACCCGTTCCGGCGCGCAAGGATGGAGATGGTGACCATCATCACCGCCGCCATCAGCAGACCGGGAACGATCCCCGCCAGAAACAGCGCGCCAAGCGACGTGCCGGTCACCACGGAATACAGGATCATCGGTGAACTGGGCGGGATCAGCACGCCGATGCCCGACGATGTGGCCGTCACCGCCGCCGCGAAGGGACCGGGATATCCATGCGCCTTCATCTTGGGGATCGTGACCGACCCCGTTCCCGCCAGATCGGCGACGGATGTGCCGATCATGCCGCCGAACATGACGCTGGCCGCGACGTCCACATGGGCCAGGCCGCCCCGCATCCAACCAACCAGCGCGCCACCGAAATCGAACAGCTTGTCGGCAATGCCGGTGGCGTTCATGATCCCCCCTGCCAGAATGAACAGCGGCAGGGTGATCAGCAGATAGTCGGCCACGCCCGACAGCACCTGTTGCGGCAAGGCCAGCGCCCACCCGCCCGACACGGCCAGAAACATCAGGACCGAGGCGACCAGCGAGATCACCACCGGCATTCCGATCAGCACAAGCAGGCACAAGACGCCCAAGGTGATGGCAGCAAGTCCGAGCATCACAATTCCTCCGGCGCGATGAGGTCGATGACGAAGGCCAGCGACAAGCCCGCCGCGCAGCCGATGATGCCGCTGATGGGCACCGCTTTGGGCATCCCGATCAGGGGGGAACGGTCGGATCCGAAAATGCCCATGTATTGCCATGCGAACCATGCGAGCGCGGCCATGGTGGCAATGCCGAACAGGTTCTGCGTGATGCGCAGAACCCGCCGACCCCGAGGGCGCAGCCGCGCCGTCCAGATGGAGCAGGCGATCAGCCCGTTGCGCAGGGCGGCCACGGTGATGCCAAGGCCCCCCAGCCACATCAGAAGGGCGGTCACCACTTCTTCCGTCCATGGCAAGGGGCGGGAGAAGAGATATCGCCCGATGGAGTTGCACAACACCAGTGCGACAAGGCCGACCAACAGGACGATCGCCGCCACTTCCACCACCGTCGTGGCGCTTCGACGCAGGGTGCCCTTCGGGGCGGTCGGGCTTGTCACGACGTCAGACATCCGCTTCATACCCCGCGAACAGACGCCCATATCCCGGTTTTGCCCCCTTGGCCCCCGCCAGATGCAGGCAATGCCAGAACGATGCCTGAATGGCCGAGATGACGGGCTTGCCCAGCTCTTTTTCCAAAGCGGCGATCCCCGCCACGCTGCGGAAATTCGTGCACGAGATAAAGATGGCCGTGGCGTCGGGGTGATCGACCGACAGGACGTGATCATAGACCTGCTCGATCGACACCTCAGCCAAGGCATGATCGTCGGTGATATCCAGATGGGCGCCTTTCACCACCTCGTGCCCGTTTTCCGTCAAGAAGCGGATGGCACGGTCGTGGATCGCCCCGACATAAGGCGTCGCCAGCGCAACCTTTCCCGCCCCCACCTGCGCCAGGGCGGCCAGCGTCGCGGTGGAGGCGGTGGTGACTTTCGGCCCAGGCGTCCAGCCTTCGATCTTGCGGATCAGCGCCTTGTCATACGCTGTGCCGTGCAGGAACGACGCGCTTGTGCCGCCGAAGCACAAGACGTCGATCGGGGCGGCGGCGGCGTGGCGGGCGGCGGTTTCCAGTTCCGGCGCATTCATCATTTCCTCGATCCCCTCGACGGTGACCTTGGGCAGACGAATGCGCGCGGTGTGGGTGGACACGCCGGGCGCGGACATGGCCCACATCTCCTCCTCCATCACGACGGAGGAGGCGATGTAGATCAGGCCGATGCGGGCCAGATCGCCCGAACCGTCGGGCATGAAAAGCGGATAGGATCTGGGGGCGATGTTCACTGGATCATGCCCTGCACCGATGTCATGAAGTCGGGCGTCACCACTTTGGCAATTTCGGCCCGCACCGGCTCGGCCGCGGCCTGGAAGGCGGCGATGTCGGGCTCGGTCACGGTGACGCCAGCGGTGCGGAACTCCTCCACAAGCTTGGCGTCGCTTTCGTCCGACAGAATGCGGGTGGTTTCAACACCCGCTTGCGCGGCGGCTTTCACCTGCGTTTTCATATCCTCGCTCAGCGCGTCGAACGCGGCGCCGTTCATCACCAGCGTGATCGGGGTGTAGATGTGATTGGTCAGCGAGATGAAGGGCTGCGCCTCGTGCAACGAAAACTCCTTGATGACCGACAGCGGATTTTCCTGTCCATCGATCACGCCCTGACGCAGGCCCATGTAAACCTCGCCCAAGGGCAAGTTCGTCGGGATCGCGCCCAAGGTGGTGAAGGCCATCATGCGCGTTGGGCTGGACGGAGTGCGCAATTTCAGACCGGACAGGTCGGCGGGGGTCACGACCTCGCGCTTGGAATTGCTGATGACGCGCACGCCCAATTCGCCGAAGGCCAGAACCTCGAGGTTGGCGTTTTCGCGCAGGGAGGCGGCCATGACCTGACCGAATTCCCCGTCCAGTGCGGCGCGCGCCTGTTCCTTGCTGGCAAACAGGAAGGGGGTGTCGAACACCGAAAAATGGCTGTCCAGTGCTGCCACCCCGTCCGATCCCATCGGAATCACATCCACCGCGCCCGCGCGGATCAGTTCGGCCAGCGCATTTTCGTCGCCCAGCGATCCGCCATCGTTGAACTGGATCGCCACCGCGTCGCCCGCGCTGGCCTGAAGCCTGTCCCGGAAGGTGGAGAGCATGACGTGGGTGGGGTCGCCGCTGGTCGTCTCGACGGCCAATCGCATACGCGTATCGGCCACCGCCGCCGCCGTCATGAACAAGGTGGCAAAGGCCGACATCCCGAGTGCCGCTGCAACGTGTTTCAATGGAACCTCCTGCTGATTTTGATCCATGATCGGCATCCGAAGCGCCGGTCGGCAACAGGAATTCGCGTATAAAACAGCGGCATTGGCTTGATATTAAGGCCAATATTTCAGCGACTTGTGAAAAACGGAAACGAGAAAACCGGCCCCTATGCCAAGGATAATGTGCGCCTATCCAAGGCAAGGGTCATGCGAATCTTCGCAATGCGAAGGCTGGGCCTATAACGCGAAGGTTCCGTTGTGGAATGCCGCGCGGACGTGGTCTGAAAACACCTTTACCGCTGGTCGCATATCGCTGTGGGACGTGTGAAGAAGCATCGTCCGGACCGGCGGCAAACTGTCCTGCAGCGGGACCATCGCCACTTGGCTGCCGTCATAGGCGACCGATCCCAAGGGCAGGACGTTATGGATGGAAAACCCCCGACCATTTCCGACAAGGCCCCGCACCAGTTCCGGCGAACGGCTGCGAAAGCCGATATTCGGGCGCAGACCGCATGACGTGAAAAGGCCGAAGAAGTAATCCCGCGAATGGGGCAGGTCCAACAGGATGAAAGGCTCGTCCGTCAGGTCGGCCAGGCGCACCGACAGGTCTGCCGCCCGCGGATGATCCGGCGACAACAGGGCATGGGGCGGTAAAACGTTCAACGGATGCGCATGAACAACAGGAGGCAGGGCGAAGTCATAGGCCAGCGCGACCTCGATCCCGCCATCGTCCAGCCCCGCCAGAAGTTCCGTATGATCGCCTTCGACCAGCCGCACCGTGATTTCTGGGAAGGCCTTGGTAAAACTGCCGATGATCCGTGGCATATACCGCATGGCGAGGGTAGGAAAACTGCCCACCACGATTTCTCCACGCAGCGGATGGCCAAGGTTCTGCACCGTATCGGCGAACTCGCCCGTCTGTTCGAGAAGCTGGCGGGCGGCATCGACCAGACGTTGGCCCGGCACCGACAGGGTCATTCCCCGCGCATGATGACGCACGAAGATCTGCACCCCCAGATCCCGTTCCGCCTGCGCCAATGCCGAGGATATGGAGGGCTGGGAAACGGACAGACGTCGCGCAGCCTCGGTCACACTGCCGTAGTTTGCGGTTTCCACGATGTATCGGAGGGTGCGAAATGAGACCGGCAGATCGTGCATGGCGATGTCCAGAGGTGGCATTGACTTCAACGAAGGCGCAAATGCGGTTCAGCGCAAGGCAGAATTGTCGTAACGACAGAACGTGGTGCCGACCATTTGGCAGTGACCGCCCTTGGGCGACCCGTACCGCGCGATCATCCTCCGGCGCTATGATGGCAACGCCGTCAGGTGACACTGCCCGCTCGGCAACGTGACGCCGCTCGCAGCGGGCCGGACGTTTGCTCTTCCTGATGGCTCTTTTGGCGCGCGCCTTTGGAAACCACCCGCTCACTACCAATTTCAAAAACGGGAGACTCTGATCATGATCGAGGGACCCCGGGCGCAAGGCAACCGCCCCCGACACCCGACGGTCTGAAGGCGCACGTAAGCGCAGCTTTAGGTGGGCAGTTGTCCCTCACGCGGGCTTTTTGATGAAATTCCACGCGATAAGGCGATGCCCGTTTTCCGGCACGATACGTGATCATCAATCTGAAATCTTACCAGTTAACATGCGTGTCAGGCCAGTTAGGATAAAATGAGCCAATTTTCGGGCGCATGATCGAAATTGATCGCCATCTATGTTTGACAAGTTTACAACGCTTACTTACCGTCAGGGTTGGAGAGGCCTCATGACGCGGGGCTTGGGGAGGTAGGGTCATGCGAAACAAGGTTCGCGGGCAGAGCGATGTGATCATTGGCGCGGGGCTTCTGGCTCTTTGCGCGTTCATGGCGTGGCGCACATCGCTGATGCGCCCGGTCGGCGCGAGCAGCGGGGCGGGGCCCACCCTGATTCCGTGGATCATGATCGGCGGAATTGCTCTTTTGTCCATCTGGCTCATTATTCGGGCTTTGCGGGGCGGCCCCCGGACGGGAGATAAGGAGTCTGCGCAGGGCCTGTCTTATGGCACGATAGCCCGGCTGAGTTGTCTGGCCGTTTTGCTTGTCGGCTATGCGATAGCATTCACGGCGATCGGATATCTCGCCTCTACCCTCCTCATATTTGTCGCCGCGCTGGCGCTCTTTGGCGAGCGCAGGCCCCTCGTTCTGCTGCTGGTGCCCGGCATCGTGACAGGGGCGATCTATTGGGGGTTCACGCAGCTTTTGAATGTCTGGCTGCCCTGACAATTTCACTGATTGGAGGAAAACATGAAAATCACTGCCGCACTGGCTGCGACGGCGGCCTCGTTTCTGGCGACGGCTGCACTCGCGCAGTATCCTGAACGCCCGATCCAGATTATCGTGCCGTATTCGGCGGGCGGTGGGACAGACCTATCCGTTCGCCTGCTGGCCGAAAGCCTGACAAGACACCTGCCGAATGCACGCGTCGTGGTTCGCAACCAACCGGGCGGCGGCGGATCGATCGGCACGTCGGCGGCCATTCATGCCCGTCCGGATGGCTATACGCTGGGAACCGGCGCGCAAGGGCCCATCTCATTGTTGCCGCATATGGGTGGGACGGATTATCAGCTTGACGAAGTCGGGTTCGTTGCCCTGTTCGGACGCAACTTGCAGGTGCTGGTCGGGTGCGCAAACGCGCCATTCCAAGACTTCGACAGCTTCATGGAATACGCCCGCGACACGCCGGTGCAGGTTGGAAACTCGGGGGCAGGGGGTGCCAGCCACATCTCGGCCGAGGCATTCGCCAAGGTTGCGAATGTGAAGATCGAAAGTGTTCCCTACCCGGGCGCTGCCGATGCGCGCACCGCCTGCATCGGGGGGCATATCGACGCGATGGTTGCCTCTCCTGCGGAGGCTCTGGCCGCATCGGAGGCGGGGCAGATGACGCCGATCTTCGTGATGGAGGACGAACGTATCGATCTTTTCCCCGACACGCCCACGGCCGTGGAAAAAGGTGTCGATTTCACCTGGTCGTCCTGGAAGGGCATCATTGCCCCTCAAGGCCTTCCTGAAGACGTCCAGGCGACGCTTCAGCAGGCGCTTGCCGCTGCGGTGGAAGACGAAGAATTCCTGAAGGCAATGGATGATCTGGGTGAGTTCGTCACCTTCGAGGATTCGGAAGGCTATCGCGCCAGGGCCGAGGCGGACAGCGAGATCGCACGTCAGACGATTGACGATCTTGGCCTCACAGGCATGAACAACTGACCTTGAAACCCACCGTATGCCCGTCCTCCAGGGGCGGGCATCGTGCTTTGCGGGACGCTCATGGACATTCTCTCCTATCTCCTACCCCTGTTCGATCTGGAGGTGCTGTGGGTCATTGCCCTTGGCACGCTTGGGGGGTTGATCATCGGCGCCCTGCCGGGTTTGACCGCGACGATGGGCGTCGCGCTGCTTATTCCCCTGACCTTCGGGATGCAGCCCGTGATGGGCCTGAACATGCTGATCGGCATCTATATCGGCGGCATCTACGGGGGGTGCATTTCGGCGATCCTGCTTCGGACGCCCGGCACACCATCATCGGCGGCGACCGTTCTGGACGGCTATCCGATGGCGCTGAAGGGCGAGGCGGGTCGCGCGCTTGGCATGGCCACGATCGCGTCAACCATCGGGGGGCTGTTCGCGGCTGTCGTGCTGGCGACGCTTGCGCCGCAGCTTGCGGGCGTGGCGCTGCGCTTCGGCGCGGCCGAGTATTTCGCGCTCGCGCTGTTCGGTCTGACGATCATCGCCTCTCTTTCCGGTGACATTCTCAAGGGCGTCATTTCGGGATTGCTCGGCATCCTGATCGCGTGCTTTGGGGCCGATCCGATCACGGGCGGACTTCGTTACACGTTCGGACTGTCGGGGTTCGCCTCGGGGTTCGCGTTCACACCCGCTCTGATCGGCCTGTTCGCGCTTTCCGAGGTTTTCACCCAGCTCGAACGGCTTGGCCGCGACGAGAAAGTCACACTCAAGGTCGCGGGGCGCTGGCCAACCCGCGCCGATATGCGCGACAGCCGGGGCGCGCTGATCCGCGGCTCGATCATCGGGACGATCATCGGCATCATTCCCGGCACCGGATCGGGGACCGCCTCCTGGATCGCCTATAACGAAGCCAAACGCTCCTCCAAAACGCCTGAAAAGTTCGGCACGGGCTACCCGCCCGGCCTTGCGGCCACCGAAAGCGCCAACAACGCCGTCTGCGCGGCGGCGCTCATTCCGCTACTGGCACTTGGGATTCCGGGCGACGTCGTCACGGCAGTGCTGATGGGCGGGTTGATGATCCAGGGGTTGGCGCCGGGGCCGATGCTTTACGTCACCAATCCCGACGTGGTGGTCGGCATTTTCGGCGGCACGTTCATCGCCACGATCTTCATGTTCATCTTCGGCATGGCACTGATCCCGGTATTCTCACGCATTCTGATGATCCCCAAGCACATCCTTGCGGTGACCATCGTGGTGTTCTGTTTCATCGGGTCGTATTCGATCAACCTGAATCCGGTCGATCTTTATACGATGGTCGGCTTTGGCGTGTTGGGCTGGGGAATGCAGAAATTCGGCTTCAGTCAGCCGGCACTTTGCATCGCGCTGATTCTCGGCCCCATGATGGAAGCAAACCTTCGCCGCGGCCTGTTGCAGACGCATAACGATCTGGGGGCGTTCCTGTCCGGGCCGATCACGCTGGTCTTTCTCGGGCTGGCGGCGCTGTCGCTGTTCCTTCCGCTGCTTGCGCAGGCAAAGGCACGCCGCAACCAACCCCAACTCAAATGAAAACTGGATAGATGATGACCCGCAATGCCTATGTGGCGCTTGTCACGTGCTTCAACGACGATGAGACGATCAACTTCGCCGCCACACGCGCCCATGCCCGCCGCCAAATCGAGGCCGGCAACGATCTGATGGTCTGCGGCACGAACGGTGACTTCAGCGCGCTGATGTTCGATGAAAAGGTCCGTCTGGTCGCGGAAGTCGCGGATGAGGTCGCCGGTCGTGGGCGTATCATCGCCAATGCCGGCTGCCCTTCGACCTTCGAAACGGTGCGTCTGGCAAAAGCCTTCGATGGGTTCGGACTCGCCGGAACGGCCGTCATCACGCCCTATTTCATCGCCTGCTCGCAGGACGGCATGGTGCGGCACTTCTCGACCGTCGCGGATGCCGTGGCGACGCCCATCTATCTTTATGACATTCCGGCACGCACCCAGAACCATATCGAGGCGGAGACGGCCCTGACGCTCGCCACCCATGGAAACATCAAGGGCATCAAGGATTCCGGCGGGTCGACCGAAAGCGTCGAGGTCTATCTGGAGGTTGCCCGGCAGGTGCCCGGCTTCGAGGTCTATTGCGCGCCCGATCATCTGGTGCTGTGGGGTTTGCAAAAGGGGTGCTCGGGCGTGATCTCGGGTCTGGGCAATGTGGCACCGGACGTTCTGGCAACGATCATCCGCGCCTTCAATGAGAACGACATCCCGAAAGCCGAGGCGGCACAAGAGGTTTTCGCCGGTCTTCGCAAGGATCTCTATGCCCTTGGCTTTCCCCCGGCGATGGTCAAACGCGCGCTCTATACCAATGACAGCTCGGTTGGTCTGTCACGCCAACCCGCGCTTTTGCCCGACAATGCGCAGGATGAGGCGATCCGCAAGATCATGACGTCGCGGGGATTGGTGCAATGACAGTCGTTCTGACAACGTCGCCCGGTTTCGGCAAGCATGGCCGCGTGCCGGACGTCATCGCCCGGAACGGGTGGGAACTGGTGCGCTGCACCGACACATCGCGCGCCGATGGCGGTGTGTCCGACCATATCGCCCGCGCCGATTATCTGGTGGTGGGACTGGTCGCGGTCACGCCGGAAACGCTGGCGCAAGCCAC
This sequence comes from Falsirhodobacter halotolerans, assembly GCF_022899245.1. Taxonomy (NCBI): domain Bacteria; kingdom Pseudomonadati; phylum Pseudomonadota; class Alphaproteobacteria; order Rhodobacterales; family Paracoccaceae; genus Falsirhodobacter; species Falsirhodobacter halotolerans. The sequence continues at coordinate 233,255 of NZ_JALJAZ010000002.1, forward strand.
GTCGCTGAAGGCCGTGCTGAAGCATGGCGTCGGCGTCGAGAATATCGATATCCCGGCCTGCACGGCAGCCGGTCTGCCCGTGACGAACACTCCCGGCGCCAATGCCGATGCCGTGGCCGAACTGGCGATCGGCTTTCTGTTCGCGCTGGCCCGCAACATGCCATCCGGCCATGCCTCGGTTGTGTCGGGGGGGTGGGACCGCAAAGTCGGCACACAATTGGGCGGAAAGACGCTTGGCATCGTGGGATTCGGCAATATCGGCAAGCGATTGGCACGGTTGGCGTCCGGCCTGGGAATGCGGGTTCTGGCCAGCGATCCCTATCCCGACACGGCGTTCGCGGCCGAGTGGGGCGTCACCATCCTGCCGCTGGACGACCTGCTGGCGCAGTCGGATTACGTGTCGCTGCACGTGTTCGGCGGTGCGGGGAACGCCGCGCTTATCAACGCGGAAAAGCTGGCGAAGATGAAGCCGTCGGCCTGTCTCTTGAACCTCGCCCGCGGCGAGGTCGTCGATCTGGATGCCGTGGCCGCGGCGCTTTCCTCCGACCGCCTTGGGGGCGTTGCGTTGGATGCGTTCGTCGTCGAACCGCCGGACATCTCTCACCCGATCTTCGCCCATCCCCGCGCGGTCTTCATGCCGCATTCCGGTGCCGATACCCGGGAAGCGGTGGAGAATATGGGCCTGATGGTGTGCGAGGATATCGAGACGCTGATGGCGGGCAACCGGCCCGCGCGATGCCTCAATTCCAAGGAGCTGGACTGATGCCGTATGATGCCGACGCCATGCGGGATTTCGCCACGCGCCTGTTCATCGCAGCGGGCCTCGAGGCCGACAAGGCGGTCGCGGTCGCGACCTATCTTCTGGAAGCCGACCTCATGGGGCACACGACCCACGGTCTGGCCTTGGCCCCGTGGTATCTGCGCGGAATCGAGGATGGGGTCATGACAAAGGCAGGCGCGCCCGAGGTCGTCTCGGACCGGGGTGCGGCGATCTGTTGGCGTGGAAGGCGCCTGCCCGGGGCATGGCTGACCTCGCAAGGTCTCAAACTGGCCTGCGAACGCGCGCAGACCCACGGCACGGCAACGCTGGTCATCGGTGACAGCCATCACATCGGCGCACTGGCCGCCTATCTGCATATCGCCACCGATCAGGGCCTTCTGGCGTCGATCGCGTCGTCCTCGCCGTCGGGTGCGCAGGTTGCTCCGTTCGGGGGCACGCAGGGCGTCTTCACCCCCGACCCTGTGGCCTGGGGAATTCCGGCCCCCGGTGCACCGATCCTGATCGACATTTCGGCGTCGATCACGACAGCCAACATGTGCGCCCGCATGGTGCGAGAGGGGCGGACCTATCCCCATGACTGGCTGATGGATTCCGAAGGCTCACCCACACGCGATCCGAGGGCCTTGTCCGAAGGCGGGTCTTTGCTGCCGACGGGCGGGCTGGATCACGGTCAGAAGGGATATGGAATGGCCCTTTCGGTGGAAGCGCTGACCCAAGGGCTGGCGGGATATGGCCGGGCCGACGCGCCGGCGGGCACAAATGCGGCCGTGACCATCTCGGTCCATGATCCGCAAGCGTTCGGTGGGGTGGACGCGTTCCTGCGCCAGATGGGCTGGCTGGCGGACGCCTGCCGCGCCTCGCATCCACGTGATCCTGCGCACCCGGTCCGTCTGCCCGGCCAGGCAGCTTTGGCGCGCAAGGCCGAGGCCTTGGCATCCGGGGTCAGATTTTATCCAGGTATTGTCGACGACCTGGCGGCCGAGGCCGAGAGATATCAGCTTGATTTTCCCGCACCCTTAATCTGAGTGTCGATGTCAGGCGACGGATCCTTCTGCATACGCAAGGCGCGCCGCATGGGACGGCGCGCTGAGCACGTTCGCAGATTGCCCTCGCCCGTCCCAAGGATGCCAAAAATCACCGCCTCGATCGGCGTAAGTCCTTGGTCGTGACACTGGGCCATGACCATATCGAAATCCCCTTGATAGGGCAGGTAACAGCCCGTATCGGTCGATTTTGGGCTCTGGATTCCGACCACCACTGCACGCGCCGCCACGATGCCCGGAGCAAGCCACGCTTGCCGACGGGCGAAAGCCAAAGATAATTGATGTGTTGCCCTCGCGCTCATGACGACATTGATTAGGAAAAAACTTTGAAAGAGCGTCAGCCGAAAACGCGTCCGTCCTTTGCCGATCACGTCTACAACTCGATTTACGGGCGGATCAGCAATGGTGAATACGCACCCGAACAGAAGCTCCCCTCGGAGATGCTTCTGGCGACGGAATTCGGCGTGTCACGCCCTGTCCTGCGCGACGCCTTGGAGCGGTTGCGATCGGAAGGTTACATCGTCTCGCGTCAGGGTGCCGGCAATTTCGTCAGCGTACGGCACGTGAACACCCTTGGCTTCGGCCGCATCGAAACCATCGCCGACATCCAACGCTGCTATGAATTCCGCCTCACGGTCGAGCCACAAACGGCACGGCTGGCCGCGGAACGTCGCGATGACAGGTTACTTTCGGAGATCAAGCGCGCGTTGGATCTGATGGGCGTTGCGACCGGATCAACAATGCATCGTGAGGATGCGGATTTTACATTTCACATGGCGGTGGCGAAAGGGGCGAACAATTCCTATTTCGAAGCGACAATGCGCGCCTTGCACGAACAGATTTCTGTGGGAATGAAGATGCACGGGCAATCGCTGTTGCGAGAGGGGCAAGTTGGTCTTCAACGTGTGCTGGACGAGCATCGCGGCATCTATCTTGCCATAGCCTCGGCAGACGGTGATGCTGCCGCGAACCTGATGCGGCGGCACATTGTCTGCTCGCAAAACAGGCTTTTCGGCGGTATTACAATTGATTTGCGCCATCAAACCAACCAAAATAATGAATGAGTGGCTCTTATTTTTTGGGCGGGCGAAATCAATCGGGTTCCAAACCAAGCGCCTTACATTGCCTCATCAATTTCTGACTATGCACAGTGCAGCGACCGCAACCCGATCATCTCCTGCCTTGGCACCAAGGCCCATCACACATTAAGATCTAGACCGGCCCACCCGATGGGGGCAGGCCGACCTTGTCCGTCCAAGCGTTGATCTCTGCCATGATCGGCGTTCCGTCGGGGTGCCGCTTCAGTCCGGGTGCAGGTCCGGCCTGAAGCTGACGCAGCTCCGATCAGAGGTCCTGCAACCGCTGGCGATCTTCGACGCGGTTGTTCCTCATGGGTCAAGCCAGGTTGGCTTTATAAAGGTAGCGTGCGGAGGGAGGGGGTTGCAGGTCAACTCGAGGGCGGTGGTGTGGTGCCCTGATGCCGGGTCGAGCAGAGCGAAAACCTTCGTGATATTCAGGCAAAAAAACATCGGCTTATACAAGGGCGTGAAGCCATGTACTTCGCAAGTCTGCCAATGGACGACGATCCCCCCGGAATGAACGTCGCTCGCTATGCCGTTCACGTAAAATCTTATCTCGATCGTCGCACTTAAGGTTAGCGTGTTGTCTGACCACTGAAAAAGTGGCCACCTCGCACCAGTTTACTAGGCGTAAATCGTTGATTTTGCTTCATTCATGAATCGCCCGTTTTCGAAGTTTGGCCATTTTCCGCGCAATTCGTGACCATCGAAACTTTCGCCTAAACCAAAGAAAAAGGCCGCCCGGAGGGCGGCCTGACTAACAAACAGATGGATGGTGGAAGGGTAAACCGAATCTTAGCCTTCATTGTGGGTCAGTTTCCAGGAATACTGGCAAAACGCTCATCGAAGATTCTACGGAGTGGTCGGCATAGAGGGGGATGCCAGAGGACATCGTCCAATGGCACGAAAGCCCGCCAATGTTTGATAATGCAGGTCGAGTCGTTTGTCTCGAAACCGGCCTGTAGAACTTGCAACGCGTGTCGGATGCCCGCTTCTCCTTTGGCGATGTAGCTCCAGCCGCAGGCCGAGGCGACGTCCTGCTCTGTGTCAGGAAGGTCATCGAACACGACATACGGCCCGCCCTTCAACGCTGCGCCCAATTGTGCGGTAATCCTGATCACCGGTTCCAGAGGCAGACTGTCCGGCCATGCCGGGCCAGGGCGACCTGCAAGCCGGTCGGCGATATAAGTCTGGAGCGACGAACCCAGACAAGGCTCAGCATGGTCCGCAATATCCAAGAGCATGGTGGCGGTTTCAGGCACGCAGTCGGCGAAGACGCCCTTACCAACAGCCGAGTCAGATCGTTCACGACGGATCAGGGGCAGCCGGTGTTTTGGACAGGAGTTGATTGGCTTCAGCCGCCAAATCAGCCTTTCTCGCCGGTGGATAGCAATGTCCTGACCGTCCGCCATGGCATCGTCCTCTGCCAGACAGGCTGGACAAAAGCGGAGTTCCTGCTGTGGGCATAGACAGTCGGTCAACGCTTCTTTCCCAAGGCGCCAGCTCCGGCTGCTATGCTGCGTCACGGTGTTTCGCAACACTGGTTTCGGGTCCTGCCCGGCAATCACGCACAGGCGGGTTACCTCACCCACGTCGCCGATGGACAGCAAATAAGGATCAAGGCCGAGATCACGCAGGAAGATGCCAATGGGGCCACGAATATGGAGGGCGGCCATGCGAGCCGCCCATGACCAATGGGTTTCGTCCGTGCAGAACGGTAGCAGGGGAAACAGGTGTGCCATGCTCATGCCCGCCGCCGTGACCGCCCGCGCACAGGCATGTCATCCGCCTCGTCCCTATCGGGATTGATCTGCGGCCAGTCCGGTGCAAGGAAGACATTGCTGCCAGGCGGGCAGCCCTCCTGCATCGCCCAGAACTCCGCAAAGTAGACAATATCCAAGCGGGATGCCTGTGCCTCCAGAGCAAACTCGATGGCGCCGACCAAGGTTTCGATGCAGCGGCCGAACCGATAACGTGCCCCATGGAACAAGCGCGGGATCAGATCACTGTCCAGCGGTGGCTCAAGCCCGGCGATCCGGCAATATTCCCGCATTACTGCGAAGAATTCTGCTCCATCAGTCGCTTCCGAAACCGGCTTCAGGATCAGCGTCGAAAGCCGGCGCTGGACCTGCGGGTCGGAACGGACGATCTCATGCAGCCTCTCGGTGCCGGACAGGATCGGGATGACAGCCTCGTCCCCTTGCATCATGGATTTGAGGGCGCGCAAAATCAAGTGGCGATCCGCACAAAACAGGTCATGGGCCTCGTCGATCCAGAGGACAATAATGCCCTGATCCTTGAGCCGACCCCGAAGAGTTTCCCAAAGGCTCCAGCCCTCACGATTGGACGTAATCACCGGGTAACCGCTGCGCTGCAACAGCGCGCCGATCATGCTCTTGAAGGTGGCAGGACTGGGCACGCTGGCATCAAGGTAGTGCCGCCCCGTGACACCCGACAAAACCGGGTGCCGTTCCAGAGCGCGGGAGATCAGCGTGGTCTTGCCGCCACCAGCACCATCCACCACCATCACGCCACGGGTCTCGCGCCCCGCAGAAAAGCGCAGTGGCTCGGGCAAGAGGTTGCCCGCCTCATCCCGTAACAGCAGCCGGTTGAGATGGGTAATGAATCCGGCGTCCCGCGATGTATCGACGCGGAGTTTGCGCAGTTTCTGCAGAATTTGAGCGGCTTCAGCAGGGTTGGGCATGGGTTTACTCCGTGATGGACCAAGGTTGCGTTACGGGAGATGCGTCGGGCAGGTCGAGATTTTTTGCGGCGGGACCAGCGACCGGGAGCGCCGGGAGCGGCGCATGAATTTCCAGGTCAGGAATGGAGCGACCGATGCCATCCGTCGCGGCAGGCTGTGCCGATTTCTTGCCACCCACATTGAAGCCGATATAGAGGCTGGCCTCAAAGCCTCGGATCCGCTCGGGCGTCCATTCGTCGACGAGCAACCCGGCCATCTGGGCCGCCGCAGTGCTGCGCGCTTCGATCGCGGTGATCGCGGCATGGATCATCTCTTGATCGTAGGTTTTGCGGCCGGCATTTGCTGCCTTCAGTCGCCGTGTTGCGGCCACCCATTGGCGGGCAGACATGCCGTCGAAGCCGGACAGGACCGTGCCAACCTCGAACTTATGCTCTCCTGCATAGACGGTCACCCTGCCGATATCGTCCGGATGCCAGCGGACCTCGACATCGCGCTCTTCCCGTTTGGTCATCAGCTGCGCCAGCGCTTCAGAGTGATAACGCAAGCCCATCACGCTCACGCCCTCACGGGACAATTTGCGGGGCAGCCGTTCGCCGAAGATAACCCGATGCAGGCCCATATCCGGTGGGGGCTGAACACCCCATTCAGCAGTCAGGCGACGCCAGCAATTCAGCGGCGTTTCCCCACCCAAACCGGCATGCGGGGCATTGTGATAGATATCGACGATCCAGCGCACTAGACAGAACGCCAGATCATCGAAGGTCAGCGCTGCGCGCGCCTCCGGGTCTGCATCTCCCTTTTCGCGGACACTGCTGAAGGTGCGGCCCGGCAGACGGGGCAACAGACCGGTGTTCAGACTGTGGAAGAAGCGCTCGTTACGGGCCCGCATCTGAGGCAGCCCGGCGGGCGCCCGCAGTGTGGTGATGCCCAGATCCGCACAGGCCGTCCGGAAAAGCTCGGATTTGAAGGCCGGGCCATTGTCGGTAACAATTAGGATCGGAGTGCCATGCATATCCCAGGATCCGAGGGAACCGGCCGCATCGGCCCATTTGCCCTTATCGCGCAGGATCATCTGCAACACCTGCAGAGAGGCCTTTTCCTTGGCTGAACGTGAAAAGGCCATGCCAACAATACAGCGTGTCGTGGCACAGATGGCGACTGTCACAAACCAGCGCGCCTTGCCGCGATCCAGCCCGAGGATCTTCTGTTCCTCGTCTGTCAGCAGTTCACGCAGCCCCCAAGATTCGGTCAGCGAGATGATATCGATTGTGTTTTCATCGATTTCCACACGCTCGAGTGGACGGGTCGGGCGCAGGCCTTCGCCAACCGGCATGAATTTCTTCCGAGCCGCCTCAATTCCCTCTCGGGCAACCTCAACCTCGAAAGGATCGAGCATGTGGATTGCCCGGCGCACGGTCTCATAGCTAGGAACGGGGAAGGGGTGCAGCCCGTCCGCCACCCGTGCTTGGTTGCGCGCCTCAAAGGCAATGGAGACATTTTCATGGATCGTCCGGATATTCGGCCGATCTTCGCTGGCATACCGTTTGACCTCGCGCATCATCAGCGCATTCTGTTCAGGACCCATCAGACGGTTGCGGTTCCCGCGCCGGTTCATAGCATCAACGAGACCGCTTACGCCCGCCTTCCGGTGCTCGGCAAGCCACCGGCGCAAGGTGCGCGGTGATGGACACTTGCTGAAATCCAGCGACTGCTGGGTGCCTTCTCCGCCTTGGAACTGCGTTGCGTAGTCCATAGCCCGGCCCCGCAACTCGAACTTGTTGGCATCAATGGCCGCATCAGTGCGGTTGATGAGGTTTTGACGCTCCATTTCAAAGAAGGCTTCGATATAGGCGTGCTTCTTAGTCAGCCGAGCTGCAGGTTTAGCCGACAGCTCCGAGATCAGAATGCCTCCGGTAAGAAGACGCTGCCTGGAGCTCTCGGGCGCATAAAAATTGTGTTCAACCCGGATGCGCCGCATCGAGCCCAAGCGGCTCAGCTTCTGATGGGTGAAGCTGCTGCACCGACCAGAACCATCATCCAGCTCCAGCAGCCAGCCTTCTTCATTTCGGCCATAAAGCGAAGTCCGGTAGATCTGACCTTCAATGGTGATGCGGTCATATTTGCCGAAGGCATAATGGTGGCGGTTGGTATCAAAGGTGAGGTTATGCATATGCATCAGAGGTTGCTCCGCTTGTAGGCCACCGTGACTGAGGTGATACGTTCATTGTGAATAGGGCGAAGCTGTCCGCTGCGAACGAGGCGCAAAAGGGCTTGGAAACCTGCGGCGCCGCAGCCGGTCCGAGCGGTCAGTTCGGCAAAGGAGGCCGTGCCTGCCATGGCGCCTAGAACCTGTGCCGCGGCTTCATCGGCTACGGGTTCAGACGCACGGACGCTATGAAGCAGCCAAGCGTTATGCACTTCCACCGGATCGAGATCCGCATCAGTCAGCAGGCGGACATCATCAGCAAAGCAGCTACGCCTCGCCTGCGCCGCAATCCGCGGCATTTGCCGTCCGAAGCTGCCGCCAGTCCGGGCGATCGGACGGATGGCGCAGGCGATCCGGGTGCCATCCGTCTTGGTGATAAACAGGTCAAAATAGTGAGTGTGATACTCACCATGTTCGTCGAACCAGTCGAAACCCACCTGTTCGCGCAGGTCGGCAATATCGAGGCGAAGAGTCAGGCAGAGGCACCAGCTAAGTTCAAGATAGCTCTCCACCTGAAGCACCCGGGCCGGTGCGCCGCTGGCGGCACCTCGGCCGGAACCGTCGCCGATGACAACGTGCCCGCAGAAATGAGCCGTGGAGCTGAGGGCGACCTGGCGGTTCGCTGTGCTGGGTAACGGGAGAGGCAGGGCGGCGCGGCCCGTAACAGGACGAGAAGGAGTGTGCATGTCTTTGGTTCTCATAAGGGTAGACCCGCCCTCTGGGGACAGGTGCGGTGAGGCGCCGGAACGGTTAAAAAGACCTGTTCCAGCAATTGTCCTTCCAGGATGCGAACATGAGAGTGTCCTGCCTGATCCAGTGAAGATCAGGTCAGGCCGGTCTCAGCCGTTCCGGAGCGCTATGCGGGGAGGAGGACCGCGGCCCATGCGTAATCCTTGCGGCGGACCGCAGAATCTGCTAAGGAACCAGTATGTGAGCTGGAGGGCCTAGGTCTTCCCTGATGCGATCACGTCGGAATGCGCCAACATTCCGGCGTTTTCGATTCCGGGGTCATCAGGTGTTGATCATTCTATACCTCCAGAAGATGCTTGGCTTTTGCGCCTACAATATCCTGCCGTCGGCCGTTTTGGAAGAAATCAAACCTTATCAAAGGCTTGAGTATGACCCCAAACGTGCGTCGGTTTTTCACATTCAGTTTAGCACCCTATGGGGGCAGGTCTTGTGGACCGACCTCTTGGGCCTGCGACAGAGAGTTTTTCAGCTTGGATCTGGATCAGGCTTCCGCGGTGCGAAAAACAATCGGCCAGAGTGCCGAATTTCGCCTGCCGCAGGAAAGCTTGGGGTGGATGGCCCTCTGAACGATCCGGACAACCCTAGAACGGCCTACTCTATAGAAGGTGATTCGAGGGCGTTTGCCTGCGATCAGAGGTGACATCAGGCTGAGCGATACCCTGCGCCCGATCCTGGGGGATCAGCGTATCAGGCGGAAGGCCGTGAGGACGATATGAGGAATCATGTTCGGGACCAGCTGTCTGAAGGCAATAATTCGGGATCGCGAAGGGTGGCTGTTTGGTTCAGGTCTCAACAATTTGCACCAGCTTGCGGAAAAGGTTTCCGCGCAAAATGATCCGGCGCTCCCAGTCAGGCTCGGCCCTCGGATCCGCCCCTTGCGCAGCAAAGCCGAGTTCCAGTCGATTGCCGGCCCACTCCAGAGTGAAATCAGCCCATGGACCGCTCAGCCCGATTTCAAGGTTGGCAACGCCTTCCTCCTTCCAAGGCAATGTCGCGTCGAACAGGCCGTCGATCCAGTTGCCCATGAACGCGCCGAGGGTTGAGGTGACCTCAACGCCGGGCAGCAGATCCTGCTTCATGAGGCCAAGCGTGGAACCTCGGGGCGGCTGATTTCCCGGTGCCCATACGACCTGCTCTCCCTGCAGGAGAACACCGCTCTTCAGCTCCATGTCGATGACGTTGCGGACGAAGGCCGGTGCGGCGGTCATACCAACACCAGCGGCAAGAACAATCGCCAGGTTGAACGTATCCTGTCCCACCATGTTGCTTGCCCCACGCCCCTTGCCGCCATCGGTTCGCAGACCGGCCTTTTTAAGGGCCCGGCTGAGTCCCTCGACGCTCGTCAGGGTCTGGCCGAAGATGGCCGCGAGCGCGACTGCCATGTTGGTCGAGTTTGCCATGCCGGTCTCCTTTCGTCTCGAGGAGAAGGTGTATGCGAGGCGCCGACATGAGTCAACATTTGCGTCAAACTTAACGGATAAAAAATGTCGTAAAACAGACAGCCGCGGAGGACCACGGTCCCAGGGCCGTCAACGACGGTGCAGCTCACCCGCCAGATTCACGAGTGAGCAACGCCCCCGCAGGACGCTGCGCGTCCGTCGACGAAACCTACCTGCGGGAAGCAAATAACAAGGTTCGCTCGACAAAGTCGGTCAACTCAGAATCGTTGATTGCGGCAACCTGCCAAGCAGGATTCGAGTCGTGGTGGAACCGATTTGCATAATCTTTCAGCCTGTTCAGTTCTGTTATATCTGCCGCTGAGAGAATCTCATTGGCCCCGCCAACTCGCTGCTCACATGTCCGGATGAACGGGCCTAGCAGCGTGCCTGGAGGGAAATATTCCGGATAGGCTATGCGCATAAAGGCCTCCAAAATCGGCCGAAGTGCGGTGGCAACCGCTCGCTCTTGATTTGGATCGGCGGCCCGGAGATATCCGCGAACAAGCTCATGGCGCTTGTCATACTCGGATATACTGTCATTCCGCACATCCCAGCCAGCGATTTCAGAGCCGATAGCGGCCCTGTTTATGCGCAGCGCAACGGCCGCGTTCCTATCGGCCTGTTCCCACAAGTGACAAAGAAACGCCTTCGAATGGGATAGGACAATAACCTGCTGAACCCGCCTGCCCATGGCTAATATCTCCTCGCGGGTGCGCAGCGTGCGATGTTCATCCAGACTGGTCATCGGATCGTCGATGACGACGATCTTGTTGGCAAGGTTGGGATCCTGTTCAAGCGAAGCGAAGAAGAACGCGAGCGCCAGCGTGTTCCGGTCTCCGGCGCTCAAGGTGTTACGGAAGGAAGGTCCTGCCTCGGCCGTCAGGTTGACGTTTTGCTGGTTGATGACCACGCAGTAGGATGCAGAAGAGCCTGAGCGCATGTTGACTGATTGGACCTCGCCCAGCCGGAACGAGGCCCCAAAGCGGCGCAGAAAATCGTTGATGGCCGCTTCATAGGCCGGGAAGATCTGCTCCCGGTATTGATCGAGCGCTGTGCGGGCCTGAGTGCGAAGGAGCTCGGTGGCCCCTTTTGCTTCCTTTTCGGCAAGATAAGCGTCGCAGCACTGCGCAACAGCAGGGTCAAACCGTAGCTTTTGCGCATTCAGCTTTGCCAGATCACTTGTCAGCGCCGCGAGATCATCGGCTTGTGCCTGTTCCTTGACGATATCGAGCCGCGCATTCGCACCCAGCACGCTGGCAGAGAGAGTGGCGACCTCGGCAATCCGTGCGCGGTAGCTCTGCACCGCCTGGCGAGTCTCCGGCGTCAGGCGCATCTGATCCAGCGGCACAGCGGCCTTTTCCCGAAGCTGCCCAAGAACGGCATCGCGCGCCGCGCTCCATTCACGGGCAATGGCTGCGGTATCAATCTCAATTTCCGGAAGTTCTGTGAAATCCTTCCAGAATTCATGCGTTTGCGCAGCCGTGCGGATGTTGCGTTCAAAGGCAGGAGGGATGTCACCGCCATGCGTATCCCGAACACCGATCCCAGTCTGGCGAATGACGGCCTTCAAGTCATCATAGGCTTGCGAGAAATAGGCGCGATAGTGCGCGATGATGTCTGAGCCTGCAATGTCCTGGGCACAGAATGGGCAGATTTCACCATCTTGTCCTTGGGATGCTCGCTCTATCCGGGGCATCCCATCTGCAACCCAGCTTTCGCCGCCTTGACCCAGTTTGGCGATATGGGCCCTAACGCGGGCAGCCGCATCCGCTTCAAGACCGGGCAAGCCTCGCTCCAGAATTTGGTCAATAGCATCAAGATCAAAATCTGGGAGGCCAAATTCCTGAAAACCGGAACGCTGACGGATGGCATCGGATGCGCGGGCAGCGGCCAGGCGTCGCTCTGCTTCCTGAATTTTGACATCGATCGCCTCATCCGGCGGCAAGGCACAGAACGGATCGACTTTGTAGGGCCCGCGCGCGGCGGCGGGAATAGCATCGGCCAGCTCACGGAGCGCGGTATTATGCCCCTCGATCCGCTGCACATGGATCTGAAGGTCTGCGCTCAAAGCAACCCCCTGCGCCCCAAGAATAAGCTCATGCAGGCCCTGACGATGGGCTGCTTGGATTTCGATTCCGGAGCATACATTGGCCGAGACAAACGCGTCATCGAAGATTGTGATATCGGGGAGATGTCGGTTCCAGGCACCATTTTGAAAGATGGCACTTCCGGCGGCATGGGAGATGACAACATGCGGCGGATGCGGCGAACCCAGCCTCCGACGCTCTGTCACTAGAGCCGGGTCATTTGTCGCAAGAGAGCGCAGAATTTCCGCAACGGTTGTCTTTCCCCGCCCGTTTTCTCCATAGATTAAAGTGAGGGGCGTAAACTGTTGCTGCGGGCTGACATTGTCGAACTGCCCGACATTTCTGAGAAGCTGAATGCGATCAATCATTTAATGAAATTCCCACGTTGACGCCAAGTCATTGGTGCCCAAGATTATACCATCTTGACCAATAAACCGCTCGATTGAGCCTTTCTAACTAGATTAGCTCATTGGCCAAGTTCGATCTGTCCGCCCTGCTTCAAAAGGTCATAGATCATCGGGATAAGCAGTCGGAGCGCCTGACGGTCAGATTTCAGGAGTAGCGTGGCGAGGGTCGCGTGGGATGACATGGCCCGCGCAATGGCAGCCTCGACCGCTCCGGGAAGACTCCCTTTCATGGCGCTGGTTTTATCATTGCGTTCGACCTGCGCCATGACCACCGCGTTCTCCCTTACGATCGCAACAATCTGATTCACAAGGCTGAACTGATCATTGAGGGGGGTAGCTTCGCCGAAGATGCTGTTCAGCTTCGAAATGATTTCCTGAATATAGACGGGAACCGAACCAGGCCTTGCGGCACCGCCGGAGCCCTCCGGCTTGAGGATGAGGCCCTTTTTATCCCCGCTTCCCCCATCTTCCCCGTCGGTGCCTTCCGGAGGACGGGTCTTGATATCATAGCCGGTCAGGGTGATTCCGCGGAGATCCACGTTCTCCGGCGGAATGCCGTTGAGCCGGTTTTCCAGGAGCTGGGCGAAGGATGCAAAATTCTCCAACTCCGGATCGCCAAGATCAATGAGCTGGGCGATGTAAGAGTAGGTTCTGGCAAAGCGCCCCAGACCCTTCTTGAACTCCATCATTTGCCCGATAGCCTCGGCGACTCGGGCGCGGTCATGATCCGCCTTCTTCATACCGGCGTCATCACCATCCAGACTGGCCCTTTCGAAGGCATTTTCGGCGGCCTGCGCAATATCACGCAGCCCCCTCAGCCTCTCATTGAAGGTGTCCGTAGGTTCCTGGGTGGCCGCAAACATGGCCCTATGCTCGGTTTGGCCACCGGTGTTGAAGGCCGCGGCGGTCTGGTATCGGGCGGTCATAAAGTTCAGAACATGCCCGTTGTCATAGACTCCCTCAGCGTCCAGCCTGTCCTTGATGTCATAGATGACATTCAGATCCTGGACCTGCTCGATCTTCGCCCCACTGTCATATTGCGCAAAGGCGGCCTGGATGCTGCTCGGATCATTCACAAAGTCGATGATGAAGACCTGATCCTTGCCCGGGAAGGTGCGATTGAGACGCGACAGGGTCTGCACTATCTCGACCGCGTTGGCGATCTTTTTGTCGATATACATCGCCACCAGCTTAGGCTGATCGAAACCTGTCTGGAATTTGTTCGCCACCAGCATCACGCGGTATTCCGGGCGGTCAAAGGCGATCCGCAGATCCTGGCCGCCGATGCCGGGGTTCATGTTGTTTTCGGTGAACTCCACATCCTCATCGACGGTGAAGATGTCATTGCTCAGAAGGTCGTCGTTAGGATGCATGACCTCCTTTCCGGTCAGCTTGCCGGAAAATGCCACCAGGGCCCGAATTTCCTGATAGGCCGGGTTGGCCTCGATGAAGGCGTCAAAGGCCTTCTTGTAGCGCACCGCGGCCGCGCGGGAGCTGGTCACAACCATGGCTTTGGCTTTCCCATCCAAACGGTGTGCCACGTTCTTCGAGAAATGCTCCATGATGAACTGGACTTTCTGGGTCACGTTCGTTGGGTGGAGCGCCATCCAGGCGGCCAAGGCGCGTTTCGCGGCCTTGCCGTCCACGCGCTTCTCGTCGACCATCTCCTTGCCGAGATTGAATGCGGTCTTGTAGGGCACATAGCCCTCCAGGACATCGAGGATGAAGCCCTCATCGATGGCCTGACGCATCTCGTATTTGTGGAACGCCACCGGCAGGTTGTCGTCCGACGCAGGCCTGGCCGGATCGGCCGGGCGACCAAAGAGCATCATGGTCGAATGCTTGGGCGTCGCGGTGAAGGCAAAATGCGAGACGTTCGACGGCCGCTTCCGCGAGCTTTGGATTTCCATAAGGATATCTTCGACCGTCATGTCGGCCATATCCTTCTTCGAGGACAGGGCCAGTGTTGCCTGCAGCTTCGAGGCGGTATTGCCGGTCTGTGAGGTATGGGCCTCGTCGATGATCACCGCGAAGTTCTTATCCCGCAGCGACTTTTCCGTCAGGATTGCTTCCATGGCGAAGGGGAAGGTCTGAATCGTCACGACGATGATCGGGGTGCCCTTGGTCAACGCCTCCGTCAGCTGGTCGCTCTTCGACTTCGAGGATTTTTCGCGGTCGATGGCGGCAATCAGCCCCTTTTGGTGATCGATCTGCTGCACCGCGTCCTGCAGCTGCCCGTCGAGGACATTGCGGTCAGTCACGATGATAGCGGCGTCGAAGATCGGCGTGCCGTCCTCCTTGCGCAGCTTGATCAGGTCGTGAGCGGTCCAGGCGATTGTCGAGGTCTTACCTGAACCTGCGCTGTGTTCGCACAGATATGCCTGCCCGGGCCCCTTCGCCCTGGCGTCCGCGATCATCGAGTTCACCGCATCGAACTGGTGGTAACGAGGGAAAATCAAGGTTTCCTTGACGGACCAGTTGCCTTTCAGGTCAACGACGTTCTTCTTCTCTACATAGACGAAGCTGTGGAAGATCCGCAGGAAATTGTCGGGCCGGCAGATCCGCTCCCAGAAATAGGCAACCGGGTATTCCCCATCTAGGCGGGGCGGGTTGCCGCCGTGGCCATCGAAGCCCTGATTGAAGGGCAGGAAGAACGTATTCTCGCCGGCCAATTTAGTTGTCATCCAGATCTCGCTATCGGACATGGCGAAATGCACCACGGCGCCGCGCTTGAACGTCAGCAGCGCGTGCTTGCGTTTCGAGATCGGATCCACCGGCAGGCGGTCATTACGATACTGGTTCTTGGCGTGTTCGATCGATTGGGTGAAATCGGTCTTCAGTTCGACCGTGGCCAGAGGCAGACCGTTGAGGAAGAACCCCAGGTCGATCGCCAGTTCCCGGCCAGGATGATATTTGAGTTGCGGCACAACCCGCAGGCGGTTCGAGGCATAGCGATGCAACACATCGGCGTTGCGCTGGTCCTCCGGTGCGGCCTCGGACAAGTCCAGATGACCGCAGCCCGCGATCGAGAAGCCACGGCGCAGGACATGCATCAGGCCGTCCTTTTCCAGCGCGACCTCAAGGCGCTTCATCACCACCTCGCGCGTCTTGTCGCCGTTCATGGCGGCAAGCTTGTCCCATTTCGCGCCCTGGGTGGTCATCATCCAGGCCTCGAGGTCTTCGGGATAAAGGGCGTAATCCGGATCGTATCCGGCGCTGTTGCCCACCAGCCAGCCCTGGGCGGCTAGTTTCTGGACGATATAGGCCTCGAGATGTTTTTCGTGGTGCAGATCGCTCATGCGCTCTCTCCCTGCGCGGCGGCCTGCGCCTGCTGCCAGTCGTGATAATTCTGTGATGATCCGCGAACCTTCCATTCAAGACGCCCGTTGCTGTTGCGGTCAAGGACCACCGCGGCAGCGGCAGAGGGGCTGTTGAACGACCAGGGGCGCGAAAACCGCATACGGCCCTCCCCGCTCGGGACCAGAACCCCGTCGGCAATCAGCTTTTCTTTGAGCCCGCCATAGCTCTGCTGGACATATCCAGTTCCGGTCAGCGCCTCGGAGCCTTCGAGGACAACGAATTCGCCCTCTTCCTCGACGGCGGTTGCCTGGACGCCGCTTTTATGGCGGATCTCGAAATGGACCTCCGCTTCGGTTCGCGCCTCCGGCGGCGTTGCCGTCTGGGTCACGGCTTTCGGCTGGGGCTTCAGCATATCCACGCCGATCACGGGGAGAATGATCCGCAGGTTGGCGAGGAATTGCTCCATGTTCGCGACATCGGCCTCGGGCAGACGGCGACGGTCCGAGGCGGGCTGGGTGCCGTTGTCCAGAACCACACGACCAGCCTGTGCCGCCAGCGCAATCAGCCTGGCCTCCAGATACTCGGCATGCCCTTTGGAAAGGTCGTCGTCGCTGGTGGTCACCGCGATTGCGGTTTCCCAAAAATCACGCTTCTTGGCGCTTTGCTCGATCCGCTCCGAGACGGCATTCCCCGAGCCGATATAAACGCGGGTTACACCCGGTTTGTCGGCATCTGGTCCAGCCAGAATATAAACGCCGGTCCGGTCAACCTCGATACGTTTGGTCAGATCGCCAAAGGCGGATGCGCCGCTGACGAACAAGAGGCCGGTCCATCCGTGAATGGTTGCCTTGCGCAGTCCCGTGGGTTTGCCATCCACCAGAAAAAGCTGAATGGTGCGTCCGAAAGTCTCTGCGGTGCTCATGCCGCGTTCCTTACGTCAATCTTGCCGGTAACGGCAGCACTAATCAGGGCCGAGCGCTTCTCCTTGAGAAGCTCGATGCTGCGGTGGGTTTTCGATATAAGAGTATCGAATTTTATGCTCATTTCTTCCAGGTGAGCTGCAATCTTTTCCTGTTCAGCTAATGGAGGCAATACAATTGGCATACTCTGCAGTATGCCTTGGCTAAGCGATGCCCTTGTAACGATTTTCATTTCTCGGGCAAAAAAGTCGCGCAAGCCAGAATTCTGAAAAGCATATTTTGAAAAAAGGGGAGAAAGTGCCTTTGCATAAGGCCTAAAGCGAATCAAGAATCCTGCAAAAACCGCCCCTGTAATTGTCGACATCGCTACTGACGGGAATGCGACCTCGTCAACCGTTTCTGAAGTTCTGGTGAAAAGGATATCGCCGGCCTTCACCGAGTATGTAACACGATCTGCCTTTGATGATTGCACAAGGCCTTCAATTTTCTCAGGCAGTTGTCTGTTTTTGTAGACGTCCCCGTAGCTTATGAAAGGGTATCCGCTCCCAAAGGCCTCACCGCCGATGTTGATGCCGTTTGCTGAGCGTCCAAGATAACCTAATTTTGTTACCATCCAATGTTCCGGCACCTCACCAATCCAGTCGATGGTGGAGTCTTTCATCGGCACACCGGCATCAATCCCCTTTGTCACCGCATGGGTGATCAAGGCGGCGCGCTTTTCTTTCAGAAGCTCGATGAACCGGCCCTTCTTCTCGAGCAGCCCATCAATCCGCGAGGTCTCGCGGTCAAGGAAGCGGGCGATGGCGGTTTGTTCTTCTACTGACGGCGCAACAATCGACATTCTCCGAAGATCCTCGAAGCCTAGCGACTGACGGAGGCCTCCACCCATCGAATAGAATATCTTTTGGACGTCATATGCGCGCATCAGATAATTCATAAAGGCAGGCAGAACGCCATCAGACTGCACTGCCAGGTAGGCGGAAGTGATAATCCCACGTTCCAAACAGATGGCGCTACGAAGGCTGCGCTTGTCATTTTGAAGGTCAGTCAGGCGGAAAACAACATCGTCAGGTTCGACTATCTGATAGGTCTCGAAGCTTTCCGGCAGCAAGCCGGATGGGGTATTGATGTCTTTGCGGACGATGTTTCCATAACTTAGGGACAGAAGGTTGGCTTCCTTCATGCCCTTGTTCTTAACCTTCCGTTCCCGCGCAACCGCATAGAATGGCTTTTCCTCCCAATTGTCAGGGATTTCATGAATCCATGGTGCGATGGCAGGCTTGAAGGAAGAATGCTTCGGCAGGCTCACTCTGTCACCTCCGCCAGCATCCCCGCAATTTCGGCCTCCACGGCCTTCAGCTCGGCGTCAATATCCTCCAGATCCCGCGGCGGCTGATATTTGTAGAAATAACGGTTGAAGTTGATCTCATACCCGACGATGCCGATCTCCCCATCGGCCTCATCGCGATAGGTCTCGTCGATATAGGCATCCTTAGCATGGGGCAGCACCTCGGCGGCGAGGTATTCGTGGATATCCGTCGCCAGCGGGACGTTCTCGTAATCGGTCAGGTCATCGTCCGGAATGACATTGCCCTTTTTGTCTGTCACCGGTTCTAGGTGCGGATCATGGACCGCGAAGGCCTTCTGGAACGCCTTGATCAGAGCAACATCGACCTTACCCAGATCATCATCCCGCTTGACCGCATTCTTGGCAAAGCTCTCGATCCAGTGCCAGCCCTCCGTGCGGCCCAGGTTCTCGCGGAACAGATCAAGCCAACCGGCCCGTTGGTCTTCGTTGCGCTTTTCCCATGCCTTTTCCTCGGCCAGGGCCGCGATACCCTCCTCGGAAATGACCATCTTCTTGCGCAGCGGGCGCAGCACCCGGATGCGGCGGTAGCCGAAATCGGTCGCGTGAAGGATCAGGCTTTCCTTGGTCGAAATGAACTCGGAATACATCCGCACGATCTCGGCGGTCTGGTCCTCGCCCACGCGGCGGCGCTTGTTGCCCTCGCTCTTGCGCATGGGCTCATAGAGCCCGGTCGCGTTGATCAGCTGCACCATGCCCTTGCGGTGCTTCGGCTTCTTGTTGGACAGAATCCAGATATAGGTGCCGATGCCGGTGCGGAAGAAAATCTCGGTCGGAAGCTCGATGATCGCCTCAACCACGTCCTGCTCCAGGAGATAACGCCGGATCTCGGATTCACCCTGACCCGCGTTGCCGTTGAAGAGCGGCGAGCCCGACAGAACGATCGCCGCACGGCCGCCGCCCCTGATCGGATCCTCAAGCTTGGACAGCAGGTGCAGAAGGAACAGCATCGATCCATCCGAGACGCGCGGCAGCTTCGGGCCAAAGCGCCCCTCGAACCCCTGTTCGAGATGTTCCCGGGTCACCGCGTCGGCATCCATCTCCCATTTCTTGCCGAAGGGTGGGTTCGAGACGCAGTAATGGAACTTCTCACCACGGTGCTTGTCCGCCGACAGGGTCGAACCGAGCTTGATATTCTTCGACAGATCCCGGCCCGGATCGGATTCCAGCGTTTTCAGCAACATGCCCGCAAGGCAAACCGCGTGGGTTTCCGGTTCCAGTTCCTGGCCGTAGGGAACGATCACCGGGGCGATGGAATAACGGTCCTGCAGGCTGCGGACATGTTCCATGCCGTCAGACAGAAAACCGCCCGTGCCGCAGGTCGGATCATACAGGGTGCGGATGAGGCCCGGATTTTCGATGAACAGTTGGTCATCCGGATCCAGCAGAAGCTCGATCGCCAGATGGACCACGTCGCGGGGCGTCATGAAGTCCTCAGCCGCCTCGTTCACCTCTGCGCCGAAGCGGCGGATCAGGTGTTCATAGACGTTGGACATGACCCGTTCGGGCACCGCATCCGGATGCAGATCGATCGCCGAGAAGTTCAGGCAAACCTTGTAGAGCACGCCAGCCCGGTCCATGCGGGCAATGGTGTTGGCGAAATCGAATTGCTCGAAGATGACCCGGGCATTTTCCGAGAACCGCGCGATGTAGTCCTCGAGGTTCTGCCGGGTCCGGGTCGCGCCTAGGCTGGCAAGGGAGTAGTTCGAGGCATTGTAAAACGGAAACCCGGTCTGCTGACGCAGTATGATGTCCATGTCGATCCCGCTGTCCTTCAGGGACTTCACGGTTTCCCGGACTTGCTCCCGGGTCGGCTCGAGGACACATTCCAGACGACGCAGCAGGGTGAAGGGCAGGATGATCTTGCCGAACTCGACATGCTTGAAGGGCCCCCAAAGATCATCCGCATTCTTCCAGATGAAATCCGCGAGGGATGTATTCGTTACCTGCGTCTTGCTCAATGCCTTCGTCCTTCGAAATCAGCACGTTCGTGTCTCAAGATTCTTCGCTTTGGCTTTCAAAATGCTTCTTCATAAGGCTGAAAGCCAAGCGGAAACCGTCAACCTGACTCATGCGGTTACGAACGCAGAACTCCTTAAAATCCCAGCGTTCATCCTCGGTGATCTTCAGGTTCAGGTTGGCCAGCTTTTCGGGATCATTGGGCATTTTCCTATCCTTTTGGAGAAAAGTAAGGCGATTTCTTGCTTTCGTCAATGGAAGAAAGAAACGTGTGCTTTTTGCTCTGCTTTACGGGAGGCAGATGTCTGCAACGCGACGGTCACCCATGGCTCTCGGGCTCTATATATCGCCTGAATGCGCCGACAATTGCCGCGTCATTTTTGCCGAACCGTTGAGCAGGCGCGCAGCGGAAGTCTACATGCGCCCGCGTCATCCAATACACCAGCCTCAGATTGCTGATATGGGGTGGCCTAACCTGCAGAATGGCGCGGACCACATCGAAAAGCCTGTTGTTTGCCGTATCGAATTGGAAGAGCGGCACCATGTTCCGGCCATTCTGAACCAGGGTGATGATGGCATCGTCCAGAGCCAATGCTTGAATGGCGCTTTCCGCATCATCCGCATCGATGCGCAACAGGGTGCAGGCCTGCCCCGCATCAACGAGGTCGATGCTGGCGAGGAGGCGGTCCTCGACGCTGGCTTTGTCGGTGGAATGTTCCGGCGGCATCCTATTTTCCATTGGGAACGGCGCGGTTCCGCGCCTCATCGAAGCTTAATCCGGGAGGAAGCGCCACCTCCCTTACGGAAAGATAGTTGCCAATGCATTCAGGGCAGACGTGCTGGCCCTCCGGCAGCCATTTGCGCATGGCTTTTCCCATGAGGACGATCATCTCTTTGGTTGAGGACACCACGATCCGCCCGTTGCGCACCACGGCATGGCCCGAGACCAGCGACGGGTCGAGGACCCGGCCGCAGCCCGCGCAAAGCACGGTGGGCCAAGCGCGGCCCGGTTCGACCTGATCCCAAAGAGGATTGACGGGAAGTCTGGCGGCGCGGCGCTCGATTTCCTGCAGCGTGACCGGCCTGAAATCCCAGACATCCACGCCAATGTTGATGCTGTTGCGCGAACCCTGCCAGTTCTGATGGACATGGCCGAACAACTGCAGACCCTGATGCCGTGCGCCGGGCCAGGTGATCATCGGGTAATGGCAGAGGAACAAACGCCGCTTGTCCACGACGATATCCGCAGTCTCGCTCACGCTGTCCCAGGGTAGGTCACAGACCCAGCTTTCATCATGGTTGCCGCGGATGAGGTGTTTGCGGCCGGGTAACGCGTAGAAAATGCCGCGCACGTCTCGCCGCTGTGCATCGGTGGATCTTCCGGCGGTGAAATCTCCCAGAATCCAAAGATCGTCATCTGGCTGGACCCGGGCCCGGCATTCAGCCAGCAGATGGGCATTCATCGTGCCCACGTCTGAGAAGGGGCGGTCGCAAAATCGAATGATATTGTCGTGCGAATAGTGGGGATCTGCGGTGAACCAGTGCATTTCACACCCCCCGTCCGGAGGTGGCCCGGTCTGCCGCATCGATCTCGCGCACATTCATGATGTATTGGGTTAATAGCCGGGCCAGCAGCGCGGGATCATCGATGTTCATGAAGCCAGGCAAGGTGAAACGAACAGCATCGGCCTCAGTGTTCTTCTCGGTCAGGGATTTTACCATTTCCACTTCGAGCGCGTCGAGGGGGCGGCCAAGTCGATACCATCTTGACGCGGTCCGCGCCCAGCCTGCCTCTGCATCGATCGCGATCAGCTGCGACGTGGTGATGCTTGCAGTGCCAAGAAGCGGGTGGTCGGTCACCTCGCCCCAGAGCATTACGTGCAAGCCGGGCGAAATCGCGGCCTTCCAGTCTGACAGGACCGGTGCCTGCGCGAGGTCCGCCTCAGATGGTCCGGTCTCGGCAGCGGCAATGGCGCGTAGAACCTTGTCGAACCACGCGCGGTCGGTAGGCGAGAGTTTCATGATGATGTCTCCGTCTCGATGGTATGAAGAGGGCAACTGCGGCGATGCCGCAGGCGCGTTGGATTCAGGGAGGTATGGAAAGGTAGACGGGCGGCTCAGTGGAGCGTCGGCCCCTGTTCCAGATCGGCGGCGCGTTGCAGCATTCGTGCCGCGACCCGCAGACTGGGCCGATGCCTTTGCAGGGAGGGATGGGATAGAATCTCGCAGATCGACTCGATGGAGGCTTCGGACAGGCTACGCTTTGTGCCCTCGCGGCGGACGAAGTTCATCAGTTCTGCGAGGGTGAGGTGACGCAGCTGGATCGGCGGGCACCGACTGAGCAGCGGCTCCGGCAACTGTCGGTAATCGTTCGAGGTCAGCACCCAGATCACCCAACCCATGTCAAACTTGACTTGATAGTAGGGACAGCTCCAGTGCCGCGCGGTCAGGGGTTCAAGCAGCGGCAGAAGCGCCTCGGCCAGACCGAAGGCATGACCCTTCGTCGAAACAGCGGTGCCGGCCTTTTCCACCTCATCGACCACCACCACCGGGTTGGCGATAGGATTCTGCAGAATGGTTTCAATCAGGCGCCCCGGGCAGGACCCGCCCCAGCCTCGCTGCGAACCGACGATCCCGAACGAGGCATTTTCCCCCGTCGCTTCGATCACGGTGGTAGGCGTGGACAGCATTTTGCCGAGGCGTCGCGCCAATTCGCTCTTGCCAATGCCGGGTGGGCCGTCGAGCAAGAGCGGCGGGATCTTGAGGCCCGGCAGGCCCTCACGCACCGACCGGCGCATCGCGTGCCAGACCACCTCGGTGGCCGGGGCCATCCAGGGCATGTCCGCGTGCAAGGCTGCGGCCAGTTCGTCGGCGTGATGCTCGTCCCGGATGGAAACCAGCCGGGCACCGTCCTTCAGCACCTCGAGTCGCGCCCGGTCATCGGACCTCAAATGCTCGAGGCCAGAGGCCGCCTTGCGGCGTTCGAGGATACGATTGACCCGACGCTTGATACGGCTCTCGTCGTCACGGCCTATACCGATAAGGTCCGTCAGGTCGGGCGCCGAGACGTCATCGGCGTCCTCAACATCGCGGAACGGGGTCAGAAGGTTCGGAGGGAGCCTTCTGCATCGCAGCCCGCGCAGGTGTTTCTTAAGACGGACTTCGAGCTCAACGCGGCCCTCGTTCGCACTGAAGAAGCGAGCCTCGATGAAGGGGATGGTGTTGGACATTGGATGACTCCGGGCATGAGGGGGCCGTCGACCGGGAGTGGCCTGGTCGGGGAAGATGTGTTGGGGAAAGTGGCGATCAGGTGCCGGGGAAGATCAGGCCGCGCAGCAGCAGTTCGGCCTCTCTGCCTTCGGGCACCTCGTCGGGATAGCCGAGCGAGACGTTGATGACCGGTGCCCCGCGGATGCGGGTCGAGAGCGGCCGGTGGGTGTGGCCGAAGAACCAGTAGTCAGGCCGGTGTGCCTCGATCCAAACGTCAAGATTCGAGGCGAAGGCCGGGCTGAGCTCGGACATAGCACCGGAGACCGCCGGGCTTGGGGCGTGATGGGTGACGATCACTGTTTGGCCAGGCCAGGGTTTGGCGATCTCCCGCGTTAGCCACTCGATATGATTGCGGTAAACCGCGACGGTGTCTTCGGGGCGGATAAGTCCGCCCTCGGCTCGGGGGATTCGGGAATAGTCCAGCATCCCTGTTTCGGCGCGCACCATGGCGGCCTCCGGATCGCCGGTGAGCGCGAAATCGGTCCAGAGCGTGCAGCACAGTAGGCGGGTAGTGCCGAAGGTCAGAGCGCGTTTCTGGGCAAGGCTTACCCCGGCCTCCGCTGCGATCCGAACCAGAACACCGTCGTCGAGGGTGGCGCCGTAATAGTCATGGTTGCCCGGAATCACCCATATCTGCGCGGGTGAGACCATCCGCGCGATCCGGGACAGCGCCCAAGGCCAGTTCCGCTGCGGATCATTGGCCAAGTCACCTGCGATAATAAGCGCATCAAGGCTACGCAGCACCGGCAAGATGCCTGCGAACGGATCTCGCCCGGCGTCGGCCCAGAGATCAAGGTGCAGGTCGGCGGCGATCAGGATGTTCATTGGATCGACACCTTTTCGGCGAAATCACGCTCGACCCTGAACTCGTTCGGCTTGGGAAAACGGGCTTTGATAGACGGCTTGCGGAACATGGAGGTATCCTTTCGGCAAAGCGGCAAAGCGGCAAAGCGGCAAAGCGGCATCAGCGGCCAGAAACAGGCCGGGCTATTACAGTAGAGATGGGGTCAGGGCAGGGGGGCGGCGTTCAACTCAGTAGGGGCGAACGCGCATCCTATTGGGCAAACGCGGTGGTGATTGCGCCTGCGACCGATGGGCTTCATGGCTGGGGTCCGGATGGGCTTTGTGTCGCAACATCGTGTTGACCTTCGAGGCATGGCTCCGCCGTTCGGAGAAGCGGTGCTTTCCGACGGAGACGTGATGATTAGGAAACTCCGGGGATCGGGCTACGCACAGAACGTTCCAACACTCCGGAAGACATGGGAGCAACCATGCCGGGCAGCGGCCCAACGGTCAACGAGCCGACTTGCGGCTCAGACGCCGGATCACAGCGGGGGTCTGGCTCGATCGCATTCACGTAGCATTCTGAAACTATGCAGTATTATCGGGTTCCAACCATGCCAATGGACAACAATTAGTTGTCTAATGGACAAAATGAGGGCCTAAATGGCCATTATTTCAGTAGTAGGATACGTGTGCCCCCGCTTACGCAAGATCGTATGGTAAGAGAAATTATGTGATATAATAAAGAGAATCCTAGCCGTGATCCCGCTTACATGAGGTCGCAATACCGACCCGAGATGTCAATTCCACGCGATTTCCCCGTATGTTTGCAGCTCTCGACATAACCCCTACACAGAGGCGTCACAGCCAAAATCTCGATGAACGAAACCTTTCATGTAGTCGTCGCACATGTCGGGCAATGTCGGCGCATCGCATTCAGCAAAGAAGGTCCGCCATGTCTATCTCCACCCCGACAACCAACGCCGTCCCGGCAGCCGCCACGCAGCGTTCTTCGTTCGACCAGAGCCTCGACATCGCGAAATCCTCGCGGATCATTGCCGATCACATGAATGCCAAAGGCAAGGGTGCGGTCCACAAGGCCGATCTTCAGACGATGGCAGAGAACAGAAACGGCGCGTTCAACGCGGACGTGTCCGCCGCCGCAGCCTATATGTTGCGCCACGACGCCGTGTTTACCGCGATCGAGACGCATGACGTGGCCCGCAAGGACGACTTTTCAGGCGTGTGGAATTTCGAATGGGCCGCGGCAGGCGGGCTGGATGGAACCGCGACACAGGCCATTGCCTCCATGCAGGACGCCTTCGACCGCGCGATCGCCAAATCGGCGCAGATCACCGAAATCACGACCGAGGCGAAGACCGAGCTCGACGCCTCCAAGCAGCGTCCGCAAAACTGAGCCCGCCTGCCCCCGGCTTTTCAGAAGCCGGGGGCTTCAGCGCGCGAAGACCGCGCCCATCCGGTCCATCAATCCGTCCAGGGCCATGACCTGATCGAACATCAACGGCGCCAGAAACATCAGATACAGCACCATCACGCCGGCCTGGATCAGGTTCTTCACCGCCATGGACAGGTCGAAGACATGAAGCTGCGGGGCCATCCGCGACAAGAAGGCAAGCATCACGTCCACAACAAGGATGACGATGACCACCGGCGCGATCAGGGCCACGGCGATCTGCATGATCCGGTCCAACAGCCCCAGAAGCGCCTGTGCCCCCGCACCGCCCGTGACAGGCAGGAACGCGTCTGCGGGCCAGAAGGCATAGCTGCGATAGAACCCGTCCAGCAGGAACAGAAATCCCCCCGACATGAAGAACAGCGTGATCAGCGCGATCGTGAACAGCGTTGCCGTGACCGAGGATTCCCCCGCCGAGGATGGATCGACCAATTGCGACATCGTCGATCCGCGCTGAAGGTCCACCAGTTCCCCCGCCATTTCGGCGGCCCAGAAAGGAATGCCGAACAAAAGGCCGATCACCGCCCCCACCGCCATCTCCTTCATCACCAGCCCCGCAAGGTCCAGCGCGGACGGCAGTGCCGTCCCGTCCAGCCCGGCGAACACGGCGGGCACCACCGGCAGCGCCACGGCAAACGCCACGGCCGACCGGATCATCCCCGTCAGCCCCAATCGCATGAACGCGGGCGTCAGCAGGATCATCCCCATCGCCCGCGCCACCCCGACCGAGGCCGCGACCAGCAGCGGATAGGCCAGTTCGGTCAGCGCGGAGGTGACGGCGGTCAGATCCACCCGCCTACCGCGTGACGCCGGGGAAGATATCGAGCATGTGGCTGGCCAACTGCCCGACCTGCGCGGCCATGAGGCCCCCCACGACCAGCAAGACCAGCATCACCGCCACCAGCTTGACTGCCTGCGGCAGGCTCTGGTCCTGGATCTGGGTCAGCGCCTGAAACAACCCCACCGATACGCCAATCACGATGGCAACGATCAGCGCAGGCGCCGATACGAGAAGCACCACCATCAGGGCGCGGTTCATCTCGGCCAGAAAAACATCCTGTCCCATTCAGCCCCCATAGCTCAGGATCAGGCCGTGCATCAGGCGCGACCACCCCTCCACCGCCACGAACAGGAAGATCTTCAGCGGGATGGAGATGAGCGTGGGCGACACCATCATCATCCCCATTGCCATCAGCACGTTGGCCACGATCAGATCGACCACGAGGAAGGGGATGTAGAGCAGGAACCCGATCTCGAACGCACGAGTCAGTTCAGAGGCGACAAAGGCCGGGATCAGTACGATCAGATCGTCCGAACGCAAGGCCGAACGCGCCTCATCGGACCAGACCGAGGCGGAGGCTTCCATGAAGAAGGCCCGCTCCCGCTCGCTCGCGAACCGTTCCAGATAATCGCGCAAGGGGGCGGCCACGGCCTCGGCGGCGGCGCGCAGCCCGTCCAGCGTCTGAAGGTCCACGGGGCTGCGTTCCAGCGCCAGATACATGTTTCCGACCAGCGGCGTCGTGACATAGACGGTCAGGATCAGCGCAATCCCGTAAAGGACGAGGTTCGGCGGCGATTGCTGCACGCCGAGCGCGTTGCGGATCAGGAACAGCACGACCGAGATCTTGAGAAACCCCGTCATCGTTACGATCGCCAACGGCAAAAGACCGATGGTGGACACGACTGCGATGATGGACAGAAGGTTGGGCTGGAATTCGGTCATGGCCCCTCGCAGACAGAGATGAGGCGCAGGCCGGTGCCCGCGCCCAAGGCGACGGCATTGCCGCGGGCAAGGATCCGGTCGCCCGCCACCAGATCGGCGACGGTCGCGTCGAACACCGCCAGGGGCAGGACCTCGCCGGGGCCGAGGGTCTCCAGCCTCTTGAACGGCAGGGTGGTGCGGGCAAGTTCGGCGCTTACCGTCACGTGTCCCGGGTGCGGAACAGGTGTCGGCGCGGGCAGGAAGGCAGAACGCAGCGTCACCCCCGCCCCGTCCACCGTCACCGCCGCCACCCGATCGCCGATCATGGCGCGCGGGGGGCCGGGATCGAACATCACCACATCGCCCACGGCCAGCGTGGCGATTTCCGCAGGCGTCAGGATCTGCCGACCAAGCTCGAGACGCACGGAGACATCGTTCGGCACCGGGTCCGGGTGCGGCGCGGGATCCATCTTCTCCAGCGCCGCCGACAGAAGGAGGGCCAGATCGGGGTCCATTTCGGCGGGCACCGCCCATTCGCCGAGGTTCAGCGTCAGGCGGATGGCACCCCCTCCGTCCCCTATGCCAAGACGGACGGGGCGGTCCAACACATCTTCCAGCCCGCGCACAAGGTCGAGACAGGCCAGTTCGACAAGCAGCCCCAAGGCAAGAGGGCTTTCGGGCACCCCCGCCGGGGCTGTCAGCCGTGCGGCAAGGCCCCGTGGCAGATGCAGGCGCGCCGCCATTCCTCCCACGGTAAAAGGCAGCGGCAGGCGATCCTCTGGCTCCGTCCACGTTCCGAAGGACAGGTGTATCCCGACGCCGGCAAGGATCAGCGGAACGGCGGGAATGTCGGCCGTCATCCATCGTTGGAAAGGCATGTCGTTCACCATGCGCCGTCGTCCTCGGTGCGCGCGTCATGACGGCGCTGCGCCGCGCGACGGTGGCGTGCGGCCAGAGCCCTGAGCGCCTCTGTCCTGGCGCGGGTCGCATGCCATTCGGCCCGGCATGTGGTCTGCACCGCCACCGCCTGCTCCACCGCCGCGCGGGCCGTTTCGATATCGGCGGTCAGGGCGTCGCGTCCCAGGTCGGCGTGAAGCACCCGCGCGCGGTCCAGATGGAGATCGGCGTGGGAGATCTCGCGCACCGCGTCGAACCGGGCGTCGAGTGCCGCCTGCCGCATGTCGTGCGAATTGCGGGCATCTTCGGCGGTGGTGACGGCGCGACGGCACTGATCCACCGACCGGGTGGCCCCCGCCGTGGCAAGAGCCGCCCGGTCCTCGCGCCGTACGCGCAGGGTCAGAAGGGTGGAAAAATCGAACCGGCGGGTCATGAGAAGATCGCCTCCATGCGGCGCAGGGTGTCGGGCAGGTCGCCCTCCTCGGCGGGGGGCTGGCGCAGGAACGCCTCAATCCGGGGGTGGCGCGCGATGGCGTCATCCACCGCCGGATCCGACCCGGACGCGTATTCGCCCACGCGCAACAGCAACTCCACCTGCTCATGGGCGGCAAGACTGGCGCGGATGCGGGTCGCCAGATCGCGATGGCGGTCCGAGGCCACCGCCCCCATCAGGCGGCTGCGGCTGCGAAGGATGTCGATGGCGGGGAAATGGTCGCGCTCGGCCAGATCGGGTGACAGCATGATATGACCGTCGAGGATGGACTTTACCTCCTCGGCTACAGGATCCATCGCCACATCCCCTTCGGTCAGAACGGTGTAAAGGCCGGTGATCGACCCGCCCTTTCCCGGCCCCGCCCGTTCCAGAAGGCGGGGCAGCGCCGAGAAGAATGAAGGGGGAAAGCCGCGCCGGGTGGGCGGCTCGCCCGCCGCCAGCCCCACCTCGCGCTGCGCACGGGCGAACCGGGTGATCGAATCCATCACCAAGAGCACCCGCGCGCCGGCATCGCGGAAATGTTCGGCCACGGTCGTCGCGGTGTGCGCGGCCTTCACTCGTTCGATCGCCGGACGGTCCGAGGTCGCGACCACCGCCACCGTGCGGGCCCGTGCGGCGACGGGCAGACGCGCGTCCAGCAATTCGCGCACTTCGCGCCCGCGTTCCCCGATCAGGCCGATGACGATCACATCCGCCTCGGTTCCCGCAATGATCGAGGCGAGAAGGGAGGATTTCCCCACCCCCGCCTCGCCAAAAATGCCGATGCGCTGACCCTCGGCCACGGTGATCAGCCCGTCGATGGCCCGAATGCCCAATGCGAGCGGGGAGCGGATCGGGTCGCGATCCATCGCGCGGGGGGGATCGACCTCCACCGGGCGCACATGGCCATCGCAGGGGGCGGGGCGGGCGTCCAACGGCCCGCCCATCGGGTCGATCACGCGCCCCAGAAGTCCGTCCCCAACCCGCACCCGAAGCGTCGCCCCCGTCGGGATCACCTCGCAGCGAGAGGAAAGGCCCTGAAGATCGCCCACAGCCGACAGGATCGCCACATCGCCGCGAAATCCGATCACCTCGGCCGGGACGATGCGTCCATTGACCGGATCGCGCAGATGGCAAAGTTCGGCGATGCGGGCCGTGGGGATCGCGGCCTCGGCCAGGATACCCCGCACCTCGCGCAGGCGTCCGCGCACGGGGCGGGACTCGGCGCCGGCGACGGCACGGGTCAGGCGCGGCAGAATGGCGGAGAGGTCGATCACACCGCCCTCTCCATCGCCGCGCGCAGCACCGCCAATTGGGCGTCGATGCCCAGGTCAATGCTGCTGTCGGCGTCCGTCAGCACGCATTGCCGCCCCGTCAGCAGGCGGTCCGGGGCCACGCGGATGCGTGTCGCCCCCATCTCGGCGATCCGTTCCTCGACTTCTGCGACATGCGCAACGGGCACCGAAAGCGTCAGGTCATGCATGCCGCGCAGCGTGCGCAGCGCCGCTTGCGTGACACGGACAATCATCTCCGCATCCCCGATCCCGGCCAGCGTGTCGCGAAGGATCGTCATCACCAACTCGATGATCTGTCCCTCCGCCCCGGCCAGATGCCGGTCCAGCGCGGCGCGCACATCATGCACCATGCGGGCCGCCTCCATCGCGCCTTCGGTGCGCCCCTCCGCACGGCCTTCGGCGCGCGCCGCCGCAACCTCGGCCGCAGCTGTTGCGCGTAATCGGGCCGCTTCCGTCCGGGCCGCATCGAGGAAGGCGAAACCGTCCGTCCATGCAACAGCCTCGGACGCGCGCAAAAGGCGCGTGTGGGGGCGTTCGGGAAGGTCGGTCATACCGCCTCTGCCAATCGCCGGATCACCACGGGACCGTGGTCGCGAAACACCGCATCGCCCGGCGTCGGAACCGCATCCTCGTCCGGCCACAAAAGAGACAGACGTGCCTTGGCCGCAGGCGGCAGGGCGGCAATCCACGCCCCCAGACAGGCGCGCCCGTCCTCCTCCGCCAGGGCCGTTTCCGGGCGTGCCAGGGCCAGATCGGCGTGGGCGCGGGCCAGCGCCAAGGCATCCGCGCCGAACCGCGCGGTCCAGTCCGCGATGACCGGCCCCCGTATCTCGCGCAGAAGGCGGTCGGCATGGATCACCGCCCCCGCACGCAGGGCCAGCCGGTCGAGCGCCGTCATGTCCATCGCCGCGATCCGCGCGTCGGGATCGCCCAACGGCTCTCCCTCGGGGAAAAGCGTGGCGATTCGGTCCGCAAATCGCGCTTCGGCCAAAAGCCGGGCCGCCAGCGTTTCGGGGACGTCCCGGCCCAGATGGCGCGCCAGACGCAGGGGGTGCGGCGTCATTCCAGAATCTCCAGCCGGTAATCGTGCCGCGCCCGCCGCCGCAAGATGGCCACGGCCACGCCCAAACCTGCGCAAAGAAGCACAAGCCCTCCCACCAGCGTCAGGAACCAGCCCCGGCTTCCCTCCACCATCCAGACGCCCAGCACGGACACCAGCATCGGCCCGCGTTCGGCAAAATCCGGCATGGCGGCGGCCACCGGCACGACGGACACCTTGTCATAAGTCAGCCCGGCAATGCCGTTTGCCACCAACGTCTTGATCTGCGGGATCAGCGGCGCGACGTTCAACCCCGCATCGTGCCGCAGGAAAACCGAAGCCGATGACGGCACCGCATCACGTCGCAAGGGGTCGTTTTCGGGCAGCACCACGTGCACCCGGGCCGATTGCACGCCGTCGATTTCGGTCACGGTGCGCGACAGTTCCTCGGACAGGGCGAACAGCAGGCGCGCCCGCTCCTGCATGGGAGAGGCCACGAGCCCCTCTTGGCGGAACACCTCGCCCATGGATGCGAATTGCTGACGGGGCAGGCCCGCCTTTTCCAGCACACCGACCGCTTCGGCAAACCGCGCGCCGTCGATGGTCACGCGCATATCGCCGTCATCCTGAACCGTGCGGCGGGCGGGAATGCCCGCCCGGTCCAGCGTGGCGACGATGGCGTTCGCCTCACGTTCGTCCAAGCCGGTATAGAGGTCTTCCTGGCACGCGGCGAGGGCGAGCAGCCCCGCCATCGCCGCAAGACGCAGCCTGTGAAGGGGCATCACGCCCATTACTGCCCTCGCAAAAGGGTGTTGGCCGCGCCCGAGACCTGCGTGGCCCCCCGCACGACAAGCTGCGTTTCGATCGCATGATCGAACATCAGACCCAGCGATTCTATCGCCCGATCCATCTGCGGTCCGCTCACCTCCCGTGCGGGGTCGGGCGCCGGGGGCACCGGCGCGCCGGACGCGGAGACCAGTTCGGGGGGCGGCACCTCGCCTGTCCGTTGCCCGGCGCGTTCGGCCAGGGTTCCGCTGCGTTCGGCATAGCCCTGAAGGCTTTGCAACACTTCTCCGCCCAGTTGCGCGGGCCCCGCCCCTTCGGACAGACCCTGCGCATGAAGCGCGGCGTGTTCGAACAGGTTTTGCGTGTCGGTCTGGGGGGCGGCTGCCGGAACCGCTCCGATCTCTGCCCCGGTCATTCGTCCGACATCGCCTCTTTCAGGATATCGTTGGCCAGCGGCATCATGATCATCTGGCCGCCGACCTTGATCATGCCTTCGCCCATCATCTCTTCCATCTCGGGGGTCATCTCGTTGGACTGGGCGTTCTGGATGGCTGTGTCGAAGGCGGTCTCGCCGGTGGTGGCGGAGGCTGCGGCATCGGAGCCGGAAACGGGGGAGATGGCCATGGGGTTGCGTCCTTCTGGTGGGTCAGTTTTCGGGTGTGGGCGCGGTCGGGACATCCTCGATCCCGACGCGACCGCGATAGACGCGCACGCGCGGGTCATCGCCCGCGGCGGCAAGGGCGGGGCGTTGATTGCGGACGAAATCCTCGACCATCGTCACATAGGCCGGGGGGCCGGAGACGGAGATCACCCCCCCGCCCTCGGTCGCCCGCAGGGTGAAACGATCGTCCACAAGGCCCAGATCGCGCATCTGGCGCAACGCGGCCTCGGCGTTCAGATCGCCTGCGGAAACAAGGTGGGTGGCGAATTCGCGCGCCGCACTGACATTCAGAACGGCGCCGTCATCATACCAGACAAGGCCGTGGGTGCGCGCCAGCGTTTCGATGAAGTCGCCAGCCGTCTCGCCCTCTACCCGGCCCCGCACCCGACCCCGCACCGCGTCGGTCAGCTGGACGGACACGCCCATGTTGCGGCCGAACTCTTGCAACGTGGTGCGGATATCCTGATCCAGCACGACATAGTCGTAGGGCCGGTCCGCCCAGACCTGCGCCGCCGCCGGGCCGCAGGCGAATGCCGTCAGCGTTGCCAGAAGGGGGGCCAGTCCACGGGAAGGAATGAGGGCGCTTGTCATGACCCATGGAGAACCACGCACAGGACACGGTTTTATGACGGTTAACAGAAAATGAGTTTTTCGGAAAATTTTCTGGAACCGATGCAAAAGCTTTACATTGGGACTGTCTACCTGACCCCGACGGATCGAACAGATCGAATGCCGTCGGGGATGCTTTGTGCCTCCCGATCGACAGACACAAACGCCAGGAGAGATATCATGGCCACGACCAACGCACCTGCCGCTTCGGGCGGTTCCGACGCCGCCATCGCCAGCATGGAAGCGGCGTTCGACCGCGCGATCGAGAAATCGGCCAAGATCACCGAGATCACGACCGAGAAGAAAACCGAGCTCGACGCGACCAAACAGCGTCCGCAGAACTGACGACCGGCGGCAGGCGGACCATCGCCTGCCCCACCCCACCCCCGGAATTCAAGGCGACCCTCTTGGCCCTTCTTCACCTCCTTCCCGCGCGGCCGGCCCCTGCCGCACGTGTCGTGTCCGTGTTGGACGGCGCGCATCGCGGGGCCCATGCACCGGTCCATGGCGACGTATGCACCATCGGATCGGGGCCGCAGTCCGATATCCTTCTGACCGATGAGGGCGTGGTGGCGAACCATCTGCGCCTGCGGTTTCACGGTCGACAGATGGCGGTGGACGCGCTTGGCGGCGATGTCGGCATCGAAGGCCGGGTGCCGGTGCAGCGGGGTCACGGAACCCGTGTGGTCATGCCCGCCATCCTGACCCTCGGGTCCACGACCATCCGTGTGGGACGTCCGGTCATGGCGGAAGGGCGGCGGCGCGGATGGCTGATAGGTGCGGCCGCGCTGTTTGCGCTGGCGTTCGGGCTGACCTACACCTCGCACGTCACCGGCGTCGGTCAGGCCCAGGTGCAGGACCGCCCCGCCGAACCGACCGTCGTGCCCTCTGCGCCGGTCGACACATCCGCCCCCGATGCCCTGCGTGCCCGGATCGCAGAGGCGGACCTTCCGCTCGTCGTCTCGGCGACCGATCATCGTCTGAACGTCGTGGGCGACCTTACGGACGACCGGAGGGAGGTCTGGCAGGATATCCGCCGTTGGTTCGACCGCACCTATGGCGCAACCCATGTTCTGACGGCCGAAGTCGTATTCCGGCCTGTCGCCGCCCCCCCCTCCTTCGCCTTCCAGGCCGTGTGGTTCGGCCCAGATCCCTATGTGGTCGATGCGCGCGGAGAGCGGCGCTATCCCGGGGCCGCGCTGCAGGACGGCTGGATGCTGAAATCCATCACGCCGGGGCGCATCACCGTCGCCCAGGGCAGCACCGAGTTCCATCTGACCTTATGACGTCATCCCGCATCCACAGGAACGCGGCATGAGCCGTATTTCCCGCCACGGCCCCGGCGATCGTCACCGACTGGACAGCGCCCTTGTGGCCGCCGGTCAGGGGGCGGATCCCGTCACGCGCGCCCGCATCGCCGCTTTCGATGCGATCCTGCATCAGCGCCGCCGGGGCACCAATGCCACCGGGCGATCCTTGCGCAACGAGATCGAGGCCCTGACCATGCCCGAGGTCGCCGATCCGGGCATCTTCGCGTCCGGCCGGATGACCGACATCCTCGCGCATGTCGCGGAGAAGGTTTTGCCCACGCTCGACATGCCCGAAGACACCCACGCCATCACCCGCGCCCTGCTGGAGGAAGAGATCGCCAGCCAACGCGACATCCGCAGCCGGCTGACCAAGGACGAAGGCGGCCCGGCATGACCCGCACGACCGATTCCGCCGACCTTCTACACGCATTGGGGTATCTCTATCTTCGGGCGGGCCGGGGGCAGCGGGCCTTGGTGCTGCTGCTTCTGGCCAACCAGATTGCCCCCGACAGCGGCGGGATCCTGCGGACCCTGACGTCGGCACTGATCGAGAACGGCTCCTCGGCCCGCGCGCTCGCCGCCCTTGACCGACTGGCCGTGCTGGAACCGGAGGGCACGCAGGCCGCCACCCTGCTGCGCGCCCGCGCCCTGTGGATGACGGGCGACGAGGCCGAGGCCCGGCGCTGCTTTGCCGCCTATGTCGCCGGGCGGGACGCGGCGTGAACGCGCTTTTGTCCCCCCTTGCCCGGCTGGCACGGATGGCGTCGCAGCGGTCGGATGTGATCGTGGCGACGTTCATGATGCTGGCGGTCGTGATGATGGTCATCCCGCTGCCCACGCTGCTGGTGGACGTGCTGATCGCGGTGAACATCGCCCTCAGCCTTCTGATCCTGGTCGTGGCCTTCTATATCGGGCGGCCTTCGGATTTTTCGGCCCTGCCGCCGATCATTCTGCTGGCCACGCTGTTCCGCCTTGCCCTGTCGATCACCACGACGCGGCTGATTCTGCTGCAGGCGGATGCGGGCGACATCGTCCAGACCTTCGGCCAGTTCGTCATTGGGGGGGAGGTCATCGTCGGCCTTGTCGTCTTCCTCATCATCACGGCGGCGCAGTTCATCGTCATCACCAAGGGCGCCGAACGCGTGGCCGAAGTGGCCGCGCGCTTTACGCTTGATGCGATGCCGGGAAAGCAGATGGCGATCGACAACGACTTGCGCGCGGGCGAGATCGAGGCATCGGAGGCCCGCATTCGCCGCGGGCGGCTGGAACGGGAAAGCCAGCTTTACGGCGCGATGGACGGGGCGATGAAATTCGTCAAGGGCGATGCGATCACGGGTCTCATCATCGTGTTCGTCAACCTGCTGGGCGGGTTGATCGTGGGCATGGTCACCCACGGCATGACCTTCGGCGATGCGGGGCACACCTATTCGCTGCTGACCGTGGGCGACGGCCTGATCGCGCAGATCCCGGCGCTGATGATCTCGCTTGGGGCGGGCACCGTGGTCACGCGTGTGGCCAGCGAGGCGGATCGCGATCTGGGGACGGAGATCCTGCATCAGCTTGGCTCCGACCATCGCCCGCTTTTTCTGGCGGCGGTGGTGCTGGCGGGGGCGGCGCTGGTTCCGGGTTTTCCCACGCTGGTGTTTCTGGTCCTGGCGGCGGCGTTTGCCGGCATGGGCGCGCTGGTGCGGGCCCGCCCCGCCCTCAGGGCAGAGGATGCCCCACCCCCCGAGATGCCCGCCCTGCCGGATGCCCCCGACGACCGGCTGATTTCCGATGGCGCGGTGCGTCACAAGCTGCTGGTCCATGCCGGGCCGACATTGGGTCAATCCTTGTGGTCCGAACGCTTCCGCCGCGATACCGACGATCTGCGTCGCCACCTGCGCGACGATCTTGGGCCCGAGTTTCCGGCAGTGGAACTGCGCGTCGATCCCGCCCTTCCCCCCGACCGCTTCCGTGTGGATCTGGACGGTGTGCCGATCCGCGAAGGCGACATTCCGGCAGGTCGCCTTTTGCTGAACGACGATCCCGTCCATCTGGATCTGCTGGATGTCCCCTATGTCGACGGGCCGGGGCTGATCGACGGGTCGCGCACCATCTGGGTGGCACAGGAACATCGCGCTGCACTGGACCGGGCCGGGATCGGCGCGTTCGATGCGCCTGACGTGCTGACGCGGTGCCTTGACCGGGCGCTGCGCGCCTATGCCGCGCATTTCATCGGCATCCAGGAAACACGCGAGATGCTGACCGCGATGGAGGATGATTACGGCGAACTGGTGCGCGAAGCGGGCCGGGTCCTGCCCCTCAACCGCCTTTCGGACATCCTGCGGCGACTTGTGGAGGAAGGTGTGCCGATCGTGCAGATGCGCGCCATTCTGGAAGCGTTGGTCGAATGGGCGCCACGCGATGGCGACACCGCCTCGCTTACGGAACGCGCGCGCATCGCGTTGGCGCGGCAGATCTGCCACCGCCACGCCCGCATGAACCGCGTGATCGCCGCCCGCATCACCAACCGCGCGACCGAGGATGCGCTGCGCGCCACCGCCCGCACCACCGGCATGGGCCCCGGCCTTCACCCGACCGAGGCGCAGGCCCGCACCCTGATCGACCAGATCCGCCACGACGGCGAAGGGCCCGCCCCCGTGGTGCTGACGGCCGGCGACCTGCGCCACGGACTTCGCCAACTTCTGCTGCGTCATGGAATCGACGTGCCTGTCCTGTCCTATGCCGAGATTGCGCCCGAATATTCGGTGCAATCGCTCCTTACTCTGGCCCTTCCCGCGTCCGGACGGGGTGCCCGGAGCCTGCCGCCCGCTCCGGGCCCTGCCCTTCCACACCCTGCCTGATGCGACTGTCCCGATGATCCGAAGAATGACGACCTTTGCCTGCCTGTGTCTGGCGCTCCTTTTCCCCTTGGCTGTGACGGCCCAGACGGTGGACGCACGGGGGGGCGAGGCCCTGTCCCTGTCCGTGGGCGACGGGCGCATCCTGCGCTTCGACGAACCCGTGTCGCAGGTGTTTCTGGCCGATGCGACGGTGGCGGATGTGCGCGTGATCTCGCCCGAGATGGCCTATATCCACGCCCTGACCGAAGGACGCACCAACCTCATCGCGCTGAGCGATGACGAGGTGACGGTGGGCGAGGTGGACCTGCGCGTCACGGCCGATGCGGGGGCGCTTGCCAGCGGCCAGCGCCGCGCCCAACCCACCAGCACCATCAGCCTTCGCCTGTTTCAGGACGCCCCCGTCGCCCATGGCAACGCCCGGTCCTTGCAAGAGGCGATGGACACCGCCGATGCGATGGAGGCGTTCGCGGGCGAGGAGGAGCCGGTCTTCAACAACACCACTCTGTCCGGCTCCAACCAGATCAACATCCGGGTGCGTTTCGCCGAGGTGTCGCGCAACCAGCTTCTGCGCTATGGCATCACCTGGGACGTGTTCCGGGGCGGGGATTCCTTCACCTTCGGCAGCGTGATGGGCGGGGGCGGCGCGGGGCTGGGGATCGGCGGCACCGGCGCGCGGGTTGACGCGCTGTTGGAGGCGTTGCAGCAGAACGGCATCCTGACCGTTCTTGCCGAACCCAACATCACCGCCGTGACGGGCGAAACGGCAAGCTTCCTTGCCGGGGGCGAAATTCCGATCCCCGTGCCCGTGACCCGCGATCAGGTGGGGATCGAATACAAGCAGTTCGGCGTCTCGCTCCTGTTCACGCCGACACTTCTGCCCAATGACCGCATTTCCATGCGGGTCCGGCCCGAGGTGAGCAGCCTGTCGGGCGAGGGGATGATCGACATCGCCAACCTGTCGGTCCCCTCCCTTCAGGTGCGCCGGGCGGACACGACCGTGGAGGTGGGATCCGGCCAGACCTTTGCCATCGCGGGCCTGTTCCAACGCGATCAGGCCCAGCAGATCGACAAGGTGCCCTTGGTGGGGGATATCCCGATTCTCGGCCAGCTGTTCCGATCCTCGCGCTTCCGGCGCAATGAGACGGAGCTGGTGATCCTCATCACCCCCTATCTGGTGGAGCCGGTCAGCGCGCGCACGTTGAAGACCCCGCTCGACAGTCCGCGCGGCGCCTTGTCGGAGCCGGTGGCCGAGGTGAACCGTCCAAAAACGAATGCAGGGTTTGGATTTTATGTTCAGTAAGTTGTTCCTTCTTCCCCTTATTGCGCTGGCGGCTTGCTCAGTTCCGGCCCGCGATCCGCTGCCCTATTCTCCGAACTACCAGTATCTTGGGGGTGGCTTGGTTCAGAAGGGAGCAGCCTCCGGCCGCATGGTGCCCGATGCCTGCATCACGCCCGACGTGGCGGCGGACCCGCTTTATCTGCCGCCGGGATGCGCCAACGCGCTGAACCTTCAGATGATGGCGGCCGCGCCGTCGGACCTGATGCGTGGGCGCACCCCCGGTCCGGCCATGGCCGCGCCGCAGGCGCGGGCGGCACGTCGGGTGATCGATGGCACCGCCCCCCCACCCGAACGTCTGCCCGAAGACGGCCTGTCCACCACCGACCGGCTGAACTGAGATGTCAGCCGCCCGCCAGCAGACCGATCGCGCGCGCCTTACCGGCGGGGGTGGCGATGGACCGGATGTTGCGCGCCTCGGCGATGAACGCGCGACGGTCGGCCTCGCCATCGTCGGGAACGTGAACCGCACGGGCCGCGTCCTCTTGCCCGGCAAGCACGAGGATCAACATGAGATTGCGGTAATGCCGCCGCTCGGACCGGGGGGAGGTTGTGACGGCGCGCGCCGTCTCAGCCCCCGCGGCGGGCTGGCCCGCCAGCGCCTGCGCCAGCGCGATGTTGGACTGCGTGTCCAGATTGGCCGGTTCCAGCTTCAGGGCCTGACGGAACGCGGCCTCCGCCTCGGGCGGTTGGCCCGTCAGGATCAGCGCTGTTCCCAGCCGGTTGTAGGCCGCCGAGCTGCGCACCTTGGGCGCCGCGATGGCCAGCGTGCGGGCCGCGCCCTCCACCTGATCCGCGCGCAACTGCGCAGTGCCCAGACCCAAAAGCGCGGGGCCATTCTCCGGCGCGGTGTTCAGGGCGGCACGAAAGGCCGTCGCCGCACGTTCGGGTTGGCCTGCGTCCAGCATCCCCTGCCCAAGCCGGATCTGCGCCGCCGGGCTG